>NZ_JBYIQW010000034.1:0-84257 GCF_057707815.1 Actinacidiphila sp. bgisy160
CAGGACACCAGCCCCGCCGGCCGACGGCCCTGACTGGTGATCAGTCCTCCCGCAGCTGCCCCGTGTCCTCGCGGCGGAGCTCACCGGCGGGCCGGGGCAGCTCGGCGGCGGCCGGCTCCTCCATCCGGGTTACCGAGGCTGTAGGCGTGGTGTCGTTGGGGTGAGTCCGGTTTCGGTGAGGCAACCGTCGATGGGGTCGCTGCGGTTCTGGATCTTTCGGTCGCCGAGGCGGAGCGCGCGGATGAGGTGATCGGGGCCGGCAAGGATCCGCTCGCGAATCGCCTGCCGTTCGGGCGGCAGCCCACCACCTCCGTCAAGACTCGGTAACCGGACTTCAGGTGGGCGGCTTCGTCGAGCACCCGAGGTCAGAGCGAGGAAGAAGTGGCTTTCGTGGCTCGGCCGGTTCGTGTCCCTCATCTCTCACGAGCGAACGCGGATGATCGTCTTCCCGCTGATCCGCTCGGTCGAGTTGAAGGCAGCCACGGCATCATCGAGGGTTGCGACCCGGCCGATGTGCGTCCGCAACCGCCCGTCCCTCACCTGTCGAGCGATCTGGCCGAGTTGCGCGCGATCGGACACGACAACGAAGTCGACCGCCCGACCGTCGGCCGGCCGTACCTCAGGCACACCGGCGACCGTCACCAGCGTTCCTCCGGCTCGAACCAGACCCGTGGACCGCCTTCCGATGTCGCCGCCGAAGACATCAAACACCAGATCGACCTTGCCGACGTCTTCCAGCGCGTCGTTCTCGAGATCGACGAACTCCTGCGCGCCGAAGTCGAGCGCGGTCTGACGATGGGCGGCGCGTCCGGTACCGATGACGTATGCGCCGGCCTCGCGTGCGAGCTGCGTCACCATCGAGCCGACCGCGCCGGCTGCGCCGTGCGCGAGGATGCTCTGCCCCGGGAGGAAGTGGCCGTACTCGAACAGTCCCTGCCAGGCGGTCAGGCCCGCCATCGCGACGCCCGCGCCCACCGTGAAGCCGACGTCGCCCGGCAGCGGCGCGAGGTTGCGCGCCTCGACGACGACGTACTGCGCCAGCGTGCCGTCGCGGGTCCAGTCCGTGAGGCCGAAAACCCGCTGACCGACCGACAAACCCGCCGTTCCATAGCTGAGAGAGGTGACCACCCCAGCCACCTCGTGGCCCGGGATTGACGGCGTCCGGTCTCGGCCGAGCCGATCGATCCAGGTAGAGGGCCACTCAAGCTCATTCCCGGTGAACCCTGAGGCATGGACTTCAACGACGACATCGCCGTAGTTCGCCCCCTCGAGACTGGCGAGCCTCACCGCATCCGGGTCGGGCCGCTCCACCAGCTCCATCCCCGCCGTTCCCGCGGCCCGGTCCGTCACCACAATCGCTTTCATCTGGACATCTCTCCTGTGGCAGTTCTCGATTACCCCGTTGTGACGCCATGAGGGGGCTTCGCCGTATTCACGACATTAGCGAAACCGCTTGACCGCCTTGCCTCGCCACTTCGGACGGGTCGAAGGCGGTGACGATTTCGCCGGCTGAGCCACGGCGCCGTTGTCTGTCCGCGGCCGGCGCTCCCGGACTTGCCGGCCGACGCGAACCGCGTATGCAGGCTGGACCGGCGTGTCAGGGGCCTCGCGATGACGGCGAGGTTCGTCCTGATCACTCACCGCGCCGAGCGTTACCTGCCCTTTCGGTGTGCGGGTCGCGTGCGGCGAGAACACTGAAGAGGGTGGCGACGATGGCGAGTGCGGCGTATCCGAGGGCGATCTGAGGCAGCGAGAAAGTGTTCGAGAGTTGGCCGGAGATGAGGCTGGGGAAGGCGGCTCCGCTGTAGCAGAGGAGGTAGATGGCGCTGAAGACCGGTGCCCGGTCGGCGAGGGTGCTGCCGTGCAGTAGGCCGCGGGTGGCGGAGCTGATGGCGATGCCTTGGCCGGTGCCGGCGATGATGGTTGCGGCGATGAGCAACGCCAGTGTGCCTACGGTGATCGCTGCCATGAGGCCGATCCATCCGGTCAGGAAGATGATCATGCCGATGCGTTGGCCCGCCGCGGATGTGAACCGGCCGCCGATGGGCGCGCCGAGAACGCTGGGGGCCAGGTAAAGGGCGAACAAAAGTCCGAGGGTGAGCGAACTGTGGGTGTGGAATTGATCCGCGACCAGTGCGGGCATGAAGGCCTGGTAGAAAGCGCCGGTCGCCCAGGTGGCCAGGAACACCGCGGCCGCGGCAGGGAGCAGATGCCTGGCCCGGGCCGGTATGCGGACCCGGGGCAGCAGTGATCGCCAAGCGCCCGGCGTCGGCTGCGCGGTTTCCGGGCTGATGACGATGAGTGCGGCGGACAGTACGAGGAAACCGGCGCAAACCAGGTAGACGAGATGGCGTGGCCAGGGGCCGAACTGGACCAGGCCGCCGGAGGCGATGGCGCCGAGCGTGAGGCCGAGCATGGGTCCCTGGCTGGAGGAGACGGATGCCAACCACTCCGGCCTGGTGGGTGCGGCGTCGACGATGTAGGAGGCCAGGCCGCTACTGGCCACCCCCGTACCGACACCCATCAGTAGCCGACCGGACAGCAGGGTCCCGATGTCGTGCACGGTCAGCAGCAGTAGACAGCCCAGCAGGAGCAGACCGAGACTGACGATCGCAGTGGGCCGTCGGCCCAGGTGATTGGACAGTCGTCCCAGCACCAACAGTCCGGCGATGGTGCCGACGGAGTTGCTGACGACGGCCAGTGAGACCCCGGCGTTGGTGAACCCGTCCTCGGCCCGGTAGGTGTTGAACAAGGGGATGGGTGCGGCCGACGCGGCGAACGCGGCCACCAGGGAGACCACCCCGGAGGAGAATGCGAGTTGGAGCGTTCTTCCCCGGCGAGTCAGGTCGATCACTGGTGCCACGTCCTGCATCGAGCGGTGCCTTTCCAAGAGTCGGTAAGTCATGTCCTGAGATCGGTCTGGACGCTTCGGCCTGCGCGAGCGCGGCGCGGCGCGGCGCGTCATGCCCGTAAGCTGCGCCGACTCGGGTGAGTGATCGGTGTCGTGTACGCGGTGCCGGCGCCCATGGTTGTGGTCCGTCGATCCGGTGCTGGGCGGCGCGGCGAACGAGGCCATCAGGGAGACCACCGCACATGGGGAAATGCCTCGCGTTCGCCATGGACCTCTCGTGCCGCCTCGTGCACCGCGTATCAGTCCACGGTGTACGTCTTCACGTGGGCCAGCGCCATATTCATGGCGATGCGCATCGGTTCGACGTCGCGTGTCATCTGGGCGAGCAAGTAGCTTCCCTGCAGTGCGGCCATCACGGACACAGCGAGCTTGGCGGGATCGGCCTCCTCCTTGAGCGAGCCGTTCTCCCGCATCCGGATCAGGCCGGCGGTGATCAGCTCCTGCCATTCGCCGAACTTCTCAGCGAGCAGGTCTCGGGCCGTGGGATCCTGAGCCGCGCGGGATCCGACGAGTGCACCCAGAGCGCACCCGTAAGCCCCGTCCTGGAGAGAGTTGAGGCGGATGATCGATTCGGTCCAGCGCTCCAGGGCTCGGAAGGAGCTCATCCGTTCCAAGTGCTGTCGGTCGCGATCGAGAATCTGCTGAGCGCGCAACTCGATCACCGTGAGTACAAGTTCGTCTTTGTCCGCAAAATGGCGATGGAACTGCGACGCGCTGGTCCTGCTCGCCGCGCGCACGTCATCCAAGGTCACCGCGTTGACACCTTTGACGTAAAAGAGCTCTGCAGCGGCCTGGATCATGCGAACACGTGCCGTGGCTCCGCTGGTGCTCGCCATTCTCTGCCCCTTCTGAGAGATGTGAAATCGATGGCGACGCGCAGCCACGAGAACCCCGCGGCGCCTCGTTCCGCCGCAGGCGGCGGCGGGCGCCTCAGTCGTGGGCGTCGTCGGCGGCCTGCGACCCGAGATCGAGAATCTCGTGGAACTGGGGGTGCTTCTCGATGAAGCGATCCACGACGGGGCACCGGTTGGTGACTGCCGCGTGCTCCCGCAGCAGGTCGGACAGCGCCTCGCGGATCAACGCGGTCCCCAGGCCGCGGCCACGGTAACCCTCCTGGACGTACGTGTGCGTCAGGCTGTAGTGAGTGCCCTTGCGCTCGTAGGCGAGCAGCCCCGCGTAGTTGCCGTCCTCTTGAACCTCGTAAAATCTGTTGTCTTCGTCCTTGGCGACTCTGACCGAGCCGCTCGCGTCGGTCCACAGCACCTTTGCCATCGCCGTTCCTGTGTCTGTGCCGGCTCCGCCTGGCTGACGGGGCAGTCCTATCGGTCAACAAGTGGACTGAATCGTCCATTGTAGGGTTTGTGGGCCGTTATGAACGAACGCGGATGATGGTCTTTCCCCTGACCCGCTCGGACGGATTGAAAGCCGCGACGGCATCATCGAGCGTCGCGACGGTGCCGATGACCGTACGCAGCCGTCCGTCCCGCACCCGCTGGACCACCTCACCCAGCTGAACCCGATCGGGCTCCACAACGAAGTCGATGGCCAGACCGTCCACAGGTCGCGCCCCTGGCGGGCCGGCGATGGTCACCAGCGTTCCTCCGGCGCGAATCAGGCGCGCGGACCGTTTCCCAGTGTCGCCACCGATGACGTCGAACACCAGATCAACTCCGCCGGCGTCCTCCAGCGTGTCGTTGTCCAGGTCGACGAACTCGGCCGCGCCGAAGTCAAGCACCGCCTGACGATCGGCGGCACGTCCGGTGCCGATGACGTAAGCACCCGCCTCGCGCGCGAGCTGCGTCACCATCGATCCGACTCCGCCGGCCGCGCCGTGCACGAGGACGCTCTGCCCCGGCTGAAGCCGGCCGTGCTCGAACAGCCCCTGCCACGCCGTCAGGCCCGAGATCGGCAGACTCGCGCCTACCGTGAAGGCGACATCCCCGGGCAGCGGCGCGAGGTTACGCGCTTCGACGGCCGCGTACTCCGCCAGCGTGCCGTCGCGAGTCCAGTCCGTGAGGCCGAAGACCCGCTGTCCCACAGACAACCCCGTCGTGCCATAGCCGAGGGCACTGACCACTCCAGCGAGCTCATGGCCAGGGATCGATGGCGTCCGGTCGCGGCCGAGGCGGTCCGTCCAGTTCGAGGGCCACGTCAGCTCCCCCGGGGTGAATCCGGACGCATGCACCTCAACAAGCACATCGTTCCCCGCCGGCTCGGGCTTGGGACGCTCCGCCAGCCTCATTCCGGCCGTTCCCGCGTCCTGATCGGTCACAACAATCGCCCTCATCGGGTGTCTCCCTCTGTCCCGTCGTCTCCCCTGCGCCACGCGCGGCAGCTGCAAGCGCCTCAAAAGTGAACTAAAGAGTCCACAAACTCGCCTGAACTTGGACTCTAGCAGCATACTCAAGTCGCTGACTGGTCGAGATAGTCCCATTTGAGGCTCAGTGCCTCATCGCAGGACCCGGCCGGACGCGCCGGTGCCTGGGGTCGGATCTCCAGGCGATGGTGACGACGGACAGACCTGGGGACCGACCTGCCGCCCATGCCGAAGGTGCCTCAGGCGGCCGGCTGATCGCGCCTGCACGCCACCGCTCTCGGCGGCCGGCCCGCCGCGGTTGGCCGTCACGGCGCCGTGGCGGCGACGAGCAGGCGACCTCGCGGGGCCCGACCGCAGCCGGTGGGGTGGGGACTGCGCCGCACCCCGACCGTGTCCGGGGTCAGGGCTTGATGAACACCTTCAGGCTCTTGCGGCCGGCCATGTCCTGGTAGCCGGCTGGAACGCCGTCCAGGTCGGTGGTGGCGTCGAAGACCTTTCCGGGCTCGACCGTGCCGCTCAGGACGTCGGGCAACAAGTCCTCGATGTAGGCGCGGGCCGGTGAGGGGCCGCCGGCCAGGCGGATGTTGTGGCGGAAGAGGCTGCCGACGCCAATGGGCGCCTCCTCGTACTGAGGGGCGCCGACCCGGCTGATGACCCCGCCTGGCCGGACGTCGCCAAGGGCCTGATCATAGGCGGGCCTGGTGCCGACGGCCTCCAGGACCACGTGCGCGCCGTACCCGCCAGTGAGCTCGCGGACGGTTTGGACCCCTTCTTCGCCGCGGGCGGAGACGACATCGGTCGCGCCGAACTCGCGGCCCAGGTCGGTGCGCGACGGATGGCGGCCCATGAGGACGATCTGCTCGGCACCCAGGCGCCTGGCGGACAGCACCGCCATCAGCCCGACGGCACCGTCGCCGATCACCGTGACGCGGGTGCGTTCGTCGACTCCGCCTGACACGGCAGCGTGGTAGCCGGTGCAGAAGACGTCGGAGAGCGTCAGCAGGGAGGGAATGAGGGCCGAATCCGCTGCGACGGGGAGTGCGACGAGGGTGCCGTCGGCCAGGGGGACGCGGATGGCTTCGGCCTGGGCGCCCTCTTCCGCCTCGCCGTCCCAGAAGTTCGCCTGTGGGTGGATACAGGAGCTGGTCAGACCCTCACGGCAGAACTCACATGTGTTGTCGGAGATACTCCAGGGTGAGACGACCAGGTCGCCGCGCTTGAGGGTGGACACCTCCGAGCCGGTGTCCTCGACGATGCCTATGAACTCGTGGCCCATCCGGGCCGGACCGTCCTCGGGCTTCATCGAGGCGTACGGCCACAGGTCCGTGCCGCAGACGCAGGATGCGGTGATCCGCACCAGGGCGTCGGTCGGGCGCTTGATGACGGAGTCGGGCACGTTCTCGACGCGGACGTCACCAGCGCCGTACATAAGTGCTGCGCGCATCGTTATGCTCCTTTTCCACGTGGTGCCGGCGGGAGTGGTGGTGCGTTTCCGGCCGGCCGCTGAGCGGAGAATGTCGCTGCTGGGCTGGCGGCGGCCGTTGTCCCATGTCGAACCGAGTTCGCCCTGCTCCGCCGTCGCACCTTTTCCGGTGACCACAGCGCTGGCGTTGATTGCGGAACGGAGTCGTTTACCCTCCCGGTAGGCGCCGTGGCCGGGCCGTCTGGTCGTGCACTCGTCCCGCCGGCGATAGTCGTCGGTTATCAGCTCCATAAGATTGGGAGCCCGCCGTCCTCTTCCGTTATAACGCAAACGAGAGGACCATGTAGTCCGTGGAGTGGACGCCCCGGGATGTCGCCGTTCTCGGAGTCCCCACCGTGCTCGCAGGGACCTGATGCGTGTCGACGCGGGCTGCTGCCTGGTCAGCGCGGGGCAGTCGGGTCGGATCCGTATTCGCGCGTTCCCACGATTCGCATCCGGTACGAGGCAGAGGTGGTCCATCTGACAGCAGGTCGCGCGCACCTGCGAAGGCCGCAACTCACGCACCCGACGCCCCGGTGGGCACGGAGCAGCCGACTGGTCACCCCCCAGTGCGCGTCGGCAGGACTCCCGGACTCTTCCGTAGACCGGTGATCGCGCGTAGTAATATCGGGCACATGTCCGTAGATGATGCTCCTCGGCAAGAGCGGCGCCTGACCTCGCGTGGGGCTGTCACACGCGACCGCATTGTTCAGGCCGCTGCCGACCTTTTCTATGTGCGGGGCGTCAACGCGGTCTCACTCGACGACGTACGAGCGACAAGCGGGACGAGCAAATCGCAGCTTTATCGCCACTTCGCGGACAAAGACCAGCTTGTCCACAGTGTCATCGAGCTGCGGACCGATCAGGTCCTGAACCGTGATCGCCAAATGCTGGAGCGGATGAATTCCATTCGCGCGCTCGAGCGATGGAGCGACAAGCTCATCCATCTCAACTCTCTGCAGCACGGCGCCTACGGGTGCGCGCTGGGCTCGCTCGTCAGCGCCCGGGCGGCACAGGACCCGACGTCGAGGAGCAAGCTCGCCGAGACCTTCGCCGAGTGGCAACGGCTCATCTCGG
This sequence comes from Actinacidiphila sp. bgisy160, assembly GCF_057707815.1. Classification (NCBI taxonomy): domain Bacteria; kingdom Bacillati; phylum Actinomycetota; class Actinomycetes; order Kitasatosporales; family Streptomycetaceae; genus Actinacidiphila; species Actinacidiphila sp. bgisy160. The sequence goes on from NZ_JBYIQW010000034.1 coordinate 7,768, forward strand.
CAGGCTTGAAGCGCATGCAGGAGAACGGCTCGCTGCGTGAAGGGGCGGACCCGGAGCAGCTCGCCACCGCTGTCATGGCCGCCTTGCAGGGTGGCTATCTGCTGGCTCAGACCGCCCAGGACGTCGAGCCGATGCGCGTCGCCATGCATATGGCGTTGAACCACGTACGCTCCTACGTCGTGGACTGAACCGGATCCTCAGCTCGACGAAGGCGAGACCCAGGTGCCTGAATGTCTCGTGTCGACCAGGCTGGTGTATTCGGGATTCTTGCGTATGAACCTGTCGACAACCGGACAGTAATTTGAAATTGTGTTTCCGTGGATGCGCAAGAAGTCCAGGGTGCACTTGATGAGCACATTGGAGAGACCTCGCCCGCGGAATGGTTCGTTGATGACCGTATGCATCAGAACGCGTCGATTGCCGATTTCGCGATAACCCATGTGGCCGGCCGTCTCACCGGCTACGGAGATCTCGTAGCGATGGTCCTTCTCGTTGTTCCTCACCTCCACGGACGATTCCGCGGCTGAAAACAGAACGTGAGGCATCTCGGCCCTCCAGTCGATCGCGAAAGCCCGTGATGGGAGAGTTGCCGGAAGTCGCTCGGCGGCCGCCGTGAAGGCCTTCGGTCTCCGGCCGAGCCGGTGGGAGGGGACCGCCTGCTCCGGCTCTGGCGCAGCGCGTCCCAGCCTAAGCAAAGAGGACGAAACAGTCCAGTCTGGCTTTGGGGGCATCCCGTCGGCGCACGCTGCGACTCACAAGGGAGGGCCGCACGCTTGCCCGCACGCAGAGGCCGCCCTACGGGGCACCGGCTTTCGCGGGTACGCAGGCCGCGGCCATGCGCCTCTTGGCAGACGCCCCAGGGGATCGCAGATCACCCTCCGTCAGCTTCGCGCTCCGCTTCCCGTCGACGCGCCCTGCTCTGCCGCAGATAGGATTATTGATCCCATCCGGGTCATATCGCTCGATGATGGTCAGGGAGCGGCAGATGGACGCCTCGGACGAACTACTCCAGAGGGCTGCACCGTCGGCTCTTTTGAACCTGAACGGTGTCATCCGTGGCCTCAACGCCGCAATGGCCGCAGCGCAGGGCAGGCCCAGGGACCAGTGCATAGGCTGCGACTTCGGTGATCACTGCCCGGAGGGCCAGTCCCGGGAGTCCTGCCCGACATCGACTACCCCGAGGAGACCTTCACTTTGGAAAAGGTCGCCGCGCTGGTCATGGTCACCGACGGCCTGGTCGAAGGGCCGGGAATTCCACGTCTTGCGCCCCATCACCACGGGATGGCCGAGGGCGGTTGCCTTGATATGTGCCATGTCCTCAGGCAGGCGCCACGGAATCGCATTGCCGCACCGATCACGCCCATCAAGGGTCTGCGCCCAGATCAGCCCGACGTTCATACCGCGACCGGGGCCTTGATGGCTGGGTGGTGCTGGTAGTCGAGCACCTCCACATCGGCGTAGGCATAGTCGAAAAGCGAGTTGGCTCGGCGCAGATGCAACGCGGGAAACTCAAACGGAGTGCGCGAGAGCTGCTCGGTCACCTGCTCGACGTGATTGTCGTAGATGTGGCAGTCGCCGCCGGTCCAGATGAAGTCGCCGACCTTGAGGCCGGCCTGCTGAGCCACCATGTGCGTGAGCAGGGCATAGCTGGCGATGTTGAACGGGACGCCGAGGAACAGGTCCGCGCTGCGCTGGTACAGCTGGCAGGAGAGCTTGCCGTCGGCGACGTAAAACTGGAAGAAGGCGTGACAGGGCGCGAGAGCCATCTTGTCGACCTCGGCGACGTTCCAGGCGGAGACGATCATCCGGCGGGAGTCCGGGTCCCGGCGCAGAGTGTCGAGAACCTCGCTGACCTGGTCGATGTGCCTGCCGTCCGGGGCGGGCCAGGACCGCCACTGCGCGCCGTAAACCGGACCGAGCTCGCCGTTCGCGTCGGCCCATTCGTCCCAGATGGTGACGCCGTGCTCCTGCAACCAGCCGACGTTCGAGTCGCCACGCAGGAACCAGAGCAGCTCGTACACGATGGACCTGAGATGCACCTTTTTGGTGGTGACAAGCGGGAACCCCTGTGAGAGGTCGTAGCGTAGTTGGTGCCCGAAGACACTTCGGGTGCCGGTGCCCGTCCGGTCGGCTTTGGCCGTCCCGGAGGTGAGCACCAGCCGCAACAGGTCTTCGTACTGGGTGTCCGCCACGGCGGTCGAGTCTACTGGCCGCCGACAGGCACGCACTCGACGGTCACGTCTCCCCGTACACCGAGGCACCGGCGTGAGGCTCAGCCCCGGCGGCGGGCTGCGGAGTCGCCTTCACAACCTGCCGGGCGACGGCGTCGACGCCGGCGCGGGCACACCACTCCGCACGCGCCGCCGCCAGCTCGGCCAGCACCTCCGGCAGCGCAGGGTCGTCGATGGCGGCGATGGGGAAGACGGGCGGGACCGGTGGGCGCCGGTTCGCCGGCGAGCATCCACCCCCACGTCGTCAGCGAGATCCGGTGGATCCGCGCGGAGTACTTGGCGATTCCCGCGCCGGTGAGGTATCGCTCGACCGCCGCGGTGCACGACGAGGGCGGGGAGGACGGAGGCACCACCCGGGCGCGCGGCAGCCGGAGAGCACCCCCGCTCCCGAGTCCGGTCGCTGGTTCGATCGTCACACCCGCCTTGCTCCCCTGCCCTGCCGCAGTAAATGCTTACACCTCACCTCGGCGGCCGGAACGTCCCGCCGCAGGTCGCGCAGATCACGGTAGAGACTCGCCGCAGTAGATCCGGCATTTACTGCGACAGCATCCTGACGAGTCGAGACAGGGGAGCCCAGTCGTGTGCCTGAGAACCCGCGCCGGGGGTCCTCAGGCACACGACCGTGACCGGCGGCATCAGCCGACCGGCACCACCCACACGTCGGCGATCGAGGGGTCGTAGTCGCCGCCGGTGTCCTGGAAGCGGAGCCGGACGGTGCCGTCCGACGTGCCGGCGGAGGGTTCGACCACGAACTGGTGGGTGACGGTGCCCTGGCCGCCCTCGCTTCGCCTCAGGTCGACGCTGTGCACCACCTCGCCGTCGGCCCGGACGTCATAGGTCTTGCGCCGGGCACCGTCGAAGGTCTCGACGATGCGGACCACGAAGCGACCACTGGCCGGTACGGCGGCGTCGAACTCGAACCAGCCACCCGGGTAGGAAGAGTGGCTGTAGCGCCGTGTCAGCCCGGCCTCGATGTTCGTCCCCGAGTGCTCCGACGCCGTCAGCCGGTGGGCGGACTCCGACGGCCCGTCACCGAGGTCGACATGGTCGCTCGTCCGCGCGGGTGGGGTGGGCAGCGAGACCGCGATCGTGCCGGTCGCCTGCTCCGCCGTCGTCGCGCCGGTCGCCGCGGTGACCGTGGCCGCGCCCTCCACGACGGTGAGCGGCACCGTCACGACGGCATCGACCCTTGTCCGCTCCCCCGGGTCCAGGTGGTAGCCGACCGGGTTCGGCGTCGCCCAGCCGTCGGGGAGGTCGAGCGTGAGCTTGCCGGACTGCACCACCTCGGTGCGGTTGGTCAGCACCGCGGCGACGGTGGCCTCCTCACCCGGGCCCACCGGATCAGGCGTACTGGACACACTGTCGATGGCGACGCCGGGGGCGACCACCAGGCCCGCCGACACCGGTAGCGTCGCCGTTCCTCCCCCGTACCGGTAGGACACCGATCCGGTGAGGTCGGCCACGGACGCCTGCGCGTCCGGCGCGACCGTGACGTCGTAGGCGTGCTCGACCGTACCGCCCGCACCAGCGGTGGACGCGTGCCGGCCCACGGACCTCACCGTCCATCCGCCGGGCGCCCGCAGTGACGAATCGAGGCCGGTCAGCTGCCGCTTGCCGGTGCTCGCCAACGCCACCGTCACGCGGACGACGTCGCCCGGGAGGATCTCGTCGGCCGGCACGTCCAGCGTGGCCACCGCGCCGACCAGCCGCGACGATGCCCGCGACAGGGTCCGCTCGATGCCGGTCAGCGCATCACGCAGCACCGTGGCCGCCGTCTTGTCGATGGTGCCCTGATCGGCGTACGTCCGCGTCCATCGGTCGAGGTCCGCCACGGCGGCGAGCGCACGGTGCACCGCGGCGGCGGTCAGCCGCGCGTCCGCGCCCTGGTCCTGCAGGTGCCACGCGGCGTCGAGCTCCTTGCGCATCGCAGCGGTGCGCGTCTGCAGGTGACCCTTGGCGATCTTGCCGGGACCACGTGCCGGCAGCGCGTCGACGTCGTCGGCGAACGACGCCGCTTGTGCTTGGGCCGCCCCCAGGTCCCCGAGCACCGGGTCGACCGCGAACGCATAGCGCCCCGAGCCGACTTCCAGCACCACCGCCCCGTCCGCCCGCTCGACGTACGTCACGTCGGCGACTTCGCCGATCGGCCTGCCGCCCTCGGTGACCGCCCAGCGGTTCGGCGCCGGGATGCGCACCTGGGCGGTGGTGTTCGCCGGCACGGTGACGTCGAGCATCATCGCCCCGCTGGTCGTGTCCCATGCGCTGCGGACCGTGCCGTACGGGGTCTCGTGGCTGAAGTCGACGTGGTCGATGCCCTCACCGGGCTCGGGGGCGATGAGCACCTTGCGGTAGCCCGGTTCCGCCGCCGAGACGCCCGCCATGGTGCGGTACATCCACTCGCCGACCGCGCCGTACGCGTAGTGGTTGAACGAGTTCATCCCCATGTCGTTGAAGGTGCCGTCGGGGTTGATGGAGTTCCACCGTTCCCAGACCGTGGTCGCGCCCTTCCCGATCTCGTAGCCCCACGACGGGTAGTCCTTGTGCTGCAGCAACCGGTAGGCGATGTCGGAGCGGCCCGCCTCGGTGAGTGCCGGCAGCAGTCCGTCGACGCCGAGGAAGCCGGTCGACAGGTGGTAGTCGCGGCGCTCGAGGGTCTTGACGAACTTGGCGACGATCGCGTCGCGCCGGTCGGCGGGGGCGAGGTCGCCCGTCAGTGTCAGTACGTACGAGGTCTGGCTGTCGCCCTTCACGGTGCCGTCGGCGCCGATGAACGCCGCCTGGTACGCCGACCTGACCGCCTCATAGCGCTGTTGGTAGGCCGCCGCGTCGCCGTCCCGGCCGATGGCGGCCGCCATTTGCGCGAACTCTCGTGTGCTCTTGGCGACGAACGCGGTGTCGAGTACGTCGGCCGGGGTCGCGTCGTCGAGGTTGAGCCAGTCGAGATAGCCGCCGGCGGAGCGGATGTGGCCGGTGGAGTCGGAGTCGAGGAAGTCGACGTACCGCTTCATCATGTCGTAGTTGTCGCGGATGACGTCGGTGTCGCCGTACGCCTGCCACAGCGTCCACGGCACGTGTACGCCGGCGTCCATCCAGCCGGCCGACTCGTAGCCGCCGTCGAAGCGGCCGGGGACCACGGGGGCGACGCCGGGCAGCGAGCCGTTGGTCCGCTGGGTGTCGCGCAGGTCCTGCAGCCACTTGCTCAGGAAGGACCGTGCGTCCATGTTGTAGACGGCGGTGCGGGCGAAGACGTTGATGTCGCCCGTCCAGCCCATCCGTTCGTCGCGCGCGGGGGTGTCCGTGGGGATCGACAGGAAGTTGCCGCGCATGCCCCAGACGATGTTGCTGTGCAGCTGGTCGACCAGGTCGGAGTTGGTGTCCAGGCTGCTGGTGAGGTCCCCGTCGGTGCCGACGACGACACCGACCAGGTCCTTGGCCGCCGGGGCCTCGTCGACGCCGGATATCTCGACGTACCGGAAGCCGTGGAAGGTGAACGACGGCTCGAAGGTCTCCGGCTGGTCGGTGGCGAAGGTGTAGTGGTCGGTCGCTTTCGCGCTGCGCAGGTTCGCGGTGTAGAGCGTTCCGTCGGGGTTGAGCACCTCGCCGTGCCGGACCCTCACCGTCCGGCCCGGCTCGCCCTCGAGGGTCAGGCGTACGTGGCCGACCATGTTCTGCCCGAGGTCGTAGAGGTAGGTGCCGGCGGTCGGCGAGTCGATGCGCTTCGCGGTCCTGAGTTCCTGGGTGACCCGTACGTCGACCGCGGTCTGTGGTTCGAGCACGTTCACCGGCTCGTCGCGGACGTCCGCCGCGGCCCAGTTCGCGTCGTCGAAGCCGGGCCTGTCCCAGCCGGCGACCTGCTTCGCCACCCGTGCGTCGTAGGACTCGCCGTCGAGCAGGTCGGCCTCGCGGGTCGGACCGCCGGTGGTGGTCCAGGTGCCGTCGGTACGGACGGTGGTACTGGTGCCGTCGGTGAACTCGACCAGCATCTCGGCGATCACCGAGGTGTCCTTGCCGTAGACGTCGGTGCCGAACATGGCGACCTTGCCGCTGTACCAGCCCGGTGCCACCTCGGCGCCCAGTACGTTGGCGCCACCGCGGACCTGCCGGGCCACGTCGTAGGTCTGGTAGTCGATGCGTTTGTCGTACGCCGTCAAGCCGGGCGCGAGTTCCGCGCTGCCGACCCGCTCCCCGTTGAGCCGCAGTTCGTACACCCCTCGTGCCGATGCGTAGACGCGTGCCCGGGCGACCTTCTTGCCGCCGAGATCGAACTCCTTGCGCAGCAGCGGGACCGGCTCGTCGCGGCGCAGCCAGGCCTCGCCGCCCGCGCTGTCGACGCGCAGGCCGCCGGCGGTGACGGTGCCGGAGGCGAAGGTACGGTCGCCCGCCGGGAAGGCGGTGTCGACCAGGACGGTGCCGTCGGCGCTGGTGACCGTGACGTCGCGGACCAGGCCGCGCTCCGCGCCGCTGGTACGGAAGCCCATCGTGCCGGGGCCGCCGAACGTCGCGTCGGTGCGCCGGTCCAGCCGCTCGCCGTCGACGGTGGTGGTGATCGTGTCGCCGTCGACGGCGATCGCGTAGTCGTGCTCGGCGGCGAAGTCGAAGCCGGCCGGGAACGGTGTCGCTTTGAGGACGGAGTAGCCGCTGTCGCGTTTGACGTGCGGGCGCAGCGCGTCGTCGGTGTCGCTGATCTGCCACATGTAGGCGTTCTCGGTGTCCTGACCGCGGAAGTAGACGCCGAGCGCCCCGTTGATGCCGGAAGCCGTGAACTTGACGGTGTAGTCGGTCCACTTGGCACCGAGCGCCGGTGTGTCCGCACCGATCCACGAGGCCGTCCACGACTGGCCGCCCAGAGCGGTGCCGAACGTGGCGGGGTCGCTCCATCGCGAGGCGACACCCCGGTCGTCCCAGACCCGGACGGACCAGACGTAATCCGTATGCGGCTGCAGCGCGGGGCCGCCGTAGCGGACGTCGGTCGACTGACGGGAGGAGACCTTGCCGCTGTCCCAGACGTCGGGGTCGCCGAGGCGGTCGGCCGAAGAGGCGACGTGTATCTCGTAGGCCCGCTGTGTGACGCCGCGGCGCTCGGAGGCGAGCCGCCAGCCGAGGGCGGGCGCCGCGGGCGGGATACCGAGCGGGGCGTCAAGGGCGTTGACCGTCAAATGGCCGACGCTCGTTGCAGCGGCGGGGGCGGGGGCGGCGGGTGGACTCGCTGCCGTCGCCGTCGCGGTTGCCACCACGACGAAGACTGATGCAGCGACCACGGCGGCGATCTGCTGACGCACGGGTGCTCCTCACGAGGCGTGTTGAATCGCTTCAATCACACTCTGAAGGCCATCACACCACCATGGCAACGGGTTGCGCAGACTTGATGAAACAGATTCGAGAGATCAGTGAAACGGTTTAACTGTGCGGGTCATCGAATCCACGTGGTGGCGGGTTGACCCGGCGGCCCGGCCACGAGCCCCATCGCCCGCGCTGAGGCGGGTCTGCGAAGTCCTGCTGCCCGGGAGGCAACCCGGTCCGGACCGGGCCCGCACGCGAGCGCCGCCTTGTTCCTCAGTCCCTCACGCGGACGGGACTCGAAGGGAGGCCACAGCAAGCGGCGTTCGTCGTTGAGCAGACGACTGCGGGCCACACGGCACGGACCCGGGGCCGGCATGGCCCGGGACCTCGTACCGCGTCCGGCCACCCAGGCTGCGGGGTGCGGATCTCTTCGGTTTCGGACTCTGCGGCACCATGAGAGCGCCGAATCCTCGGTCACCGCCGCGGCGTGCCCGAGTTCGATCCTGCAGACGGAGCAGGAAACCGGAAGGACGGAACCGTGGGCCACGATGTACCTGCGGACTTGCTGGACATTGTCGATGCGCTTCTGCCGGGCGCCCCACTGGATCGGGCGCGCCTGGCAGAGGACGGCAACATCCATCACGTCGTGCTGCTGCCGCAGGTCGCGGCCGTGCGCATCAGCAAGCGTCCGTCGGCAGCGGAGGCGCTGCCGCGAAGGATGGAGTTGCTGCGGGCCGTCGGGGCCGCCGGTCTGCCGTTCGCCGTACCGGAGCCGCTCACGCCGGTCGCGGTCTTCGACGGCCGTGCCGCGGTCGCCGTGTCCTGGATCGACGGCGCCGCACTGCCCGAAGGCGAAGGCGACCCCGAGCACATCGGGAAACTTCTACGGGACCTGCGGGAAGTCCCCCTTGCTGCCGGGCTCCGCCAGGCCCTGGCCACGACCCGGGAACCGTCCCCACGGGGCTGGGCCGGCATCCTGGCCGAGGACGTCATCCCCCGCCTGCCCGTACGATGGCGCGACGAAGGCCGGCGTCGCCTGGACAACGCCATGGCCCTGGACCCGGTGCCTGACGCACTCGTCCACGGTGATCTCGCCGGTTCCAACGTGCACTGGAGCTCCGACGGGAAGCTGATCGGCGTCCTGGACTGGGACCTCGCGCTGCCCTTCGATCCCGCCATCGATGCGGCCTGCATGGCCTGGCACGGCTGGGACACCGTCCGCCGCGCCGTCGACCACGACACCTACCGACGCGCACGGGTGTGGGACCAGACCTTCGGTATCGGACACCTGATCGCGGTCCTGCCCGGCAAACCGTTGTCCAACGTGGACAGCTACGTCGACCACATCGTGCCCTGGCTCGAACACAACACCGCCTGACGTCAGCCCGGCCAGGGGCCCGAAGCGAAGGGGACCCGTAACCGGGCCGCCGGGACAAGGGCGGCGGCCATGTGCGGCCCGCCGAGTACGAGTGGCACCCAAGCCGCACATCGCAGTGACATCCACGCCGAAGCTCACATGTGCGTCACCGCTGGTACTTGTCGGTGTACTGCGGCCCGTCCTGCTCGGCCTTGCATCCCTCACTGCTGGCGGGCATGCCGTGGGAGAGCACGAGGGCGTAGGCCTGCGGGACGAAGTCGCAGCCCCTGCCGGACCACTGGGACGCGAGGAACGTCCAGCCGACGGCGGCGGCGGCAAGCGTGTACTTGGTCTTGGCGTTCATACGAATGACCGTGCCTCGGTGACGCCGGGCAATCATGACCCGGATCGGGATTTACGTGTAAGTATGACCGGATTGCGATCACATGCGCGACTCGGCGTTCAAGGGCGGCCATACCCCGGGGCCGGTAACCGCGCTGGGCCCGGAACGCCGTCACAGCAGGCCACACCGCACAGCGTTACCACCGGTCAGGGCGCCACCGAGGATCCGGGTGCGCGCAAGCCGCGACCACCCCGGGAAGCAGCCCACCTCTTGGTCCAGCGGCCACCGACCCGCCGGCCGGCTGGCGACGTCAACCGGCCGGAGTGAAGCTGGGAGCTGCAGCAGCTGATGGGGAGACTGGAAGCCGATTGGTGGAGGCACAGTGGGCGGCCTGATCGTCGTAGGAGTGGATGGCTCGTCGTCAGGTGACGCCGCGGTGGTACAGGCCGCTCGGGAAGCGCAGCGACGCCGGGCGAGGCTCCGTGTGGTGTACGCCCTCAGTTGGCCGGTCAGGCCCATGTACGCGCCGCTGGACCCCTCGCCTTTCAACCGCTTGGCGCACGACGCCGCACAGCGTGCCCGGAGAGCGGCGCCCGATGTGGAGGTCGCCGCTGCCGTGATGCTCGGCGATGCGGTATCGGTGCTGACGGCTGAGTCGCGTGCCGCGGACCTGGTGGTCGTGGGCGGCCGCGGCACCGGAGGCTTCGTCGGCATGCTGCTGGGTTCGACGGCGGTGTCCCTGGCCGCCCACGGCGAGTGCCCGGTGATGGTGGTTCGCGAGGAACCGAACGACACCGGGCCGATCGTGCTGGCCGTCGACGGCTCCCCTCAGGGCGAGAGAGCGGTCGAATTCGCCTTCGAAGAAGCATCGTCGCGGAGAAGCGAGATCAGAGCCGTGCACGCCTGGCTGCCGGATCACGCGCCCCCCGGTACGGGCGCGGAGAGTGCGGAACGTCTGCTGGCCCAGGCGGTCGCCGGTCGCGGGGAGCGGTATCCGGACGTCACGGTCCGGCAGGAGGTGCTGAGCGGTGAAACCCGCGAGGTCCTCATCGAGGCCAGCAGGAACGCCCAGTTGATGGTTGCCGGAGCCAGGGGGCGCGGTGGCTTTTCCGGGATGCTGCTGGGTTCGGTGAGCCAGGCGCTGCTGCACCACGCGCACTGCCCGGTCGCGGTCGTCCGCGGGAGGGCGTGACCGCTCGGGCCGCGGCCGGAACGGATCGACCCCACCACTGGAGACCGACGTGCTGCGGTCCGTCAGGCTCCTCACCGACCACGACGTCGTGCACCGCACGCGTCGCGCGCGTTACCTGTCCGGGCGGATCTGCGACCACCCCATTCCCGCGTACGTCGACGAGCAGGGCGTGGATCCCGGGCGGTGCACGGAGACCTTCGCCGAGGTCGAACTGGAACTGGACAGCTGGCGCTGGTCCGGGACGACCTTCCGGCTGCGCAGCGGCAAATTGCTCGGCCAGGACCGCAAAGAGGTCGCGGTGCGCTTCCGCTCCGTACCCCACCTGCCCTTCGGCCATGAGGGAGAGGCCCTGCCAAACGTGCTCCGCTTCGGGCTGGAGCCGGACGGGCTGACCCTCGACATGACGGGCATCGGCGCACACGCCCAGACGCTCTCCCAGCTCTCGCTGACCGCACGGATGGAGCCGCCCGGCCTGGCTGCCTACGGCCGGCTCCTGCTGGACGTCATGAAGGGTGATCCGGCCCTGTCCATCCCTGGCGACGAGGCCGAAGAGGCATGGCGGGTACTGACCCCCGTCCTGAGCGCGTGGGAGAACAATCTCGTTCCGATGGAGGAGTATCCGGCTGGTTCCGACGGACCGCCTCCGCGGCCGCACGAGGCCGCGCAACGGCGGCGCAGCGGCCTGCTGCATCCCGAAGCGCTTCCGGTCGACGAATCCGATGGGCCGCACTGAGCGTGGATCCGCGTGCGTCGTGGTCACGAGCGTCGACCGGCCCGTCCGCGGTGGCACTCCTGTTGGCGCAGCGGCTGGACGCCCTTCGCGGACGGCGACGACTTCCGCTCCCGACTGGCACGGCCGCGATGTCGGCCGTCACGCCGCTCGACGACACCGACCACCGGCCCCGGTGCGGTGGTCGCAGGTCCCGCACTCAAGCGGCGGCACCGGGACACCCTGCTACCCCGGCGCACGTTGGCGCCGGGACGGGGAGGGCGCCGATCGGGCCGTCAAGTTTCGAAGCGCTCCCCGGAGGGCCCTCGGCGGGACGGAGGCCGGCACCCGACGGCTCCGCATCCCGCACACCCGGGATGCGCCCGGACAAGAGCGAAGGCAGTGTGTCCGAGTAGAGGGTGCGGCGTGCGATACACCCTCCGGCACCGGCAGCCGGAGTCGTCCACGTGATCGCTTGAAATCGCGCAGGCAAGGAGTCCCGGTGAGCAATGTGGTCGTAGCGGGCGTGGACGGCTCGGCGTCCAGTCTGGCGGCGGTGGAGGAAGCCGCCCGGGAAGCCCTGTGGCGCGATGCGGAGCTGCGGATCGTCCATGGGCTCGCTCTGCCTGTCATGCCGATGCATGTTCCGATGGATCCCTCACCACTGGGCCCACCCGAGGACAGCCTGCGGAAGGTGGCCGAACGCCTGGTCCGGGAAGCAGCAGAGCGCGCGAGGCGCGTGGCGCCGCCAGTGCGGGTCAGCCAAGCCGTGCTGAACGGGGACGCGTTGACGGCCCTTGAGCTGCAGTCGCGAACCGCGGACCTGGTGGTCGTCGGATCCCGGGGCATGGGCGGTTTCATCGGGATGCTGCTGGGGTCGACCGCGGTGTTCTTGACCGCTCACGGACAGTGCCCCGTCATGGTGGTGCGGGAACAGCCGGACACGTCCGGCCCTGTCCTGCTGGGCGTCGACGGTTCCACCGCCGGGGCCAAAGCGCTCGAATTCGCCTTCGCCGAAGCGGCGTTGCGCAGAGCTGAGATCATCGCCCTCCACGCGCACAGGAATCGGCCCGGTGCGACAGACGAGAGCGTGGATCTGACGAAGGTACTCGCAGGTCACCAGGAAAGGCATCCCGACGTCGCGGTGAGCCAGGCAGTGGTGGACGACGGCCCCCGTGAGGCACTGATCGAGGCAAGCAAGACCGCCCAGCTCACGGTGGTCGGCGCACGGGGACGCGGCGGATTCACCGGGCTGCTCCTGGGTTCGGTGAGTCAGGCTCTGCTCCATCACGCGCACTCCCCCGTCGCCGTGGTCCGCGGAAAGGGGTGAACCGCTGACGCGCACGGCGGGGACGGCCCGCGCCTGCCCCCCGGCGGTTCGAGGAGGCAGCGGAGGACCCGACGTTCGCCCACGGCTGCGGATGGCCTCGGCTCATCCGGGGTCACGCAGCCCGCGGTGCCCGGTGAAACCGTTCCGCCGGCACCGGCGTCCGTACGGGCCCCGTGATCACACGGAAGCGGTATGCGGCAGCGCCGTCGACGGGTGCGATGCCCGGGGCCCGGTCAAGCCGCCCAATGTGTACGGATCGGCAGCGGGGTGGGTGCGCATCGGCCGGGAAACTGTCATAGGGTTCGACCTTGATCGGCTCGCTGGGTCAGTTGCGGCACAGGGCAGTTCAGGTCAGATCAGGTCACAGTCAGGCAGTCGTCCGACGGGCACGTGCAGGGGAGCACAGCGTGAGTCTCATCAAGAAGGCATTCGAAGTCATCGAGAAGGGCTTTGACGCGGGGGGTGACGCCATCCACGACTTCACGGTCAACCGCCGCACGGCCGAGCTCTTCCTGAAGCTGGGTGTGGCGGTCTACGCCGAGCAGCGTCTTGGCGGCTCGCACGAGCCGGTGGAGCGGATGTTCGAGGCCCTGGAGGGCCACGTCGCCGAGAACGGCGAGGTGGAGCTCGACCACCTCAAGGAGGCCCGCGAGGTCCTGGGCGAGGCGTTCGTGGCCAAGCACACCGCGGAGATCGAGGCGACGGAGGCCGCAGAGGCCAAGGCCGCCGAGGAGGCCGTGGCCGCCGCTGCCGCCGCCGCTGCCGCCGTGACTCCCACCGCGCCTGTGGCGGCCCCCGCGGCGCCCGTCGCGGCGCCCGTCGCGGCCCCCGCGGTTCCGGCGCAGGCCCCCGCTCCTGCCGCTGCAGTCGAGGAGGTCCCCGCCGCCGTCGCTCCGGCTCCGGCTCCGGCTCCGGCTCCGGCTCCGGCTCCGGTGGAGTCCACCCCCGCCAACTGACCCACGTACCGAAGGCCCGGCGGACGTCGCAACGGCGTGCCGGGCCTTTCGCGTGCGGAGCGCCTGGCGGCAGCACTTGGCGCTGCTCGGCGAGCGCCCGGGAAAGGATTTGTCCGCCCGCGTCGGCGCGCCGGCACGGTCACATCTCCGGATGAAGCTTTCGGTTGGTACCGGAGCGATTGATGTCCGGACCGAGGAACGACATCAAGGGGGTACCGCTGTTCCAGAAGCCCAGGAGGTCGATGTCGATCAGCGTCAACTGCTGCTTGGCTGCGAACGTTCGAGCCTGCTGGGTGTACTTGCAGGAAGCGACGACGAGCGGCACATCTGCCCCGTGTTCTGCTCGAGCGGTTCCGTTGAACGTCTGAATGTCGCGACTGCCCACCGACCGGTGCCGCGCGTAGCGCTTGGACTGGATCACGAGTTTCCGGCCATCGGGCAGACAGCAGATGACATCGGCACCAAGGTCGCCGGCTCCACCTACGCGGCGGACTTTGGCGCAGCCGTCTCTGCGGCACGAGGCTGCCACATACTCCTCGAATTCCCGCTCACTCGACCTCGTCCAGCGATCGAACAACGTCTACACGGGCGAGCTTCACCAGCCGGACCCTTTCGGCGGCAGCCCCCCGGCGGCCCGCCCGCACCAGCCCTGCCACCACCGCGGCCGCAGCCACAACGGCCAACGCCACGCCCCAGACGACAACCACGCCCCGTCCCCCTCCCCAGCACGGCCGGCCGACCTCGCACCTCTTCGGTGCCCGCTTTCATCGGGAGCGATCCCCGTTCGGATGCGAGTACCGGAAATCAGCTCAGGTCTTCACCGGGACGTTCCACTTCCTGTGATGCCTCACGTCAACTACCGTCATTCCCCGCTGTCTTCGTGCCATCACGCCTCGGCGAGGAATCTGCCCTCTCTGGACGACGGCTTCTCTACCGGCTCTACCCGGGCTCAACACGACTGCCATGCGCGACTCGATAGGGGTGGTTCGCACACGGCGACAACTCGCATTGGCTCTCGGGTGGGTACTATCCGGGAGCAACACCCGATACACGAGGAGCGGCTGTCGTGTCCAACAACAACACCATTCAGGACCGGTATGCGACGCGTCTCGCAGAGGACCTGGACAACAACGCCAACGAGCGGGAAAAGGTCCGCGTGCAGTTGGCGGAACTCCAAAACCGGCTGGCACAGCTCGAGCAGGAGCGGGAGTGGTTGACCCACCTGCAGGGAACCGTGGCCGGTGCGCCGAGCGTCGCGATGCCGGCGCAACCTGCAGGTGAAGCGACCGCCGGCGACGAGACCGGCCAGCCGGAGGTGACACCTGCGGCCCAGCCCGTGCCCCGTCCGCGTGGGCGGAAGAAGCCGGCAGGCGAGCCGACGGCCCACAAGGCCCGGAAGAGGACGGCGGCCCCCGAGGACGTCAGGAAGCCCAAGCGCGCTACCTCACGATCCAGCGAACCCACGCTGCGCAGCCTGGTCGCGGACATCCTGGCCGCGAGCAGCGAACCGCGCATGGTCAGCGAGTTCGTCGACACCCTGGCCAAGCAGCACCCCAGTCGCGCCACGCCGAGCGCTCCCGTGGTGCGCAACACGTTGGAGGCGCTGGTGGCCAAGGGTCTCGCCGAGCGCTCCCGCCAGCAGGGCAGCGTCTTCTACACCCCCGCCTCAGTGCCGGCCCCCGACGCCGGCAACACGGTGGAGGCGAAGACGTCCGAGACGGGAGAGCCCGTCCCGGCAACGTCCTGACATCGAGCGCCTGTGGCAGGAGTCGGCGCGTCTCCTGCCACAAGCGAGCTTCAACCTGCCCCACCCACGCCTGAACCGGCACGGTGACACAAGCGCGGCCCTCGAAGACACCGCCGAGGTGGTCCCGTAAGGTCCCACCGGTGGAGTTCACCCAGGACGGGGCGCACAACCGCCGCCCACGCTGGCCCGGGAGGAGCGCCCGGGCCCGCGTTCAGTGTCGGCGTGCACGGCAGCGGACGACGCGCCCATTCGAAGGACGGCTCCTCAGCCGAGCCGTGCGTCGAAGGCCAGCGCCCGGGCCAGCTCCTCGACACGTCGTTGCGCGAGGCCCCGGGAGACGAACCAGGCGCCCACGTTGCGGACATCGCGCTCGAGGAAGGAGCGGCCCCGCGGGTTGGCGACGACGTCCACGATCTGAGGCACGTCGATGACGACGAGGCGGCCTTCGTGGACAAGGATGTTGTAGGCCGACAGGTCGCCGTGCGCATAGCCGTCGCGCGCGAGCAGCGACAGGCTGCGGCCCAGCTGCTCCCACAGGTCGTCCAGATCCGCTTCTTCCGGACGGAGCTGCGCCAGGCGTGGCGCGGCAGTCCCCAACCGGTCCCCGATGAACTCCATCAGGATCTCGGTTCCGAGGATCTGCACGGGGTAGGGCACAGCGACCCCCGACGACCACAGCCGCGACAGCGCCGCGAACTCGGCACCGGCCCACTGGCCGGCGATGGCTTCCTTGCCGAAGGCCGTGCGCTTAGCCATGGCCCGGCTGACGCGGGACTCCTTGTGGGTACGCCCCTCCAGGTATCCGGAGTCGCGGTGGAACATGCGGTGCTGCCCGTCGCGGTAGCGTTTGGCGGCCATGAGGGTACGGCGGTCGGTTCCGGGCACCGCCCGTTCGATCAGGAAGACGTCGGCCTCTTTGCCGGTCTTGACGATGCCGAGTTCGAAGTCGACAGCCGCCAGGTCCGTCACCACCCATGCGGGGCGCGGCTCGGGGCCCTTCTCGGTCGGGGTCGACCGATCCCAGGTCGACCAGCGATCACCCTCGGCAGGCCCGTCGGCGGTGTGACCGACCGCTGTCAGGTCTTCCCAGCGAGTGTCCTGGTCGTCCTCGGCGGAGGTCTCGAGAACCGAGGAATCGGTGGCATCCCGGGCCGCCAACGGCCGTCGCACCGCATACTCGGTGAAGGCCTCCTCGAAGGCCTGCTCACCGTCTCGGTGGCCGCGTCGTCGGCTGCCCTTGGGGCGGATACGGGCGAAGGACTCGCCGTCGGTAAAGCGCTCACGCATGGTGATGATCTCCAGTGGAAGAACCCACCGGAGGGAGCGTCAGCGGACGCGTGCCGTCAGCCGGTGGGAAGGTAGCGAGAAGAGGCGTCTGGCGCGCACGCACGAGCGCGCCGCATCATGGCGGCGTCCATTACTACGCACCTCCTCTCCCACTACGCCGGGCTCTCGATCACGCCCGGCACTCCAGATCGGCATGATCCTAGCGAGCCCCACACACCACGCAACCGATTTTCGCCGGGCCCGCGCAAGCAGCGGCTACCCGGTCTTGGCCCGCCACGCGCTGCCGACTAGGCCGGCCCAATCACCCGCATCCTTGACATCCTCGCGGGAGGATCACACCGCCGGCGGACCCGCCTCGATGCGACGCAGCACCGCAGCGAGACGGTCCAGGTCGGGGCCGGTCTGCACCTGTCGCTCGTCCCACCAGGTGGCGCCGGCGTCGTGCAGCGGGCCGATCACGTCCCTGGCCTTGGCCGGGTCAGGGGGCGTCGCGCCGCCCAGCACGAGCTCGAAGGGGCGCTCGGCCTCTGCCGCACGGTGCTTGCTTACGTAGGCGACCAGTTCGCGTACCTCCGCGACATCGGGCACCTGCCCGTGCCGCGCCGTCTCGAAGAGCGGCACCGCGCCGTCCCAGCGCGCTGCCCGCCGCATGGGCGCACGACGCGGCCAGAACCCGCCGATCCACACCGGCGGGCCTGGCCGTTGCACGGTGGCAGGCAGCAGCGTCACATCCCGGACCTCGTAGTGCCGGCCGTGGTGGTTCACCGCGCCGCCGGACCAGAAGCGGCCCAGCAGCTCCAGTCCTTCGTCCAGTCGCTCGGCCAGGAGGCGTGGCTCGGCGGCGTCACCGAAGCTGCGGTACTCGTCCTCGACCGGGCCGCCCAGGCCGGCGGCGAAGGTCACCCGGCCACCGCTGAGGTTGTCCAAGGTGGCCACTTGGCGCGCCAGTTGCTGCGGACGATACCGAGGGACCGGCGTCAGAAGGGTGCCCAGCCGGATCCGGGACGTCGCCAGCGCGGCCGCGGTCAGCAGCATCCAGGGGTCCCCGAAGGGGCGCCCCTGATGCCTCCGGTGCAATACGTGGTCCCAGACGAAGAGCCCGTCCCAGCCGGCGTCTTCGGCGGCGGCCGCAACGGCCGCGACGTTGCGGGGGTCGGCGAAGTCACCGAAGTTCGGGAGGTTGATCGAGAAGCGCATTCCAGCAGGATCCACAGCCGACCACGCTGCGGCAACCGAATTCGGGCACGGGCGGCCCGGGCCGGTACGCGCCCGCATCTCCGATGACGACTCGTCCAGGTCTCCGGGCCTGGCTCGCCTCCGGTGGAGCGTCCGTGCCCTCCCGGCTCGGTGCCCCGGGGGACCCGGTGACGGGAGCCACCGTGACCAGGCTCCACGAGGAGCCCGCCAGACCATGGACGCCCGCCGCCCTCGCCCGTGAGGTCGGTGTCTCGCGTGCCGCACTCGACCGGCGCTTCGCCGCCGCCACCGGCGAGTCGGCAGGCACGTACCTCACCCGCCGGCGCATGGACCTCGCCGCCCGGCGCCTGCGGGACACCGACGACAGCCTCGACACGACCGCCGCCCCGGTCGGCTACTCCTCCGGCTACGCCTTCAGCCGGCCCGCTCGCAGCACCGGGCCGGTTAAGGGCCACCGCTCGTGCCGAAGGCGGCCCGGCCCCGGCGGACGCCGCCACCGCAGCCGTCTGATCGCCCCGGGCGGCCGGGCGCCTTCCCCACCACGACCGGCGGGCCGGCGGACTACCGCAGGCTTCCCGGCCGCCCTCGCGTCACCTTCGCCAGAACAGGTGGTGCGTCACACCACTCGGACTGGGCACGACCTCCAGATGGAACCGGTCGAGCAGCTCATCGGGCGACTCCCACAGCCGCAGTCCCGACCCCAGCTTCACCGGTGCGACCGCCACATGCATGGTGTCGACCAGGTCGGCGTCAAGGAACTGCCGGATGGTGGTGACCCCGCCGCCGAGCCGGACGTCCATGCCCTGCGCCGCTTCACGCGCCTGTTCCAGAACCGTGGCCGGGTCGCCGTCGACGAAGTGGAACGTGGTGTCGGAGAGCGTGAACGAAGGGCGCCAATGGTGGGTCATGACGAACACCGGCGTGCGGAACGGAGGCTCGTCTCCCCACCAGCCGCGCCACTCATGGTCGGTCCAGGGCCCGCGCTGGGGCCCGAACTTGTTGCGGCCCATGATCTCGGCACCGATGTTGCGCGCGAAGTCCCGGGTGAAGTAGTCGTCCAGGCCCCGGGTGCCTCCGGAGTCCGTGCGCATGGGCCAGCCGGCCGTGGCGCCGGCCCAGCCGAACAGCCTCTCGGGACGGTCACAGCCGAACGGCCTGTCCAGACTCTGGTGCTCACCGGCACCGATCCCGTCAGTCGAGATGTTGAAGTTCATGACTCTCAGCAGTTGATCCACGATTCTCCTCGACAGGTCCTGTGGCATGGTCGCGCGACGGAGCGCCGCACACCATGACGTCGAACAGGACGCGGCCGGATCGACAGCGGCTCGCGACTTTTTTTCAGTGACACGTCGCGACGCCGCCCCGCGTAGGGGGCGGTGCTGGTCGTGACGCTCAGGTGCCCTGTGGTCCGTGGCGGGCGGCGTCGGCGGGAGGGGGTTCGTCAGGGATGAAGACGTCGGCGGCCAGGGCCGGACGTCTCTGCCGCGGACACGTCCCACCAGGGGGCAGAACGGCTGGGTACCCGGCAAAGCCCCAACAGCAACTCCTAATTTAGGAATTATTATTGACGCGAGCCGGTAACCGCTGCACGATCCTGGAAACAAGATCGCAGGCGCGTTCGCACGGACTGGTCGGAGGACCGGCCGCCCGCACCCTCCACGAGGGAGCGGCAGCCCGGACTCACCACCGGGACGGGCCGGCACGGCTGCTCGATCGGACAGCGAAGGATCCGATGTGAAACGACATCTCACCGCCCTCCTCGCCCTCCTGACCGGCTTGGTGGCCGTTCCGGCGACCGCCCACGCGGACCCGGCGGCCGCCCCCGCCGCCGTCACGACGCCGGCATCCGGGCAGGTGCTGAGCCCGACGCCGTACATGGGCTGGAACACCTACTACGCCCTCGGTGGCGATCCGACCGATGCCGAGATCAGGTCGACAGCCGACTTCCTGGTCAGCAGCGGCCTGCGCGACGCCGGCTACAAGTACGTCTGGATCGACGGCAACTGGGCGGCGCCGACACCGCGCAGCTCGGCCGGCGACCTGGTGCCCAACCCCGACCAGTTCCCGAACGGGCTGAAGCCGCTGGTCGACTACATCCACGCCAAGGGCCTCAAGGCCGGCATCTACACCGACGCCGGCCCGTACATCCCGGGCAAGTGCGGGCTCGGCAGCCACGGCTACTACCAGCGCGACGCGGACCAGTTCGCCGCCTGGGAGTTCGACGCGGTCAAGGCGGACTACCTCTGCGGGATCGCCGCGGACCTCGACCCGAAGACCGTGTACACCGAGTTCGCGCAGGCATTGCGGAACAACGCCGCCCAGCGCCCCATGATCTTCAACCTCTGCAACCCGGTGACCTCCCCGGACTGGGGCAACTACCCGGAGGAGCAGCAGTCGACGTACTCCTGGTCCTACGCGCCGGCGATCGCGCAGTCCTGGCGGACGTACACGGATGTGGGGTTCGTCGGCGAGATCAAGTACAAGGACGTGCTGCGGAACTACGACGCGAACGCGCGTCACCCCGAGGCCGCGGGTCCCGGGCACTTCAACGACCCGGACTACCTCGGACCCGAGCTGGGGATGACCGACGAGGAGTTCCGTACCCAGATGACGCTCTGGTCGGCGGCGGCCGCGCCGCTGATGATCGGCAGCGACATCCGTAAGCTCAGCAAGACCTCGCTCGGGATTCTCTCGGACCCCGATGTCATCGCGATCAACCAGGACCCCGCCGGCGTCCAGGCCGTCCGCGTCGGCCCCGCGGGCACGACGGAGACCTGGGTGAAGCGGCTCGCAGGCGGTGACCGCGCCGTGGTGCTGCTGAACCGGGGCGACAGCCCCGCGACCCTGACCACGAAGGCATCGTCGGCCGGGCTGTCGGGGGACCGGTTCACCTTGAAGAACGCCTGGACCGACCAGGTCACCGAGAGCGCCGGCACCATCAGTGCCGCCGTCCCCGCCCACGGCGCTGCCCTGATCCGGGTGGGCCGGGCCACCGGCAAGCCCGGTGTTCCCCACGTCGTCGCCGGCCTGCCGCAGATAACCCAGGTCGGTGACGACGCGGTGCCGGCCGGGACCGCCCCCCTGGTCGCCGGCGGCGACCAGGCCCGGGTCGAGGTCGACGTCCGCAACGACGGTGCGCAGCCGGTCTTCACTCCGCGCGTCGAGGTGAAGGTGCCCGCCGGCTGGACGGCCCGTCCACTGGGCAAGGCGCCGAAGCTGCTCGGCTCCAACCGCTCCGTGACCTTCGCCTTCACGGTGACCTTGCCGGACACCGCCGCGCCGGGCAGCACCACGCTGACCGCCACCACGTCGTACGAGGTGACCGGCAAGAAGCGGCTGCAGCAGGAGACGGCCACGGCGGTGGTCGTCGCACCGGCGGCGCCGCACGGCGACGTCGCGCTGTCACATCACCAGTGGATCAGCGCCACCAGCGGGTGGATGAGCCCGACGGTCGACCTGAGCGTCGGCGGCTGGTCGCCGATCAGCATGCTCGGCCAGGTCTACCCGACCGGTATCGGGGTCGCCTCGCCCTCCACGATCCGCTACTACCTCGGCGACCAGTGCAGTCGGCTCACCGCGACGGTCGGCATCGACGACGCGGTGCGCAACGTCGGCCCCGAGGGCGGCACGTCGACCTTCCAGGTGATCGGTGACGGCAAGGTGCTGTTCGACAGCGGTGTGCTGACCCGCGACGACATCCGTCCGGCCGACGTCGACCTGACCGGCGTCCGAGTGCTCGACCTCGTGGTCGGCGACGCCGGCGACGGCGGTTACAACGACCGCGCCAACTGGTCCGGCCTGAACGCCACCTGCTGATCCGGGTCGGCCGCACCCAGGTGACGCCTACCTGGGTGCGGCCGATTCGCCAAGGCGCCGTCCACGGCCGCACGGCTGGCGACGTGCGGCTACTGTGCGCGTCCTCGCACCGACGAACGACCAAGCCTGGAGAGCACCCGCGGAAGGCCCACACTTCGGGATCCTTCTCGTCCGCCACCGCCCACGCCGACGGCGAAGCCGACGCGGGGGTGATCAACCAGTCGCAGCGCGACGAGGCACAGCGGGCTCCCCTGGGAAGCCTGGCCCGCCGGCTCTGGGCGCTGGAACGGTCACCGGCCCGCCAGCCACGATAGGCCCCCGTCCTCTCGCTCCGGTCTGTGCCGTTCTCCGCTGAGGATGGAGCCTTCCGTTTCGCGTGACGAAGCAGTCTCTGCCATGATCTGACCCCACGTCGGCTCAGGCGGCGGTGATACTCGGGCCGTCGCCGGTCCTGATGGTGTCATCACGGAGGAACGCATGGACTTAACACTTGCCCAAGCGGTGGCGACCAGAGTGGCAGAGGGCGCGCTGGGGGCTGCGAGTTCCCGTGCCCTGGACGGCCTGCTTGACATGATCCGGCAAAGGTTTCGCCGCGATGGCGACGCGCTGTCCGCGCTCGACACGGCCACGGCGGACGCGGAGCCCTTGATCGCGGCGCTGACGCGGCACATCGAGCGTGACCCAGACTTCGCCGAGGATCTACGTGACTGGCTCAGGGACGCCAGAGCCGATCAGGGTTCTGTACCCACTGCCATGCTGCGGCACAGCACGCAGAACACGGTTTCGGGTACTGTCCACGGTCACGTGATCCAGGGCCGGGACATCAAAGGCCGGTTCGGTTTTCGTGGCCTCCGCGGCCGGGGGGAGTAGCAAGCAAGTGAGCATCGACTCCTCCTCATCCGATCGCACCAGCAACGCCATCAATGATGGTTCGCAGGTCAGCGGCAACGCCTACCAGGCCAAGATCATGCGGTTCGGTTCGCGTTCGACGGGGATCACCCTCATCGCTTTCGCCGGCGTCGCAGGGCTGACCTTCCTTGGCTTCACCATGGCCCGTTCCGGGCCGTCCGACGATTCCTCAACGACTGCGGCAGGCGCGACGACGTCCGCGACCGCCTCCATCAGCGCATCGTCCCCTCCCGCCTCTCTGACTCCTTCTCCCTCCCCCAGCACGCCACCGGCGTCCCTTGCCGCGCCCGTGCCACGGCAATCGTCGGAGCCTGCGCAGGCCCCTCCGTCCGGTGGCGCGGCAGGCGCCGCTCCCACTCCGGCAGCGGACCGCTCCATCACGCAATGCCGAAACCACACTCCAACAAAGATCGGAGAGATTGCCACCGCCAACCCCTGCATCAGGATCGAGAGCAACAACACGATCTACATCTACAGTGACTTCACCGCTCAGAAGACAGGTCAGGTCACCGTGTTCATCTGGCTCATCGACGGCACTGGCGCGCCTATCCGCGAATACATGCGCGCCTGCCCGGTGACTTTCAAAAGTATCGGCCAGACACAAGGATGCTCCCTTCGCAACATCACCCCTCCAAAGGCAGGGCAATGGGGAGCCGCGGTCACCGCCGAGGACGGCTCCCGTTCACAGCCGGCGATCTGGGGCTCGTCCTATAAAGGCACGCAAAGTGGAGCCGTGGTCTGGAATCCGGCCGGCAACTGAGGTGATGCACGCCGGCGGCCGGCCGTGAGGGTGTGGCCGCCGAGCGCCGACATGACCGAACGGCGACCACACCGAGCGCTCGCAGTCCCAGCGCTCGGGTGGAACGCTTCGTCCCGCACGTCCCCGCGCCGGACAGGGGCGGTTGCCCGTGGGCGGCGTCCACGGGCCACAGGCGATCGACGTACGAGGGGTCGGACCCGGTCGGCCGCGATGAGCAGGTACGGGAAGCTGCCGTTGCGGTAGGCGGTCAGGAACGTGTCCTCGATGCCGGTGGCCACGTGGTCCGGCTGCTTGCGCAGCTCCCGGCAACGGCGACGAGGGGGATCCTCGGGGTCGCCACGGACGGCGACCAACCGTGGGACGAGGCCGTGGGACAGTCCGACCCGCCGTGGTCGGCCTCGGCGCGGGCCCAGACGCCGGGGTGGTCCTCGCGATGCCCTCCTGCGCCACCCGACCGCTCCGGAGAGCCGTGTGACGTGTTCCCCGGCCATGATTCGCCGTCGAAAGACCGCCACCGGCACACCACCCACCCGGGGTGGGCCTGGCGGCCGGGCGCCCGGTCGTACTCGGCTGCATTCATCCGGGTTGGAAGAACGCGAGCATCTTCTTGGCGGCGTCCGGCGACGTCAGCAGTTCGTGGATGTCCGCGGACATCCGGGCGGCCGCGCCGGTGCGCTCGAACATCTCGCGTTCGTATTCTTCGACGGCGGCGGGAAAGTCGTCCGGGCGCGCGGCCAGCGCGAGACCGAGCAGGGCGCCGTCGAGCAGCGCCATGTTGGCGCCCTCTCCCACCGGCGGCATCAGGTGCGCGGCATCGCCGAGCAGCGTGACCCCTGGCCTCGACGGCCAGGTCAGACCGACCGGGAGGGTCGTGATGGACCGCGGCACGATCGTGTCGTCGCAGGCCGCGATCAGTGCGGTGAACCGTGAGTCCCAGCCGGGGAGCAACTCGATCAACCGTGCCCGGGCGGCGGCCGGGTCGTCGAACGGGATCCCGCTGGTGGTGAACCAGTCCTCGGCTGTGTTGTAGAAACTGAGGCCGATGCGCACGCGGCCGTCGCCGTTGCGCTGCGCCGCCATGGACAGTCCGTTCCCGAGCACCCAGTAGTTGCCGCGCCCGACCATCGCCGCGAGGTCGGGGTGCGTGCGATCGATGTCGGGAATGCCGACCTCGACAATGTTCTGGCCGATGTGCACCGGGCGGGCGTCGGTGAGCAGCGCGCGGACCCGGGACTGCGCGCCGTCCGCGCCGACCAGCAGGTCGTACGTCGCACTGCTGCCGTCGGCGAAGTGCAGCAGGCCGTTGCCCGCGGAGGTGAACGCATGCCCCCAGCGCACCGCGTCTTCGGGGAGGGAATCCAGCAGCAGGTTGCGCAGATCGGCGCGGTCGACCTCGGGTCGCTCGAGCGGGGCGTCGTCGGGCGTGTCCTCCTGGAGCAGCAGGGTGCCATCCGGCTCGAGAAGACGCATGTCCTGGCCCTCTCCACGGGCGATCGCGTTGAACTGATCGCTCAGACCGGCCTCGTGCAGCGCCCGCTGGCCGGAGTGGATGTCGAGCATGCCGCCCTGACCGCGCGCGGCACGTGACGATTCCCGTTCGTACACCACGGAATCCATGCCGTTCACGTGCAGCACACGGGCGAGAGCCAGGCCGCCGAGGCCGGCTCCGACGATGGCAATAGTCATGATCGCCTCTCCCCTTGATACAGCGTACCGATCAATACACTGTATCGGTCCGATGCGATGTATTGTTGCCGCCATGTTGGTGTGGGAGAGGCCGGAGCCGCCGAATCGACCCGTGCCGGCCCCGTTGAGCCGGGAGCGGATCGTGCGAGCGGCGATCCGGCTGGCCGACGAGGACGGGCTGGAGGCGGTGTCGCTGCGCAGGGTCGCCACCGCGCTGGAGGTCCGTCCGATGCGGCTGTACGGCTACATCGCCAGTAAGGAGGAGTTGCTCGACCTCATGGTCGACGCCGTCCACGCCGAGATCCGGCCGGCCGGAGACGGCTGGCGGCAGGTGCTCCGGTCTCTTGCCGAAGCCACCCGGCACGCCGCCCACGAGCACGAATGGCTCGCCGACCTCCTGGGTGGCCGGCCCCAGCTCGGCCCGCACGCGCTGGCCAGTGGGGAGACCGTGGTGGCCGCACTGGACGGCATCGACGTGGACGCCGTCATGCCGGTGGTCGCCGCAGTCAACGCGTACACGATCGGCGCGGTGCGCCGGGAGGTCGCCGAGCGGCGTGCCGAGCGGGCCACCGGGATGGACGAGAGGCGTTGGCAGGCCTCACTCGGGCCCTATCTGGAGCGCACCTTCGCCACCGGGCGATTCCCCGCGCTGGCCACGGTGGTGCGCGACGCCGCTCACTCGGACGCCGATCACACCTTCCGGATCGGCCTGGACTTCCTGCTCGACGGCATCGAAGCCCGCATCGCCAGGTGACGCGACCGTCGCGGTCGTGGGGCCGTGAAGTGGCGTAGCCGGGCCGGTACCGTTTGAGCAGCGTCCCCTGCACCAGGCTCAACTCCGGCGCAAGCGGGGCCATCCGGAAGGCGGAACGAGGGACGGAGGACGCTGTGGAAGCGATCGCGGCCGATCTTCTCATGGCGCTGGCCAGCGGCACGGCGGGCGCGGCGGGACAGCAGGCGTGGACGTCACTGCGCGACCTCGTGCGGCGCCGCACCACGGCGGACGCGGGGCGCGAAGCACCCGGGGAAGTCCAGGAAGTCCCGTCAGGGGAGGAAGAGTTCACGGCCCTCGACGAGGACGCCGGGAGTGTGGAGCGTGCGCGAGCACTCGCCCGCGCGCTGGCGCTGCGGGCCACGTACGACGACACCTTCCGCGAGCGTTTCGCGGCCTGGCGCGGTGCCGCGGAGGACGCCGCGGCGGCGCGAACCGGCTCGGGAAACACCGACAACAGTGTCACGGGCGGCCGCCAGGGCACCGTCATCATGGGGCGGGACTTTCACGGTCCCATCACTTTCAACCGGCCATGACGCAGCGCCCGTTGATCCGTGCTGTGACATCCTGAGACGACAGCACCGGCCCGCCTCCATGTGCTCGCCCGTCCCGGGCGGGCCACCGGTTTCGGGGTAGGAGAGGCCGCAGCGCGGGGATGACGGGGGTGGACGAGGTGGAGTTTTCGCGCAGGCCGCGCAGAAGGGCCGGCTGAACGGCATGTCGGAGCGGGCACAGGGCGATGTGCACAACGTGTTCTCCGGTGGCAGTGCGACGTACGTGATCCAGGGCCGGGACTTCGGTGACGTGCACCTGCATCTGCCGTTGCCCCCGTCATCGCGGGAGCGCGCCGCCGTCGAGTTGGCGCGCGTGGTGCTCGCCCAGTGGCGGGACGAGGCAGGGGCCCTGGGTCTGGCAGGAAGCGCCAGGCTCGCGGTCGGCTGGCGGGCCGACTGGACGGTCGCCGACCACCGCGAGCACATCGGCGCGGACGTGACCGGCAGTACCGCCGGCCTTGCCGAACTCGCCGCCGGCTTCGAGGCTCTGCCCGCCCGGCGCCTGGTGATCATCGGCGGCCCCGGCACGGGCAAGACGTCTCTGGCGATCCTGCTCACCCTGCAGCTGCTGTCCTTGCACGATGCGACGAAGCCCGTCCCGGTACCGCTGCTGATCTCGTCCTGGAACGCGAACAAGGAACACTTCGACGTCTGGCTCGCGCGCCGCATCCACGAGGAATACGTCGGCCTGACCAAGGACCTCGACCGGGCCCGGATTCGCGAACTGGTACGCGACCGGCGCGTACTTCCGGTTCTCGACGGCCTGGACGAACTACCGCCGCTGCTCCGGTCCGCGGCGCTGGCCGGGCTCAACAAGGCGGGAGCCGGCAACGCGCCGCTCATCCTCACTGCCCGCACGGCGGAGTACAGCGAACTCGTCGAAGAAGACGGCGTGTTGCAGGCCGCTGCCGTGATCGCGGCACAGCCCGTGGACGGGGCCGCGGCTGCGGAGTACCTGCGCGGCTCTTCTCACCCGCTGCACACCCGGCAGTGGCAGGTACTCCTCGACCGCCTCGCATCCCACCCCGAAGCCGCGTCGGCCAGAGCCCTCTCGTCCCCGCTCATGCTGTGGCTGGCCCGCACGGTGTACGCCCGCCCGGGCGCCGATCCGGGCGAACTCGCCGACGAGTCCGTCTTTCCCGACGTCCTGGCCATCGAGCGGCATCTGCTGGACGCCATTGTTCCCGCGGCGTTCCCCTCCGGGCCGGCCTCGCCGCACCAGCCCCATCCGATACGCCAGTGGGGTCACGCGCGGGCACAGCGGGCCCTCGGCTTCCTCGCGGCCCATCTCACGGCCGCGAAGACAAAGGAGTTCGCCTGGTGGGAACTGCATCGGGCGAAGCCGCCGACAGTGCTCAAGGCGCCGGCACTGGTGGCCGGCTACGTCCTGGTGATGTCAGTCTCCTCCTGGTTCCAGGGCTGGGTCACCGGAGGCGATCCGTTTCTGGCGTTCCAGGTGGCTGCCGGAGCCACGGTCTCCATGCTGTGCGGCGTCATCGGAGGCATGCTCCTGCTGGTCTCGCACGTGTGGAAGGGGCCTCTCCCCCGCCGGCCCGCCGGGTTCGGCAGACACCGCTCCCGCATCCCGGGCCTGTTCTGGCTTCTGCTGTTCCTGGCTCCCATCACCCTCCTCCTGACCCGGGACGAACCTTTTCTGGCGCTGGGCTTCACCGTTCCGCCTCTGCTCATGATGGTCGTCGGCGCGCCTGCCGACACCGCGCAGGCCGCCGGACCGCGGGCACTGCTCAGCGGCGAGCGGGCCAGCACCGTACTGATGGTGCTGGGGGTCGCACCCGTCGTCGGGGCGATCGGCAGCCTGGGGGTCGTCCAGGTCCCCGACCACGCCGTGCTGCTCGGCAGTTGGCTCTCGGGGACCGTGGGTGTGGCCGCGGTGATCGTGGCGCTCAGTCCCTGGACGCAGTGGCTGCTCGCGAAGCTGACGCTCGCGGGCCTGGGGACGCTGCCGTGGTCGATCATGGCGTTCCTCGAGGACGCGCGCCGGGTGGGCCTGCTGCGACAGGTCGGCGGGGTATACCAGTTCCGCCACGCCCAACTCCAAGCACGCCTCGCAGCGAATCGGCGAGGCGGCGCCCCGGCGCGCCGCCGACGGCCCGGCGCCACCCGCGCGCCCTGGCCGGTCCGCCCGCTTCCTGCGGCCGGCAGCACCCCGCAGTCCGCGCGCGTCCCCGGCTACGTCGGGCTGCGGCGCCGCAGAGGGCAGCCCGCCCTCTACGTGGCGATGTGGACACTCGCGCTGCTGTGGACCGGCATCATCACCTTCGAGAACGGCTGGCGCGACCCCGGCGCGGGGAAGACCGTGGGCTTCTTCGTGGCGCTTCCCCTGGTCATCGACCTGCTGATCCCGCCCCTCACCTGGCGGCGGGCCGAGTTGCGCCTGGACGAGGACGGGGTCGGGTTCGCGTTGGGCAAGCGGACACTCCGCTTCGAGTGGCGGGACGTCGCGGAGATCGCACCGCGCCTGTTCGAACCGCCGATCGGCAAGAACGACGACGGCACCGTCATGCTCCACCTGCGGCTCACGCCCGAGGCCACGCCGGGGCCGCGGATCCGTGTCAACAGCGCGGGGTGGGTGGCCCTGTGGCCGCTCGACAGCCTCACCGGGGACCCGGACGAGGCGACGATCCCACCCGAATTGCAGGACGCGCTCGCACGCTTCGCGGGCGAACGATGGCGGCCTCCGCGTAACTGATCGCCTACCCGGTGCCCAGGTCCCGCGCCGATCCAGGTGGGGCCGGCGCGGGATGGCCGAGAACGCGGGCCAGGGCGGCTGTGACGGGATCGCGGTGGCCACGCAGGTACCCCGGGGACCACACGGTGGACGGCGTGGGGAAGCCGGCCAGGTCACGCTCGACACCGGCCGGCAGGTGACCGAGTTCGGCCACGTCCAGCTCGATCAGCGGACTCTCGTGCCGCGTGGCGTTGCCCGGACGGGGTGGCCGGGCTCGGATTCGCCCTCGGTCATGCCGCCGATCGGACCGCCACCGGGGAGAGGCCCAGGCCGGTACGACCCGAGCCGAGCTTGATGCAGCGCACGAGAGGACTCCTACAATGGAGGACGACAACAAGCGGAGAGCTCTCCGATTTGCAATGGCCGGCCGTCCGCACGCCAGGAGGACCCATGCCCGACGCCACACGGCAGCGCTCCGACGCGCTGAAGAACCGGGAAACGATCCTCCAGGTCGCCCATGACGCGCTGGCCGACTCCCCGGACGCCTCGCTCAACTCGATCGCCAAGCGCGCGGGTGTCGGCCCCGGCACGCTCTACCGGCACTTCCCCAGCCGTGAGGCGCTGATCCTGGAGGTCCATCGCCGCGATGTCGACCGCATGGTGGACTGCGTGCCGGGCATTCTCGCCACCCACGCCCCACTGGACGCACTGCGGCACTGGTTCACCGTCCTCGCCGGCTACGTGCGCATCAAGCACGGACTCGGAGAAGCCCTGCATGCGGCCGCCGTACAAGAAGTCGTCAGTGCTTCATGGCCCGCGGTCCCCGCCGCCGTGGGCCGGCTCCTCGAAGCGTGCGAACACGCGGGCGACGTACGTCCCGGCATCGATCCCGTCGACGTGATCATGCTCATGAGCTGCCTGTGGCGCACGCCCGACAACCCCGAAGGCGCAGCCCAAGCCGACCGCCTGCTGGAACTGGCGATCGACGGCTTCCGCCCCTAGACGCAATACCGCCAGTATTGGGCCTAGGTCGGCGGAGAGGTTCCGCCGGGCGTGCTCGACGACGAGCCGTAGCACCTCCTTCTGTGGCCGGCCCGACAGCAGACTGTTCGTGACCTCTCTGGCAGCGGCTGGCCAGGCCTCCCGAGTCGCCCCTCGGCGAGCAGCCGGGCGTTGTCTATGGCCACCCCGGCCACGACGGCGAGCACGCTGACGGCAGACTCGTCCTCCGCGTCGAACTCCTTCGCCGACCGGTTGTCGGTAAGGTACAGGTTGCCGAAGATCTCGCCCCGCACCCGCACGGGAACCCCCAGGAACGAGTGCATGGGCGGATGGTGCTCGGGGAAGCCGCAGAAATCCGGGTGCTCGGAGATCTCCGCGATCCGTACCGGCGCCGGGTGCCGGATCAGCAGGCCGAGGATCCCGTGGCCCTGCGGCAGCGCGCCGATACGCTCCCGGACCTCGTCAGGGACTCCGACGGGCACGAACTCCGCCAGCCTACGGTCTTCGCCGATCACACCGGGTGCCCCGCACCGGGCATCCACCAGCGCGAGCGTCGCCTCCACGACCTGCCGCCGGACCTGGGTGGGGCAAATCCAGCTCCGGGCCCATGGTCAACATCGCCTCCAGCAGAGTGCGTACCCGATCCTGGGCCCCACGGATCGCGTTGACTCGCAGCTGCACCTCGTCCAGCACCTGATCCAGATGGAGTCTCCACGGCTCATTCCCGTGCGTGCAGCCCGTGCCCACGCCCTCCGCCTCGTCTTTGCTTGACGGTCCAGCTCTTGTTTCCACGGTAGGACTGAGCAGCGCACCGAACCAGACGAGCAGCCCGCCACTGGTCAGGGCGGTCCCGGCTCACCGGCCGCAAAAGATTCCAGGAGTACGTAGACCGCAGGAAGCGGTACCCCACCGTCACCGGTCGGACCGGCCAGTCCTACGAAGGACCGTTCGGCCCCTGTCGTCGCGCACGCCGCACGCGCATCATGACCATACGACCCAGCAGTGCCAAGGCACGGCGCTCCACAGCGGGCCGCGAGGAGGAGATCTGGGAGGTGGTCGCCGTGAGCACGGCTCGCTGGCGCCAATCACGCAAGCGCCCGATATCCGTACTGGACCTGCCGTGCGCAGAGCGCACCGTCGGCGTGGAGGCTGCATTGAAGCTGCCGAGCGTGATGATGCTCGTGATCGAAGACACCTGCGCCCAGATCGCGCGCGAAGACTGGCAGCGTAGTGAACCAACGCGCTGGCACCTCCAAGCTCACCGCTGTTGGCGTTCCGAGGGCCGGCTCCTGCGAGCCAAGGGTGTTCGGTTGAAGGAGTTGGCAGCCCAGTGCCTGGACGCCCCGGACTGACCGATCGAGACGGCTCCTGCCCGAGTTCTGAACGGTCGTTTCAGATCAGGCTCGATTCACAAGCCACAGTTGAGGGAGGTCACGTCCGTTGGAGTGGTGTATCGACGGCCACTCGGTGATCTCTGCTTTGAGGCTATGCGGTGAGTTCGGTGGGCAGGACGGTGTCGTCGTTTCCTGACTCGATCGGGTGGAGGCGGGTCTTGGCGAGGAGGTCGCGGCCCATGTAGCGGCGGGCCTCGGTCCACTTGTCGTTCTGCTCGGCCAGGACCGCGCCGACCAGGCGGATCACGGCCGTGCGGTCGGGGAAGATCCCGACGACGTCGGTGCGGCGCCGGATTTCCTTGTTCGGTCGTTCTTGGGGGTTGTTCGACCAGATCTGCCGCCAGATCTGGCGCGGGAAGGCGGTGAAGGCCAGTAGGTCATGCTGGGCGGCATCCAGATGCTCGGCGGCCTTGGGGAACTTCTTCTCCAGGGCGTCCAGGACCTGCTTCATTTGGGCGTGGACGGCGTCGGCATCGGGCTGTTCGAAGACCGTCCGCAGCAGCGTGGCAACCCACGGCTGGGCCGACTTCAGGACTTGCGAGAGCAGGTTGCGGGCATAGTGCGTGCGGCACGCTGCCACGAGGCGCCGGGTAGCACGGCTCCGACGGCGTCGACGAGGCCTGCGTGGGCGTCGGAGACGACGAGCTGGACCCCGCTCAGGCCGCGGGCGATGAGCGAGCGCAGGAAGGCCAGCCAGCCGGCGCCGTCCTCGGCGGTGGCGACGTCCAGGCCGAGGATCTCGCGGTGTCCGTCGGCGTTGACCCCGACCGCGACCAGGGCGTGGACGTTGATGGTCCGGCCGTCCTCGCGGACCTTCTGGGTCAGGGCGTCGACCCAGACGAGGGCGTATGGGCCGGCGTCCAGTGGCCGGTTGCGGAATGCGGTGGCCTGTTCGTCCAGGCGCTTGGACATTGCGCTGACCCGGGACTTGCTCAGTTGGGTGACGCCGAGGGACTCGGCGAGCTTCTCGACCCGGCAGGTGGACACGCCCAGCAGGTAGGCGGTGGCCACGACCGAGATCAGGGCCTGTTCGGCCCT
This sequence comes from Actinacidiphila sp. bgisy160, assembly GCF_057707815.1. Lineage (NCBI taxonomy): Bacteria > Bacillati > Actinomycetota > Actinomycetes > Kitasatosporales > Streptomycetaceae > Actinacidiphila > Actinacidiphila sp. bgisy160. Next base: position 40,017 of record NZ_JBYIQW010000034.1, read on the forward strand.
GCGGCGGCGTTCCAGCAGCCAGTGCGGGAAGTAGCTGCCGCTGCGGAGCTTGGGGATGGCCAGCTCGACGGTGCCGGCCATCGTGTCCCACTCGCGTGGGCGATAGCCGTTGCGATGGTTGACCCGTTCGCCGCTGACCTGCCCGTATTCCGCGTTGCAGAGGGCATCTGCCTCCGCGGACATCAGCGCGTCAGCGAACGTTTTCACCATCGCGCACAGCAGATCGGGACTCGCCGCAGCAAGGTTCTCCTCGGCGAGGGCGTGCAGGGGCAGACTGTCAGGTGCGGTCATCGTGCTGATCTCCTTCGAGGTTCGACACTTCGAAGATCAGCGGGCAGCCGTCTGTCTATGCGGGCACCAACCCAGACACCGGAGCAAACCCCCGCATCAGGTCCAACCCGTTACACCACTTCCAAAAACGCAACCTTGAGGGATAGGGCCCTCCCGGGCGTGACATGCGTTGCGTCCGGGAGGGGGTTCACCGGCCGTTACGTGCATCGCAGCGCCATCCCTGGACCGGATCTGAGGCCTGTGGACAGCGAGGTGATGTCGGCTAACTCCCAGTCAGAGTTGGGCGCTTGGACTACGCAGAAGGCGTCGGCCACGCATCGCACCTGGCCACGGTTGGCACCGGCATACACGCGTCCCGGTGGTCACGGCAACGACGCGGCCCCTCGCACCATGGACCGGAACGGCTCGGACGGCAGACGGACAGTCTGTCAGACCGGCCCAGCATGATGAGTGCACCCGGTGTCTGCCCCAGTCCATGAGACGGCTGATCTCAGCTTCTCACGAAGCCGGTTCGGGCCCACGCCGCCCGAACTGGTAAAGGCCGTGATGGTGTGCGCCGTGCCCGGCTGTTACTCTCGCCGCTCCTGCCGGCCGTCGCCCTGGAGGTTTTCCTGGGCCAGTGGTAGCCGACTTCAGAAGTACGAGGACGGTGCGAGCCCATGGCCTCTGCCATCTCGTCCTGAAAGCACGGCACTCCGCACTCGTCTTCGGCTGCCGAGACGCGCGTTCTCCTCTCACTTCCCCACCCTGGCGGTGCGAGTCGCAGACCGGGCAGCCAGCGCCCATGATGGAGAGGAGGGAGCCGCATGGCTTTTGGACTTTGCATCCGCGGAGGTGAGCCACATGACTCTGCCCGTACGACACAGGCCTGGCAGCCTGCCGGAGCGGGCCTACCCCTGGAATGAGCCGATCGCCGCCGAGTTCGATCAATTCTTCGAACGGATGCACCGGTTCCTGGAGTCCGCCGCACCGTCCTGGGCCGAGCCCATGGCCTGGGCACCGCTGGCCGACCTGAGCGAGACCGACGAGGCGTACAAGGTCGAGTGCGAACTGCCGGGCATCAAGAGCGAGGACATCGACGTCGAGGTAAGTGGACGAGAGCTCCACGTCACCGGGGAGCTGAAGGAACGCGAGCGCGAAGGTGTCCTGCGCCGCGCCACTCGCCGCACCGGACGATTCGAGTACCGGGCGCTGCTGCCCACCGAGGTGAAGGCCGAGGACGTTCACGCCACTCTCGCCGACGGCGTCCTCACCATCACCGTCCCCAAGACTCAGGCAGCCAAGCCCCACCACATCGAGATCGAGGGCTGAACCACCATTCCCACAGGGGCACGATCGACGGGTGCGGACGACTGCCCCCTCGCTCCGCACCCGAGTGACCACGTGAAGTCACCAGAGGAAGGTGGCACGAGATGATGCGACCTCTGCCGCGCTTGGGACAAGGTGTCCAGGCGTCGTGACCGAGGTCGGGTCCGGACAGTCGCCGCGCGGTCATCGCAGTGTTCCGCACACCGGTGATCTGTGTATCGAGGCGTGGGCACCAACGCGCGAGGAGTGCATCGCCGAAGCGGCGCGGGGCATGCTCGGCAGCTTCGCCGACGTGCCTCCGGATGTCTCCTGGGTTGCCCGGGAGTGCGCGGTGCCGGCCGACGACGACGGCCGGCTCCTGGCCGCTGTACTCGAGGAAATCATCTACCGCATGGACGCTGCGGACGAGCTGCCTGTGGACGTCGCAGTGACACCGGAGCCGGGAGGGGTACGCGTGAGCTTCAGGATGACCGACAGCTCGACGGCGACGCAGACCGGGGCCGTGCCCAAGGCCGTCGCACTGCACGGGCTGCGGCTGGCCCGGGACGCGCACGGGTGGGCCTGCCGGGTGACGCTGGACGTGTGATGCCTGCCCCGGCGTCCGGCGCCGGCACGGCTGGCCGAGGAGGCCGAACCGACATGGACATCCGGCTGGTGGCCGAAGGACCCTGGCGGTTTCGTATCGAACCGACCGGCGCCATGCGCGTACCCGGAATCGTCCTGGCCCCATGGGAGTTGCTGCCGGACGAGCCGGGTGACCAGGCTCTTCAGCAGGTGGCCAACGTGGCCACGCTCCCGGGCATCGTCCGTGCCTCGTACGCCATGCCCGACATCCACTGGGGATACGGCTTCCCGATCGGCGGCGTGGCCGCGACCGACATCGCCCACGGCGGGGTCATCTCGCCCGGAGGGGTGGGCTTCGACATCTCCTGCGGGGTGCGGCTGCTCACCGCGCACGTGGACCGCGCCGCCCTGCTGCCGAAGCTGCCCGTACTGATGGACCGGCTGGACACACTGATACCGCGCGGGCTCGGTCGCGGCGGTCTGTGGTACCTGGCGGACCGGACGCAACTGCACGAGATCCTGCGCGGCGGCGCCCGCTACGCGGTCGAGCAGGGCCACGGGGTGCCGCGCGACCTGGACCGGTGCGAGGACTGCGGAGCCGTCGGCAACGCCGACGTCACCCAGGTCGGCGAACGCGCGCTGGAGCGCGGCGCCGGGCAGGTCGGCAGCCTGGGGTCGGCCAACCACTTCCTGGAGGTCCAGGCGGTCGACGCAATCTACGACGAGACCTGCGCGCAGGCGTTCGGCCTGCACCCCGACCTGGTGTGCGTCATGATCCACTGTGGATCGCGGGGGCTGGGCCACCAGATCTGCTCCGACCACGTGCGGGCCATGGACAGCGTGATGCGGCGTTACGGCATCGACGTACCCGACCCGCAACTCGCCTGTGCACCCGTCTACTCGCCCGAGGGCCGCGCCTACCTGGGCGCGATGGCCGCCGCCGCGAACTTCGCACGCGCCAACCGCCAGCTGCTCGCTGATGCCGCCCGCAGTGTCTTCCGCGAGGCCACCGGCACGGGCCTGGACCTGCTCTACGACGTCTCGCACAACCTCGCCAAACTGGAACGCCATATCGACGACCGAGCCGCCCGGCCGCTGCTGTGCGTCCACCGCAAGGGCGCCACCCGTGCCCTGCCGCCGGGCCACCCCGACCTGCCAGATCCGCTCCGCCCCTTCGGCCAGCCAGTGTTCGTGCCTGGCACGATGGGCACCGCCTCCTACGTCATGACCGGCAGCACCGGCAACCGCGCGTTCGACTCCTGCTGCCACGGCGCGGGCCGTGTCTGGAGCCGACACCGAGCGCACCGCGAAATGTCCTCCCGACAGCTGCGCCAGGAACTGGCCGGTGCGGGGGTCGCGGTGCGCCCCGCCTCCTGGCGCAGCGTGACCGAGGAGGCGCCCGAGGCGTACAAGGACGTCGACGCCGTGGTCCGGGCAAGCGAACACAACGACCTGGGCCGCCTTGTCGCCCGTCTGGTGCCGCTGGGCGTCCTCAAAGGCTAGAACGGGCTGGAACCGACCCGAACCGGCCCCGCGCACACTCAGGCGCGCGTCAGCAGGGTGTCCAGGGGCTCGCTGTTGTGCAGGCGGTTGATGGCGTCGGCGAGCAATGGGGCCACCGACCGTATCTGGAGCGAAAGTCCTCGCAGTTGTTCGGCAGCGAGGGTGTCGGTGATGAGCAGGCGCCGGATGGCAGGGTGCCCCAGTCTGTCCTGCACGGGTCCCACCAGGAGGCCGTGGGTTGCAGCCACGGTGATGTCGGGAGCGGCCCCGCGGTCGAGCAGGACCTGCACGGCCGCCTCGACCGTTCCGCCCGTGCTGATCATGTCGTCCACGACAACCGCGGGTCGTCCGACGACGTCACCGACCAGTTCCTCGGCTTGCACACTCGTGCCTGACACGCGGGTCTTGCGCACCACGACGACCGGTCGCCGCAAGCGTCCGGCATAGTGCTCGGCCAGCTTGACCGCTCCCAGATCCGGTGACACCACCACAGCGGTATCGGGGATCTCCCGTGCGAGTGCCTCGGCGATCACCGGCACCGCCGTCAGCATGTCCACCGGGATCCCGCACATCGCCTCTAGCGCGGTCGTGTGCGGGTCGACGACAAGCAGCCGGTGCGCACCGGCCGTCGCCAAGGCCTCGGCGACCACCCGTGCCCCCACGGGCTGCCCCTCCCGGGTACGGCGGTCCTGCCGGGCGTAGCCGAAGTAGGGCACCACTGCGGTGATCCGGTCCGCACCGCCCCTGCGGCACGCGTCGAGGAGCAGGAACAGCTCGATCAAGTGCTCGCTCACGTGAGGCCCGGTCGGCTGGACCACGTACACGTCGCCGCCGCGCACATGCCCGACGACGGGCCGTACCTCTCCGTCGGGGAAGCGCGCCGACTCACACTCCACCGGCACGGTGCCCAGGGCTGTCGCGATGGCGTCGGCCAGTGCCCTGTGAGCCGTACCCGCCACAACACGAACGCCCATCGTGATCCTCCCGAACCGACCGGCCGACCTGCCCGACCTGGCCGACCGAGATCAGCCGACGCGGATGTTGGCCGACCAGACCGCCCCGTCGCGAATCTCCCAGCTTCCATGCTCCAAGACCTTCAGGAGCCTCGCCACAGGTCATGGCCGTATCGCGTGCGTCGTACACGTTCGTATTCCGATTCGGCAAACTGCACAACGTCCGGGACCCGGGCATCCGGTTCATGATCCCCCTGGTGGACCGGATGTGGAAGGTGACCCTGCGGACGGTCACCATGCCGATCCCGTCCCAGCAGGTCATCACCCGGGACAACGTCTCCATCGGCGTGGCCGCGGTCGCCTACTTCCGCCGCGTCGACCCGGTGAAGTCGATCGTCGAGATCGAGGACGTGTCGTCCGCGGTCAGCCAGATCGCCCAGACCACCGTCCGCAACGTCGTCGGACGCTCCCTGCTCGACCAGGTCCTCACCGACACCGAGACCCTCAACACGCAGATCAAGGACATCCTCGACGGCCTCACCCAACAATGGGGCATCTACGTCCTGCTGGTGGAACTGAAGGACATCGAGCTGCCGGCCGGCATGCAGCGGGCCATGGCGCGCCAGGCCGAGGCCGAGCGCGAGAAGCGCGCCAAGATCATCGCGGCGGAGGGAGAGGCCCTGAGCGCCGACCGCCTCGCCGAGGCCGCCGACGTGATCAGCGACCACCCGATCGCCCTGCAACTGCGCAATCTGCAGATCCTCGCCGAGATCGCCGCGGAGAAGAACTCCACCATCGTCTTCCCCGCCCAGTTCCTCGAAAGCGCCCGGGCCCTGACCCGGTTCGTCGAAGAGGAAGCCGGCCGGAGCGCCGCGGCGTCTCCACCGGGACTGCGGACACGCAGGGAACCGATGGGAACGGGCAGCTCCGTCCCGGTCTGAGCCGGGCGGGCCCCAAAGCACCAGGAAGCGGAGCTGCCTGAAGACAGAGACCCCACATTTACGAAAGAAGGCTGAAGGCGCCATGACATCATGGACGACGACAGGCGTGTTCATACCGACGAGGCTGGAATCGTGACCGGGGACCTAACCGTGCACACGACTTGGGATGGCAGGCAGGCCGTTGTCAAGGTCCAGTACAGCGGCACCTCCCAGTGGTTCACGCTGACCGGAAGCCCGGTGTTCTGTCCCTCTCAGCAGGACAGCTGAAACCTGCACCAAGCTGTGGTGGAAGCGGTTCGGGCCGGCGGCGGCACCCCCGTTCCACGGCACGACCAGCTGTGAGTACGCCCTTGAGCACCGGCCGGAACCGACGTAGAACCGCATTCCGGCATGCCTGCTCACTCGCGGGATGCGGGGTCGGCGTAGCGCAGCAGTACACCCACGCCCTCGCTCAACCGCAGCTCCTGCTCGGGCACCACGACCAGTTCGGCCCCCGTGCCGACTAGGGCACGGGCCAGGGCCGTGTCGGCCCGTTCCTCGCTGATCTCCCGTACCCCGTAGGAGCGCAGTTCCTGTTCGGCTAGGGCGAGCTGGCCGGGCTCCGGGCCGACCCACAGGCGGAACGGCGACTCGGGGTGGTCGTTGAGGAAGAGGGCCTTCACCCTGCCGCGTTGCAGCGCCGACACGGCGGACGCCAGGCCTTCCGCGAACGCTCCCTCGCGGGCCCGCTCGGTGAGAAAGGCGTCCAGCAGTGCTCGGTCGTGCGCGGCCATACGCCCCGTAAAGAGGCTTTCCAGCCGCTGCTCCAGCAATGCCCGCCCCGGCTCGGGCTCGTCGGCGCCCTCCACGGTGGTGACCTGCCCGCGCAGGGAGGCGGGAAGCCGGTTGACGAGGATGCCGCGGGCCCAGACGTCTCCGGCGACGACCACCGTCTCGACGTCGAGGCGCCGTGCGTGACCTTCCAGCTCCCGGCCCACCTCGCCGGCAGCGCGGGGCCAGTCGGCCACCGGGATCTCCTCGTCCAGCCGGTGACCCGGCGTGACCTTGGTCAGCGGCCAGATGCCCGCCTCGGCCTCGATCCGTACAGTGCCGGTGGCGTCCGTCGAGTGACGGCCGCCGTAATGCACGTGCACCGCCAGGTACGGGATCCCGGGCGCGTGCTGGACGATCAGCGGCATGGTGTCCGGCAGCGTTCCGAAGTGCGCGGTGTCCCGTGCGGGCGGTGCGGGCAACTCGTCCAGCAGGGCCACGTGTCCGTGGGCGGTGAACACGGCCTGACCGTGGGTGCCGGGAACGTCCGCGTCGCTGCCCACGGTGCCCGCCACCGCGGTGACGGAGTCCCGGTCCGCTCCCTCGGACATCAGCGCGTCCCGCAGGTGCCGCCAGCGCAGTTGTATGGCGGCGTCGGGATCCTCGATGGCGGAGTCGCGGGACGTGTCCAGGTAGACAGACGCGAAAGGACCGGACTGCTTGTAGAGCGGTTCCAGGAAGGAAAGTTTCATGGCCACTCCCGAGTGGGCTGTCGGCGCCACGTGCCACCACTCACCCGGGATGCCGCCGTATCAAGACACGTTCGGGGTGGCGTGCCGCGGCATTTCCAACTCCAGGATGCGCCTGCCTCACGAACCGTGCCGCTCGCCGCATGAGCCGTGGGGCGTCGGGCACCGGCCTGGCCACGGGCCCGATGGCCAGCCGGAGGTGCCCGAGCTGCCCCTTCTGCGCCAAGCACCTCCCCGAGGCATCCTGAACGAAGACAGGGAACGATGGCAGGGAGCGAGGTGAGCCACCATGAAGGCGCACGAAGGTGACGTGCTGCGGTTCACCAGCAGGGCCGTGGGATCCCCCGAACACCACGCCACCGTCTTGAAAGTGCTCGGCCAGAACGGCGAACCGCCCTATCGGGTGCGCTACGAAGACGGTCACGAGACAGAGATCTTTCCCGGCCCAGGATGCGTGATCGAAACCCGTCCGGCACACGACGCTTCGTTCGGACAACTACACCGGGACAGGCGGTGACCGGACTCGCCGAAGGCGGGACCGAGCCCGTGCGGCCCATGTGCGGCGCCGAGCTGCCGCTGCGTCGGGCGGCGCGAGGCGGAGCCACGACACGATCGAGCACCCGCGACTGCGAGAACGGGTACGGGTCGTCGCTGGAGCCCAAGCCGGGCTGGAAACGCGTCGACACGATACGTGTACGCTGTCCGTTTGTTTGACACGGGCGGTCCGGCCCGCTGCCCCGGCAGGCCAGGCGTTCTGTGGTGGACTGGCCCTTCTGAGTGGCGGCCTTGACCCCGCAGGTGTGAAGTGCCTGGTGCGTCAGTGTGCAGCACCGCATGCCTGAGCACGCCGGCACGGTGCGACAACGAAAGTTGTTAACGGATCAACTGACCGAGGAGCGTGCCCCGCAGCGGCGCGCGACCGTTCCTCGCCGGGGTGAGGATGGAGGTGCAGGGCACATCGCGCTGCTCGCCATACTCCGCCGTGTTCCGCCGGGGCAAGGAGGCCGGATCATGTATTTCCTGGATCGTCGGGATGCCGGCCGGCAGCTGGCCGCCCGGCTGAGGCACCTCAAAGGTTCCGGCGTCGTGGTGCTGGGGCTGCCCCGGGGAGGGGTTCCGGTCGCTGCTGAGGTCGCCCAGGCCCTGGGGGCGCCGCTGGACGTCTGCCTGGTACGCAAACTCGGCGTGCCGTTCCAGCCGGAGCTGGGCATGGGCGCCATCGGCGAAGGCGGCGTCCGGGTGATCAACGACGAGGTGGTCCGCACCACCCGTGTGACCTCCGATGAGCTGGCCGAGGTCGAAGCGCGTGAGCGGGAGGTGCTGGAGAGCCGTGCCCGACGCTACCGAGGCGGCCGGGAGCCGCTCGGGCTCGAAGGCCGCACGGTGCTGGTGGTGGATGACGGGGTGGCCACGGGGTCGACGGCGCGCGCGGCCTGCCGGATCGCCCGCGGCCGCGGGGCCGCCCGGGTCGTGCTCGCGGTTCCCGTGGCACCGCATGACTGGACCGCGCGGCTGGGCGCGGACGCCGACGACCTGGTGTGCCTGCACACTCCCTGGGACTTCTACGCCATCGGGCAGTTCTACGCCGACTTCTCCCAGACCGACGACGACGAGGTCGTCGCCTGCCTGGAGGAGGCTTTCGCCCGCCCGATGAGCACCCACCGGGCTCCGCCGGGGCATGCCCTGCCCGAGGACCGGGAAGCAGATGTGCGCGCGGGGCCGCTGGTACTGCGGGGACAGCTCACGGTCCCCGAGGGCGCGCTCGGGATCGTGGTGTTCGCGCACGGCAGCGGCAGCAGCCGCCACAGCCCGCGCAACCGGTTCGTCGCGGCCGGCCTGAACCGGGCCGGGCTGGGCACCCTGCTGTTCGACCTCCTCACCGAGGCGGAGGAGATGGATCGAGCCAACGTGTTCGACACGGACCTGCTCGCCCGTCGGCTCACGGACGCCACCGGCTGGCTGCGCGAGCAGCCCGAGGCCCGGGAACTGGCCATCGGATACTTCGGCGCGAGCACCGGCGCGGCCGCCGCGCTATGGGCAGCCGCCGAGCCCGGCGCCCGGATCGCCGCAGTCGTCTCCCGCGGTGGCAGGCCCGATCTCGCGGGACCGCGGCTGCCGGAGGTGACGGCGCCCACGCTGCTGATCGTCGGAGGCCACGACGAGTTGGTGCTCGGTCTGAACCGCGACGCTCAGGCCCGGCTGCGCTGCGAGAACAAGCTCGCGGTCGTCCCCGGCGCCACCCACCTCTTCGAGGAACCCGGCACCCTGGAGCAGGTCACCCGCCTCGCTCGCGACTGGTTCACCGACCACATGGCCCCGGCCGCCCACACAGTCGCCCGATTCTGAGCGCGGGAGGCGGCCACGAACCGCTTCCGAGTGTTCGAGGACCACACCTCTGTCTCTGCTCGGCCGAGCTTCCGCATGGGCACGGCGGTTCCATGCGACGGACCACTATTCGACGGGAGAGATCAACCCGTAATGGCCGTCGTAGCGGTGATACAGGACGTTTCCCCGCCCGGTGGTGGCGTCGGCGAAGAACACGAACGGGAAGCCAGCGAGATCCAGCCGCTGTTTCGCCTCGGCCACGCTCATCCGGGGAGCGGGAAGCTCGCTCACGGTCAGCGGCGCGGCCGCGGGACCGGCCGGCTGTGGATGTGGGTGCACCTGGGCGAGACGGTAGCCCGTCGGGCCCGCCCGGTACAGGACGCTGTCCTCTCCGGTACCCATGTCGGCGAAAAGGTGGAAATCGTAGTCCATCGATTCCAGTTCAAAGGCCGCCTCGTCGGGCGACTCCCAGGCCAGCGAGTAGGACTTGTGCCGTACGACCTGCCGCTCCTCGGCCGGGCGCGGGAAGTAGTCGGGACGGTGGGTCGGCTCACTGCCGTGCCGCCACTCGTGCGGGCCCGGTACCGGCGTCTTGCCTCGCCGGGCCTCCCAGTGCTCCTCCAGCCGCTCCAGCCGCACGGCCAACCGGTCCTGCAACCGGTCGACGGCCTCGTTCACCGCCGTGGCCGCGACGTGCGCGCGGACCGGACGACCGTTGACGTCCAGGTTGGCCTGGGCGATCGCCGGCTGCTCCATGGCGGGGTTGGCCATGTGGGTCAGTTTCACGCGGGCGTACAGAACCGGTTCCCGTGTCCGGCCGGTGAGTGCCCGTACCTTCTCCTGCGCGTACTCGACGGCTCCCGGCGGCATCTGCCCCTGGGTCTCCACTTGGATCTCGGGAGCCTGCTGTGGTGCCGATCGCTTCATGGCAGCCTCCTTGCGCGATATGTGCCCCTCTCCACACTTGCGCTCATCGGGCCTGTCCGCACGGCCGGCGTGGCCGTCCCCGGTCGGTCAGCCTCCTTGCCCCTGAGCGGACATTGCGGAACGGCCCGGCAGCGGCGGGCTCGCGAGCCCGTTTTCAAGAGAAACCGGCCGGGCCCCGCCGGACGTCAGGCAGCGGCGATCCGGGGGCCGAATGTCGCGCCCTTCGCAGATCGCCGGCATGGCGCCCGCTGCCGCGACGTCGAAGACGTGCATGACCAGGTTCTGTTCCTCGGCCAGCACGAAAGCGGCGGTGTCCATCCCCTTCACCCTTCCGCTCGATCGCCTCCCGGTAGGTGAGGTGCGCGTACCGTTTCGCGTCCGGATGCGTCTTCGGATCGCTGTCATAGACGCCGTCGACGCCGCGCTTGGCCCCCAGCAGCGCATCGGCGGACAGTTCCAGGGCCCGCTGCACCGCGGCGTAGTCGGCGGTCACAAAGGGCTGCCCGGTGCCACCGGCCAGCAGCACGATCCGGCCGCGGCGCAGCTGCCGGTCCGCCCGCAGCCGGATGAACGGTTCGGCGATGCTCTGCATGGCTACGGCGGTCATCACTCCTACGTCGGGCTCACCCCGCGCGGTCAGGGCGCCCCGCAGCATCAGAGCGTTCATCACTGTGCCGAGCATGCCGATCTCGTCCGCCTCGCCCCTCCCGAGTCCCCAGCTTCCGGCCAGCGTTCCCCGGAAGTAGTTGCCCCCGCCGACGACCACGGCGATCTGCACACCCAGGTCGTGCACCGAGGCGACCTCGTCCGCCATCTGCCCCAGTCAGACCGGATCGGTGCCTGCTGCGGCCGGCCCGGCGAACGCCGCGCCGCTGAGCTTAGGACCCCGCCGAGGCCGCGACCCTTGCATACCGGCCCACGGCCCTCGCTCCCTTCCGCCTCCCGAGACCTCAGCACGTGCGACCCGGACCCCGCGTGGGCCGTGTGGAATCGCCCCGTCCCTGGAGACAGGTACAAGCCCAGGGTCGGATGGCTACCGCGTCGACGCACCTCACGCGTCGCGACGAAGACCCCTGTGGCCTCGACGCACGGCCTCGCGGTGGTGTGTGGTCGTGCGGCTGCCAACCGGCTCGGCCCGCCCTAGACGCCCCTAGACCTCCCCTGGACCACACCGCTGGGGGTCTCGTGCGCGTAGCGGCCTCAGGCTCGTTGCGGCGTCAATGCGGGAAGGGCGATCTCGGCCCAGATGGTCTTGCCGTCATACCGCTGCCTCGTGCCCCAGCGCTCGGCGATCTGCGCCACGATGAACAGCCCCCGCCCGCCCTCGTCGAGCATGCGGGCGCGACGCAGGTGGGGAGCGGTGTTGCTGGCGTCGGACACCTCGCAGATCAGGGTGTCCTCACGGATGAGCCGCAGTTGTACCGGACCCGAGCCGTGACGGATGGCATTGGTGACCAGCTCACTGATGACCAGTTCCGTGGTGAACGCCAGTTCCTCCAGGTCCCAGCCCTCCAGTAGGGACGAGGCGAGGTCCCGGGCGTGGGCGACCTCGGTGAGGTCCTCGGAGAGGTTCCACGCCGCGGCGTGCGTGCGGTCGAGCTCCCGGGTGCGGGCGACGACGAGGGCGACGTCGTCCCGGGACGCTTCGCCGGCCACCGTGCGCAGGACGTGGTCGCACATGTCCTCCAGGGAGGAAAGCGGTTCGGCGAGCGCCTTCTGGAGATTCTCGAGTCCTTCGTCGAGGCTGTGGCCGGGGGACTCGATGAGGCCGTCGGTGTACAACGCGAGCCGCGTGCCGGCCGGCAGTTCCACTTCCGCCGTCTCGAAGGGAAGTCCACCCACTCCCAAGGGAGGACCGGCGGGGATGTCGAGGTATTCGACGCCCGATCCGGGACGCATGACGGCGGGCGGCGGGTGGCCGGCCCGGGCGGCCGTGCAGCAGCGTGAGACCGGGTCGTAGATCATGTACAGACAGGTCGCCACGATCTCGTCGGCGACCGGTCCGGCATCATGGCTCGCCCTCGTGGCATCGCCGGCGTCCGGGTGCCGGGTGATGACGTCATCGAGGTGGGTGAGCAGTTCGTCGGGGGGCAGGTCGATGTCGGCGAGTGTCCGTACGGCGGCACGCAGCCGCCCCATCGTCGCCGAGGCGTGCACCCCGTGGCCGACCACGTCACCGACCACCAGGGCGACGCGTGCGCCCGAGAGCGGGATCACGTCGTACCAGTCACCGCCCACTCCTGCGAAAAGGCCCGCGGGCAGGTAGCGCGTGGCCGCCTCCACCGCCGGTTGCCTCGGCGTCGTCGGAGGCAGGAGGCTCCGCTGCAACGCCAGGGAGGTGTTGCGCTCACGGGTGTAGCGGCGGGCGTTGTCCACGCACACCGCGGCGCGCGCTCCGATCTCCTGCGCCAGGAGCAAATCGTCGGCGTCGAAGGGGTCCCTGGCCGGGGAACGCGTGAACAGTGCCGCACCCAGGGTCACCCCCCTGGCGCGAAGGGGAATGGCCAGCGCCGAGTGCACGCCGCTCGTACCGGCGTCGCCGGCATCGGCGGGCGAGGGGGCGGCGCCCCTGATGTTCAGCATGATCGGCCTGCCGGTGAAGAGCCCAAGAGTCGGTTGCGCCCCTTCCCGGTAGACGACGGTCTCACCCGGCCCCATGCCCTCCCGGGGTGCCGACGAGCCCGCCTCGGCGGTGCGGCGCAGCCTGAGATCGCCGGTACCGGGGCGCAAGGAGGGTTCGTCACCCCGCAGGACGCTCTCGAAGAGATCAACAGTGGCGTGGTCCGCGAAGCGGTGCACGGCGACCTCGGCCAGCTCCTCGGCGGTTCGAGCCGCGTCGAGAGTACTTCCGACGCGGCTGCTGGCCTCGCTGAGGAGCGAAAGCCGCTCGCGGGCGATCATGAGCCGGCTGAACCGCCTCTCGCCCGCGATACGGATTCGGCAGACGGCCAGGCTGATACCCAAAGCCAACGCCAATGCCGAGATGATCGTGATCTGGTTGGTGCGCCCCATGCCGTGGAGGAGGACTCCGTAGAGCGCGACGGCAGCAACCAGGTTGAACAATCCGACGATCATGGTCTGCCGTACCGACAGCAGGGCACTGGCCACGACCGGGATCAGGACGGCGTACTCCGCCATGCCCATGACGTGAACGTCCGCAGCGGCCAGCGCCAACCGCACCCCCGAGACCAGCACAACGCTGAGGAGCAGGAAAACGAAACTCTTGCCCGGTCGGCCTGGATGCACGCAGCACACCTCCAAAACCGGGAGCGGCACTTGCGGCAACCCTCGTCATCGGTTCCCCTGGCAGGCGACTCACCCCAAGACGAATTGTCCCATTGCCAGCCTGACCAGTGGTAACGAAACCGCCCGCCACAGATGACGCGATGCCGCAGCGACGCGGCCGTACACCCTTTCGCCCTCGGTACGAACCGACTGAGGGAAGGTGGAAAGCGAATGCCGGCCGGCATTCGCCTCACCATGGTTCGCACGGGACACCCCGGGCCGCGCGGGGGCCGCCTCGTCGAGGGCGCGCCGACCCGTCGTCCTTGGCCCTGGCCGTGGGAACGACGGCCGGCCTTGTGGCGCCGCCGATTCCCGTCCCGCAGGCTTTGCGGGGCGCCGAGGGGCAGGGGCGAACGGGTGAGCCGCCTCCGGAGCCACCGATCGAGTGACGGCTTACGGTCGAGTCCGCGGATCGCGCTTCCGCTCCCGGACCCGGAGGTCGACCGCGGCCAGGATCGCGGCCGCCTCGGTGATCAGGCGTCGTTCGCCTGCGCGTGCCGGCGGTTCCCCGGGGACCGGGTCAGACGTCCGTGCGCGCCACCGGCCGGCACACCCCGGACCCGTGCCGGCTCCGCGGCCGCACGGTCTCCGGGAGGTCGGGGGCGGCCTGCCAGGCGTCCCCGGACGGCGCGGCGGTGCGCTTCGCCCCGGCCGGGGCCGAGCCGGTCTGGAGGGGTACGCCGCCGCGGAGAGCCTCGGACTGGAGGCCGCCGGCCCGTTCGCCCAGCGTCACGGTGACGGGCGCGCCTCGAGGGTGGCCCCGACGGGGTCCCGAGTCACGGCCACACGACGAAGGGTGTGCTCACGACCGCGCGGTCGTGAGCACACCCTTCACATGGTGCGTGCGCTGGCCTACTTCTTGAACCCGTAGTTCATCAGCTTCGTCGCGTCCGTCGCACGGCTGGTCGCCGAAGAGGATGCGAGGACGGTGCCGATGACCGTCTTGCCGTTCCGCGTCGCGGCGAAGACCAGGCAGTACTTGGAGACCGAGCCGGAGCCGGTCTTGACCCCGATGGTCCCGGAGTAGCTCTTGAGCAGCGTGTTGGTGTTGGTCCACGACATGTAGCGGTAGCCACCGCTCTTCGTGGTCACCTTCTGCTTGGTCGACTTCGTCTTCACGACCGTACGGAAGGTGGAGTACTTCATCGCGCTGCTGGCGAGCTTGGTCAGGTCGCGGGGGGTCGAGTAGTTCGCCCCGTTCCCGATGCCGTCGAACGAGTCGAAGTGGGTGTTCTTCAGACCCAGGGTCTTGGCCGTCGAGTTCATCTTGCCGATGAACGACTTGACCCGTGCGGCCCGCGTGGAGCCGGTGCCGAACTTGTCGGCGAGGGCGTAGGCCGCGTCGCAGCCGGACGGAAGCATCAATCCGTACAGCAGCTGACGGACGGTCACCTTGTCGCCGACGATCAGGCGCGCCGAGGAGGCGCCCTTGGAGACGATGTAGTCGCTGTACGCCTTCTGGATCGTCACCTTGGCGTCAAGGTTCAGATTCGGCTGGGCGAGCACGACGCGAGCCGTCATGATCTTGGTGGTGGAGCCGGTGGAGCGACGGGTGTCGGCGGCCTTGGAGTAGAGGGCCTTGCCGGTCCCGTTGTTCATCACGAAACCGCCCTTGGCGGTGATCGTGGGCACCGCGAGCGTCGCGGCGTGGGCCGGCGCGGTGAGCGCCCCGGCGGACAACACCGCTCCCAGGGTGACGCTCACCGCGGACACGCGGGATGTGATTTTTATACCGTTTCTCAAAGTGAGTACCCCAAATGTTCCTATGGGTTGACGGCATGACATGGCCGCCAGACCGTAGGACTTCCGGGAGGGGCAAGGGGATGCACATCCGGACCGGAATTTTTTCGAGTTCTTCCGCGACTCGCACGGACAGAAGTGTCGAATCTTTCTCGTATGGGACATTTCGGCTTATCGGGCAGCGCTGTCGGTCGCACCCTCGCCACCACAGACCACCGTCCGCCAGCGTGATACTCGATCAGCCACCCGCCGGGAGAAGCGATGTCCCATGGGGCCCGCGGTGAACAGCCCCGGGGTCGTCGGCGGCGTGGCCCTTCCCGCGGGTCAGCGGGATCCCGCCGCGCCCTCACGGGGCACGGCGGGTCCCGTGGCCGGGTCGTGCCTTACGCCTGGGGGATCCACAGGGGATTCGCCCACTCCGTCGCCGGGGCCCAGAATCCGGCGCCGCCCGCGGAGCCGGTTCCGTTGCCTCCGCGGCTCAGCGGGTCGGATGCCCCGGTGATGCGGTCACCACCGTTGCCGCCGGCCGCGACCGGTCGGTCGTCGCGGTCCGTGAGCTGGAACCCGACCGTGTAGGTCCGGGTGACCGAACCGTTGGCCGAGGTCACCTGGATGGTGCGGGTGGTGAACCGGTGCCCGGTCGAGGACAGGACCGAGCTGCCGTCGGTGACCTTCACCTGAGCGCCGGACTCGGCCGGTACGGCGGAGAGGGCCGGGATCTTCCTGTTGTTCGGCCAGTCGACGACGTACGTCGACACGGCCGGGTCGACGCCGTCGATCGCGACGCCTGCGACGGTGATCGCCTTGGCGTCGGCGACACTGGCCTTGGTGGCGTCGGTGTGGTTCGTGACCTTGACCGACCCGTCGGCGTTGACGACGACCTTCGCCGCCATCGCGGCCGACAGGTTGATCCGCTCCCAGCTCGCTCCGCCGTCCGCGGTGAGGTCCAGCGGGAAACCGGAGTCCGTCGCGGTCTGCTCCAGGATCTGGGTGCGCTGCTCGGCCGACAGGTCCGGAAAGGCCGTGATCAGCAGGGCCGCCGCGTCGGACGGCGCCTTGAGGGCCTGCCCGGACTTCCCCACCTGGGAGAACCCGTAGTCCAGGCGCCGCGTGTACAGGTCGACCTGCTGCGCCGCGGTCAGGCCGCCGTAGGAATCGCCCGCGCAGGCCGCGAGCGTGTCGCCGTAGCCCTCCTTCGCGCACAGCGCGAGCAGTACGTTCTCCATCTCGGTGTGGGCCTGCAGCAGCAGCTTGGCGAAGCCGGGGTCCGCCCAGCGGTGCGCGACGGTGGCCTGTCCGGAGATCCGCCCGCCCATGACGTCGAGCGGGTAGTGGAACCCGAGGACGATGCGGTTGTCCCCGTACTCCGAGGTGCGGGCCAGGATCGACGGTGCCAGTTCCGGCAGGAGCGTGGCCAGGATCGTCCCCGCCTCGTAGCCGCCGTAGGCGTGGCCGCTGGGGTACGAACCGCTGGTGGTGAGGCTGCTGTAGGAGCCGTCCTGCGACTCGTAGACGGCGCCGCCGTCGCCGACGAACCCGAGCCGGACGTAAGGGCGCTGGTAGCCGAAGTGGTCCTTCGCCGCTCCGCCCTTGTCGAGGCCCTTGGTGACGCGCGAGAACAGCGCGCTGGTCTTCGGCAGCCGGCCCCCGTTCAGGGCGTCGAGGTAGATCTGGCCGAGCCGGGAGCCGAGGCCGTCGGCCATCGTGACCGTGGAGCTGTTGGTCGCGTCGACCTCGGCCCGGTTCACCTCCTTCTGCGTCGCCGCGTTGTTGATGCGCACGGCGATCCGGTCGTTCTCAGCGGTGAGGGGGGTGCCGCCCGGCACCTTGGTGTTGGCGGCCAGGATGCCGGAGCCGAGGTCGTCGAATCCGTTGAGCAGGCCGAGGAAGTAGCCGGTCCCGTCGCCGGTGCCCGGCCACTTGTCCGACGCGTAGGTGGCGTTGAGCGTGTCGTCCGGGAACGGCGACGGCTCGTACGCCGGGTCGGCGGCGTTGGTCTCAGCGGTCGCCGGAGTGGTCACCGGCACGGTCGCGGCGGACCCGTCCGAGGTTCCGGCCAGGGTGACCGCGGTGACGGTGGCGGAGTGCGCCTTGGCCTTGCCCGTGGTCGTGAGCAGCGCCGTGTCCGTCGTGGCGGGCAGGTGCGTGGTGGTTCCGTCGTCGAGGGCCACGGTGTAGCCGGTGATCGGGAACCCGCCGTCGCCGGCCGCCTGCCAGGTCACACGGACCTGCTTGCCGTGGGTGACCACACCCGTCACGGCCGGTTTCTGCGGCTTGCCGCCGCCGGTGACCACCCGTGCCGTGGCGGCGCTCGGCTGCGAGGTGCCGACGGCGTTCACCGCCTGGACGCGTGCCGTGTACGACCTGCCGGACCGCAACCAGGTGAAGGCCGCGCTCCGGCCGTCCGGATCGTTGATCTCGATCTGGTGGCCGTCGCTGAGGGTGATCCGGTAGCCGGTGACCGGTGAGCCGCCGGTGTCCTCGGGCGCGGACCAGGCGACGGTCACGCTCGTGCCGGACGAGGTCGCCGACACCGCGTCGGGCGCGGCCGGTACCGTCTTCGGCTTCGTGGTGAGCGCGAACCGGGCATGACGGAGGGTGTCGTACCGGGCGGTGAGCGTCGCGTCCGTCGCCGATTCGTCGGCGACCGCGGTCTGCGCCGCGGTCAGTGCCGCGGTGAACGCCTTCCATGACGCGTCCGTGTAGCGGTCGTTGTCGAGGGCCGACGCGGTGGTGACCAGGTCCTCCAGCCTCAGCCGCGGAAGCGGGACCAGCTGGCCCGCGGCCAGGGTGAGGCTGCGCGTCCGCGTGTCGACTTCGAGCTGCGTCGCGTCGTCGGCGTCGAGGAGGGCGCGTGCGGCCGCGAGTTCGCGCCGGTACACACCGAAGTCGATCATGTTGTAGCGCTCGGCGTCGTCGGACAGCCCCTCGTACTGATCGATCGCCTTCCGCAGCGCGGACTTGTCCGTGGCGGCGGGAGTCTCGACGTGGTCGAAGGTGATCCGGCCCAGGTTCGCCACGTACGGGTGCGAGGCGTCGGGGGTGGTCGCCAGTCGCAGGTGGACGCTGTGCGTGCCGGTGATCGCCTTGGGCAGTGTCAGGCTCGTCGTCCCGCCGGACGACCACGCGGTTCCCGTGACCGGCAGCGGCACGGTCGCGTACGGCGTACCGGGGTTGGCCGCGTCGAAGGAGTCCAGGTGGAGCTGGACGGCGGAACCGGTACCGCAGCGGGCGGAGTTGTTGACGTAGGTGATCGTGACGGTGTTCTTCGGGGAGCCGCCGAAGTCGATGTCCCCGTAGTTCAGCCAGGCTCCGTTGTAGGTGCCGCCGAGGTCGGTGGTGGAACCCGAGCCGGTCCAGCCGACGGGTTCGCTCTTGAGGCCGCCGCCGCTGTGGGAGCCGAACGCGGTGGCGTCGAAGCCCACGGGGGCGCCGGCGGTCCGCGTCAGGGCCAGCGAGTGGATGTTGGCCACATAGGGCTGGGCGGAGGTCTGCGTGCTGGAGACGAACGCCGCGTACACGTCCTGGACGCCCGTGAAGACGCCCGGGTCCAGGTCCACGCTCGTGGTGGCGATGGTTCCCCAGCCCGAACCGCTGTAGTCGAGGGGGATGGCGACGCTCTTCGCACCGTCCTTCGCGCCGAGGTGCAGCTCGATGTGCGAGTCCGACGCCGCCCGCGACTGGGGCTTGTCATAGCGGACGGTCACGGTGTCGGCGCCGCTCGCCAGGTCGGTGTCCTTCCACTGCGCCCACGCGCCGTTCGTCACGTTCTCGAAGATGCCGTTGCCGAGGTTGAGCGGGAGCGAGCCGTTACCGGTCGTGGTGCTGTTCACCGCGGTCAGCGTGGCGAGCGTGGTCGTGGGGGACGCCTGGACCTCGTACGGCGAGAACCGGTACCAGTCGAAGTTCGACACCCACTGCCGGCCGGCCGGAGCGTGGAACACGAACGTCGCGCTCCTCGCGCCCAGCAGTGCGTCCGGGTCGGTGACGGCCGCCTGTACGGTGCTCCAGTACTGCCAGCCTCCGGTCCCGGGGAGCGAGACGGTGGCGACGACGGGGCCGTCGGCGGTGCCGGCGTGGATGTCGACGCTGCTCGGCTTGGCGGTCGTCGGCTGCGAGTTGGCGTAGCGGACCGAGACGCTGCGCGGCGCGACCCCGCCGAAGTCCAGCTTGGTGAACCGCTCCCACGATCCCTCGGTGACGCCACCGAGGTTGCCGTCGGAGTTGTTCCGCTCGCTGACCAGGCTGGGGCCCTGCTTCTCGTCGGGGTCCTCGGCCTGCAGGACGGCGTAGCCGCCCTCGTCAATGGTGAGCGCGTCGATGGCCGAGTGCAGCGCGTCGTCCGCGGCCATGATCGTGCCCGTCGCGGAGGCGGCGTCCGCGAGGACGGTCCGCGCGCGTTCGAGTGCCGACCGGAACAGGTTCCAGGAGCCGTCGGAGTAGCTGCCGCTGCGCACCAGCGAGGCTTGGTCGACGAGTGCGCCAAGGGCCTTGCGGTGCACCGCGGCAGCGGAGATGAGCAGCGGGTCGGCCGGGGATATCCCGGTGCCGTTCACCGTGGAGGCCGGTACGCCGTGGGCGAAGGCCGCGTCGTGGAAGGTGATGCCGAAGCGGGCGTCGACGTCCGTGGTGCCGGTGAGGGACAGCGTCGCCGTCCGCCTGTCGCTGACGCGGAGGTCCCCGGTGACACCCTTCGGCAGGCCGGTCATGCTCGCCGCGCCGGTCGTGGTGAGACTGGTGCCCTTGTGGGCGGCGAAGGTCACCGGGCCGGACAGGGTGAGCTTCACGCTGCCGTCGACGGTGCCGTCCTCGGCGGTGGCGACGGTGCCGGGACGGGCGGAGACGACGGTGTCGCCCGTGCCCGTGCCCGTGCCGCCGTCACCGGTGGCGCCCCCGTCGGTGTTCAGCGAGTACGCGGGCTTGGTCTCGGCCCCCCACGGTGAGGGCTTGGAGCCCATGGTGAACTCCAGCGTTCCGCCGGAGATGATCTGCGAGTAGTCCAGCCACGTGTTGTCGAACCGCTTTCCGCCCAGAGTCGCGCTCTGCACGTAGTAGTTGCCCGGCGACACGCCGTCGGCCTTCACCGTGAACTTCGAGCCGTTGGCGTAGGTGATCGTCGTGGAGTCGAAGAACGGGCTGCCGATCTGGAACTGGCTGGAGCCGGCGGTCACCGGGAAAAGGCCCAGGGCGGCGCCGACGAACATGGTCGACATGGTGCCGGCGTCGTTGTCCATGGTCGGCAGGAAGCCGTTCGGGGACAGCTTGTAGACCTGGGTCTTGACCGGCGGGGTGAACTGCCCTCCGGAACTGGGGGCTTCGTTCGTGGATCCGGTCGCGATGTAGCGGTTCCAGGTCGTGCCGGTGTAGATGGCCCGCACCCACTTCTGCGTCAGGCTCGGCTCGCCCACGTAGTTGAAGAGGTACGGGGCCTGCAGGTCGATCTCGTTCGCGTTGGAGTGCAGCATGGTCGAGCCGTCGTCGACGTCGGAGTCCTCGCCGAACATGTGCTTGACCGCCGCCTTGCCGGCCTTCTCGCCGCCCATGGCCTCGATGAGGCCGCCCATGTCGTACGCGTCGTACCAGTGGTACTGCCAGAGCGTTCCCTGGTAGAGGCCGGCCGCCTCGAACTTCTCGTAGTCGGCGCTCTGCCAGTCGCCGTTCGCGGCGCGCGGGGTGAGCAGACCGACCTTGGTGCCGTCGGCCGCGGTCCAGGCGCCGGACTTCACGAGGTTGTCGATCGCCATGGTCGACTGGGCGCGCAGCTTCTTCGCGTCGTCCTTCTGGCCGAGCGCGTCGGCGATGACGGACAGTGCCCACTGGTCGTAGCCGCGCTGGACGGTCGTGCCGGGGTCACCGGTGACGTAGCCCTGCCGCAACTGGGTCCCCGTGTAGTAGCCGGAGTACGACAGCAGCGCCGGATACGCCTCGTCGAGCCGGTCGAAGTTCTTGAAGCCCTTCGACAGCGCGTCGGCGACCAGCACGGCCGAGCGCTCCCAGCGCACGGTCGGGACCGAATGGGTGAGGCTGCCGAGGCTCTTGCCGGAGGTGCGCTGGTCGGCGAAGAGCTCGATCAGCGACTGGATCATGTCCCGGTAGGTGGCCGGGTCGATGTAGGCCTCGACGGAGTACTTGCGGAAGTCGTCCCAGGTGGACCAGCCGTCGTAGTAGGTGAAACCATTGGCCTTGTGCACCGCGCCGTCGGCGCCGCGGTACGTGCCGCTGGTGCTGGTGGCGTTCACCGGCAGCGCGTACATGCGGTACAGGTGCGTGTAGAACTCCTTGGTGAGCACCGACCCGGGGTCGGACTTCGCCGAGGCGCGTACGTCGACGGCGCCGAGCGCGGTGTTCCACTCCGCCTTCGTCCGCGCCCGCGCCTGGTCGAAGGTGAGGTCGCCCAGCTCGCTGCGCTGGTCGGTCGCGGCCTGTTCGGCGCTGATGGGCGACAGCGTGATGCGCAGTTCGATGTCGTCCCCGTGGGACTTGTCGAACCCGAGCACGGCGCCGGTGTCGGCGCCGTCCTGCGTGGTCGCCTCGCTCAGCTTGCCGTCGCTGCCCCAGCTCTTCAGGGAGGTGACGGGGGCGTTCGTGGTGGCGTTGTAGTACAGCTTGTACGAGGCGCCGTTGAACGATCCCGCGACGAGCCCGCTGATCGACGTGGTCCCGTCCGGGAGCGTCGTCGCCTTCATGGTCGAGCGGGTGCGGCTGGTGAAGTTGTTCGCGAGGTCGATGACGAGCCCGGGCTCCGACCCGGCCGGGAAGCTGTACCGTTCCAGCGCCGTGCGCGTCGTCGCGGTCATCTCGGCCTTGATGGTGCCGGAGTCCCGCTTCACCGACGACCCGGTTCCGGATATGGCTCCGAGCCCCACCTGGTAGGAGCCGGGTGTCGCGGTCTCGTCGGTGTGGCTGTACGCGTGCGCGTAGGTGCTGGGGGCCGGGCGCTTGTCGTACTGCACGGAGGTCGGGACGACCAGCAGGTCGCCGCCGCCGCCCGAGCCGCCGACACCGTCGAGGTTCGTCGCGGTGAAGCCGGCGATCTGGTCCTCGTTGTAGTCGTACCCGGTGTGGTTGCGGTTCGGCGTGGTCATCGGGTTGACCTTGGCCAGGCCGTGGGGCGCCTGGGCGCCCGGCAGGTCGTTGCCGTCGTCGCCGGCGGTCGACACGAACGGGTCGACCAGTTTCGTGTAGTCCGTGCCCCCAAACGTCCCCGCGGATGCGACGGGCACTGCCGCGGCCGCGCCGCCACCCGCCAGCGCGCCGAGGCCGAGCGCCCCGGTCAGCAGCGCCGCGACCGTCGCGCGCAGTGGCCTGCGGCGCCGACCGGCGGCCCTCGGCGGAGTGACACGAGGCAAGGGGGGATGGGATCTGATGGACACGTAACCTCTCCAGCGTCGCGATACGCACGCGCCGTTTCTGGATGACAACGTTGTCAGTCCGGATACCGGGCGTGCACCCAGAGCGATACGGCAGTGGACACGCGGGATCGTACCCGCCGTGTTCACGGCCGTCAGCCATGAAACACGCAGAAGTCGTACGGAACGCGAACGGAATCAGCACAGCAGGGGCGTGCCGGATGCCAAGTCCGGGCAAGGGCCATGTCTCCCGTGGCTTCCGGCGCGTATCCGGCGGGCCTGCCCGGGACTTCGTCGCAGGGCACAGGGGCCGGCCCCGTTCGAGCCGTGCGCCTCCACGGCGCCTCCACCGCTTGGACCTGACGGCAGGAAGGTGCCGGTCGACGTCCGATGGCCGTGAGCAGCGCATGGCGGTCGGCCCTGACAACTGCTCACCGCACCTGACGACGCAGTGACGCCGCCGCGCGAGGCGCCTATGTGGACCCCGGCCACCCGTGCCAGACGGCGGCCACCGAAGGGGCCAGCCCACGGGCCCGGGCGTAGCGGCGCCGGGAGGAACGTCGGGGTTCGCGGGGGGCCGCCGCATAGCACCGGCCGGGGCGGCGTCGGGAACACGACACGCGGCGCCAAGACGCCAACTCCAGCCATTGACCCGGCAGTCGAGGGCGCGCGATCTTTCTTCGGGCGACCGCCCCGTCGTCCGACAACGTTATCGGAGTACCGCCCTGCCCACTCCGCCGGACATCGGAGTCGCCTTGTGCCCGTTCCCCGTCCTTCACGCGCCCTCTTCAGGTCATCGAGGGGTGCCCCTGCCCGGCCAACGGGGTCGCGGTGGCAGCGTGTCACCGGCACGGCCGCGGCCCTGCTGCTGACCGCACTCGCCGTCCAACTGTCGCAGCAGGGGTCCGCCGTCGCCGACGACTCCGCGCCCGCGACGCAGTCGCTGTGCGGCACGCCCCAGCCCGGGCACTTCGGCTGCTTCGCGGTGCGGCAGGCGGACTCCGCCGGCACCCGCGGCGCACGCTCCGCCGCGCCTGACGGCTTCGGCCCGGCCGACCTGCGTTCGGCGTACGACCTGCCCGAAGAAGGCGGCGCCGGGGCCACCATCGCGGTCGTGGCCGCGTTCGACAATCCCTATGCCGAACAGGACCTCGCCGCCTACCGTGCCCAGTACGGGCTGCCGCCCTGCACGTCGGACGACGGCTGCTTCCGCAAGGTCGACCAGCGTGGGGGCACGGACTACCCGCAGCCCAACGACGGCTGGGCCGGCGAGATCTCCCTGGACCTGGACATGGTCTCGGCCGTCGCGCCGAAGGCGCACATCCTGCTCGTCGAGGCCGACAGCAACTCCACGGACGACCTGGGCACCGCCGTCAACACCGCGGTGGCGATGGGCGCCCGCTACGTGTCCAACTCCTACGGCTCCTACTACGACGGCCCCGACCTCGCCGCCCTGGACGGGGCGTACTTCGACCACCCCGGGACGGCCCTGGTGTTCGCCTCCGGCGACTACGGCCACGGGCTGAGCTACCCGGCTTCCTCCCCGTACGTGACGTCGGTCGGCGGCACCTCGCTCAGCAGGAGCGACAGCGGTGCGCGCGGCTGGACGGAGACGGTGTGGAGCGGCAGCGGCTCCGGCTGCTCCGCGTACCAGCCCAAGCCGGCCTTCCAGACCGGCACCGGCTGTGACCGGCGGTCGGTGGCGGACGTCAGCGCGGTCGCCGACCCCGACACCGGCGTGGCGGTCTACAACACCTACTCCGGCGGTGGCTGGGGGGTCTACGGCGGCACCAGCGCCTCCGCGCCGATCATCGCCGGCCTGTACGCGCTGGCCGGGACGCCCGTCGAGGGCACCTACCCGGCCGCGTACCCCTACCGCACCCCCGGTGCGCTCAACGACGTGACCGCCGGCAGCAACGGCCACTGCTCCAACGGCGCGCCCTGCGGCCCGGACGACCCGCCCGCGTGCGAGCCCGCCAACAGCTGCACCGCGGGACCCGGCTACGACGGACCGACGGGTCTGGGAACCCCGAAGGGCGTCGGCGCCTTCCGGCCCGGCCCGCACGGCACCGTGACCGGCAAGGTCACCGACAAGGCCACGGGCAAGGCGGTGTCCGGCGCGACGGTGCGGCTGGGCACGCACACGGCGGTCACCGCCGCCGACGGCAGGTGGTCGCTGGCGGCGCCCACCGGCACGTACCCGCTGACGGTCGACGCCTTCGGCTACGCGCAGAGGAACCTGGGCGAGGTCACCCTCGCCGACGGCGCGGAGCTGGTCCGCGACGCCGCGCTCGCGGCGGTGCCGACCGCCACGGTCTCCGGGACGGTCCGGGACGGCGGCGGACACGGCTGGGGCCTGTACGCCCGGCTCACGGTCGACGGCGTACCCGGCGCCGTCCACACCGACCCCAGGACCGGCCGCTACTCCGTCCGCCTCGAGCGCGGAAAGACCTACGCCCTGCGCGCCACCGGCCTCTACCCCGGCTACCGGCCGGCCGAGACGAAGGTCGTGCTCGGCTCGTCCGCCAAGACCGCCGACCTCACGCTGCCCCTGGTCAGCACGGGCACCCTCCCGCCCGGCTACGCCTTCGACTACGCCGGCGGCGGCTTCCAGTCCTTCGACACCGCCTCGAAGCCGGCCGGGTGGAGCATCGTCAACCACACCGACTCCGGTGGATGGGGATTCGACGACCCGCTGACCCGCGGCAACCAGACCGGTGGTGACGGCGGCTTCGCCCAGGTGGACGACTACGCCCTCGGCTGGGGCGAGGTCGACACTGAGCTGATCAGCCCCGACTACGACCTTTCGGCGCAGACCCGGCCGACGCTGGAGTTCGACACCGCGCTGCCGAGTCTGTGGCGCTTCAACGACCCCACGGCCGACATCGACGTGAGCACCGACGGCGGTGACCACTGGGAGAACCTCTGGCACCACACGGACGTCGTGGAGGGACCCTCCCACCAGACGGTTCCGCTCGCCGCCTACGCCGGGAAGCCCTCGGTGCGGCTGCGCTTCCACTTCGCCGGTTCCCTGACCGGCATCTGGCAGCTGGACAACGTCGCCGTCGGCACCCGCTCGCTGGTCACCGTGCCCGGCGGGCTGCTCACGGGCCGGGTGACGGACGCCAACACCGGCGCCGGCGTCGTCGGGGCGACCGTCTCCGCCGCGAAGGCACCGCAGGACAGCGGCCGCAGCATCGCCACGCCGGACGACCCGGCCGTCGGCGACGGGCTGTACTGGGCCTTCTCCTCCCGGACCGGCCGCCGGGAATTCACCGCCGGGCTGCCCGGCTTCGGCTATCCGGCCGGTACGTCCACCGTGAAGGTCAAGGACGAGGCGGTCACCACCGCGGACTTCGCCCTCCGGCCGTCCCGGCTGAAGGCCACCCCCGAAGCGGTGGGCGTCACCGTCCCCTGGGGTGAGAAGAAGACCGTCACCGTGAAGGTGCGCAACACCGGTGGCGCCCCGGCCTCTCTTGCCGTCGGCGAGCAGGCCGTCGCGGACACCTCGGCGCGCCTGCCCGGCGCCGTCAGGCAGCGGACGGCGGCCAGGCCCGACCCGCTCGACAGCGCGACGGCCGCCACCACGGCCTCCGGCCGGGCCACCGCGGCGACCGCCGGGCAGGCGTGGCAGCCCCTCGCGGACCTTCCGCAGCCCATGACCGGGGGTATCGCGGCCGCGTACGACGGTGTCCTGTACACCGGTCTCGGCCAGACACCCGACGGGCAGTGGACCACCGCACTGCGCTCCTACGACCCGGCCACGGCGAGCTGGAAGGACCTCGCCCCGGCCGTCACCAAGCGCAGCGGCGCGGCCTACGCCTTCGTCCGGGGCAAGCTGTACGTCGTCGGCGGCAAGAACCGCGCGGGCGCGCCGATCGCCGGCGGCGAGGTCTACGACCCGGCGAGCGACACGTGGTCGCGGATCGCCGACGCGCCCAAGGCGTACGGCAGTTCCGCCGCGGCGGCGGTCGGCGACCGGCTCTACGTGATCGGCGGCTGCACCAGCTTCTCCTGCGGCACCCGTGACGTCCAGGTATACGACCCGGCGGCCGACACGTGGTCCTTGGGCCCGGCCTACCCCGTACCGTCCTCCTGGCAGAGCTGCGGGACCGTCGACGGGACGCTGTACTGCGCGGGCGGTGTCCACCAGGGCGACGGTCAGCCTCCGCACGCCACGGCCGTCGGCTACGCCCTGGACCGCGCCGCCGGCCGCTGGACCGCCATCGCCGATCCGCCGGTCGACTTCTGGGGCGCCGCGACGGCCGCCGCGTCCGGCCGGCTGATGGCCGCCGGCGGCGTGCTGGCCGGGGCCGGCGCGGTGACCAACGAGGCCTACGCCTACGACCCCGGTACGGACACGTGGAGCGCGCTGCCGAACCTGCCGCAGCCGCTGTACGGGGCGGCCGGGGCACCCGGCTGGTCCGTCCTGGGCGGCCTCAGCGCCGACAGGGTGATGCAGACGTCGGCCCTCGAACTGCCCGGCTACGACGCGCCCCACGGGGACGTGGCATGGCTGGCGGGGAAGGCGAGCGCGTCCTCCGTCGCCGCGGGCAGGACGGCCGAGCTGACCGTCACCGTCGACGCCGGCTCCATGGGGCCTGCCGACGCGGGAGTGCACCAGGCGCGGCTGGTCATCGACAGCGACGGGCCGTACGCGTCCGTCACCGTGCCCGTCACCATGACCGTGGTGGCGCCGTCCGGTTGGACGCACCTCAGCGGCACCGTCAGCGGTGCCGGGCGGCACGGCGGCACCACGCCGCTGCCCGGAGCCACGGTCCGGGTCGGGACCGGGACGGGCGCGCACACGCTGAGCACCGCGGTCGACGGCACGTACCAGCTGTGGCTCCCGCGGGCCGGACGCGCCGTCTCCCTGACGGTCAGCGCCGAGGGTTACCTGACGGCCGAGCGCACCGTGCGACCGCGCGGTTGCGACGCCGTCACCGCCGACGTGGTCCTGACCAAACGTTAGGCGGCAGCGCATGACAGCCTGGGGCCGGGCCGCCGGGCCGGCCCCAGGGCGCGCTCCTCGGCGGCGAAGCGCACGTAGGCGGCCGCGAACGCCGCCGGCTGCTCAGTGGGGTCCGCGCTGGAGGCCGGCGCCGACCGGTGGCGGCGACGCTGCTGTCCGAGGAACTGACCAGGGGCACTTTCCCCGCACGATGAGGGACGGCATCCCGGCGTAGGCCCGGGACCCGCGAAGCACCGGCCGGACGGTACGCGAGCGGGACCCCGGGGTGGGCCACCCCGGGGTCCCGCTCGCATGCCGCGCCCTGCCGGAGGTCAGGCGGGCGTGAGCCCCGGATTGCCGGCCTCGGTGACGAAGGAGGCGGCCGTGGTGACGGGTGCGCCGGGCGTGGTCACCGCGGACACCGTCCTGAAGTCGGCGCGCGCCGAGTCCCTGCCAAGGGTCAGCACGGCATAGCCGCGGCGGCCGTTGTAGAACTTCAGGTGCGGGTTGGCCTGCATGTAGGTCGCCCAGTTGGACGGCTTGTCGGAACCGTCCTTGCCGCTGCTGATCGAGCTGGTGACGATCTCGGTGCCGAGGGTCTTCGAGGCCGGGTCGTCGAAGTCCTTCTTGATGTCGAAGCCGTAGTGGACGTGGACGTCGCCGGTGAGAACGACGAGGTTGTCCCGGCCGGCGGACTCCCAGCCGTCGAGCAGGCGCTGCCGGGAGGCGGGGTAGCCGTCCCAGGAGTCCATGGAGACCTTGAAGTCCGGCGTCGTGCGGTCCTTGCGCTGGGCAAAGGTGACCTGCTGAGGAACGACGTTCCAGGTCGCCTTCGAGGTACGCCAGCCGTCGACGAGCCAGCGCTCCTGGGTCGCGCCCGTCATGGTGCGGGCCGGGTCCTGCGACTGCGGTCCCGGGACCTGCCAGCCGTCGCCGTACGCCTGGTCCGAGCGGTACTGGCGGGTGTCGAGGATGTCGAACTGGGCGAGCCGCCCGAACTGCAGACGGCGGTAGAGCTGCGCGTCGGGACCCTGCGGGAGCTGCCGGCGCCGCAGTGGCTGGTTCTCCCAGTACGCGCGGTAGGCGGAGGCCCGCCGCAGCAGGAACTCCTCCGGGGGCACGTCGCTCTCGGGGGTGCCGTCCGCGTAGTTGTTCTCCGTCTCGTGGTCGTCCCAGGTGACCACGAAGGGGTGCGCCGCGTGGGCCGCCATCAGGTCGGGGTCCGACTTGTAGAGGGCGTACCGGAGCCGGTAGTCCTCCAGCGTGAGGGTCTCGCGGTTGAAGTGCGAGGGCAGGAAACGGTCCGTGTAGGCGCGGGCGCCCCCGGTCGCGGTCACCGCGTACTCGTAGAGGTAGTCGCCGAGGTGGAAGACCGCGTCGAGGTCCTCGTCGGCCAGGTGGCGGTAGGCGGTGAAGTAGCCGTCGTGGTAGGCCTGGCAGGACACCGCCGCGAGGCGCAGCTCGGTCAGGCGGGCGCCCTTCGACGGGGCGGTGCGGGTACGGCCCACGGGGCTGATCCACTGGCCCGCGCGGAACCGGTAGTACAGGACGCGGTCGGAGTCGAGGCCGCCCACCTCCACGTGCACGGCGTGGTTGTACTCCGGGTGCGCGTCGACGGTGCCACGCCTGGTGACGCGGGTGAAGCGCTCGTCGTGGGCGAGTTCCCAGCGCACCTTGAAGCGCTTTGAGGGCAGGCCGCCGCCGCTCTCGTAGGGACGGGGGGCCAACCGGGTCCACAACAGCACCGAGCCGGGCATCGGGTCGCCCGAGGCCACGCCCAGCGTGAAGGGGTTCTCGGTGATCTGCGCGGCGCTCGCCTCGGCCGCCGCGGCGGTGCCGCCGAGCGGGATGTTCACGGCGAGGGCCAGCGTCGCCGCCGCCCCGGTGACGGTGAGGAAACGACGCCTGTCCATGTGGCGTGCGGCGTCGCGCAGTTCGGTGGAGTGTCCGGACGGAGAAGGCGATGCGGAAGGCTGCATGATTGTGCATTGCAGTGGCCCAGAGCGGCGTACAGGCGCCGAAAGGTTGGCGCGAACATGGATGGACGGTGACCGTTGGCATGCCGCCGACGCGAAACCCGTCCTTCACGAATCCGGCACGAACCCGCCACCTCCCGTAGGCAGTTCGTTCCACGGCCCGCAGCCCGTGGGGGCTGTTCGGAGCGGCCGCCCGCGGTGTCGGTGACGGGGCCTGGGGTGCCCCACGTGCACATCGATGATCTCGAGTGGCAGCGGGACCGGCTCGGCGGCGTTCCGCCGCGGCTCGTGGAGGCGGTACTCGAACGCGGCGGCCTGGAAGCGGTGATGGAGGCGGCGCAGGAGCGCGGCGACTGGTTCTGCGCGGAGGGTGCGGTGCGCCGGCTGTGCGCGGCAGAGGAGTTCGCGCGGGCCTGGGCGGTCATCGAACCGTTCACGGCCACCGGATGGCAGCCCGCCGTCGGCGCCGGCGCCGACGTCCTGCTGCGATGGGGCCGGGTCGACCAGGCGCTGGAACTGGCGCACCCCCAGGGCCGGGGCACCGAACCGCACGACGCGTGGCCCGACTACGCCGAGGTGCTGGTGGGGGCCGGACGGGTGGACGAGGCCATCGACGCCCTCGTACCGCGCCTGCGCGAGCGGCGGGCGCTGCGGGCGCTGGTGAGGATCACCGAAGGCCAGGGAGGGCCGGCCCCCGAGGGGAACGGCCGTTGGCGTGCGCGAGTTCGCGTCCGGGGGTGCGCCGACGGTCCGTTCCCGGACCGTCGGCGCCGTTCCCGGCGCGTGCCCCGGTTACTTGCGCTTCAGGGTGAAGTTCGCGGTGACCGTGGCTCCCTTCTTCAGCTTCACCGTCGTGACGGTCGGCTGGTAACCGTCCTTGGCGACGATGACGGTGAGCGGGTTGTTGCGGACGTCGAGCCACAGACCGTACGTGCCGTCGGCCGACGTGGTGAGCGTGTAGCTCGCGGCCCAGCTGTCGATCTGCACGGTGGCTCCGGCCAGCGGTGCGGTGCCGCCGGTGGCCTTGTTGCCCAGGACGAGGCCGGTGATCTTGCCCCAGGTCTTGGGCGGGTTGACATGCAGGCTGACCGGGATGCGCGGTACCGAGTACGGCGTGTCGGTACCCACGTTCAGGCCGGCGGTCAGGTCACCGGGCTGGGTCACCGAGGCGGCCGAGGCGTCCAGCGAGAGCGCGACGGTCGCACTGGCCCCGGGCTGCAGGGTGAGCTCCTGGACGCTCTCGCTCATCCAGTCGACGTCGCTCGCCCCGCCCTGGTCGTAGCCGGGCAGCACCTCGACCTTGCTGATCGGCCTGCCGGGGGCGTTGCCGCCGCCGACCTTGTAGAAGCCGGGCGCGCCGCCGCCGCGGT
Source organism: Actinacidiphila sp. bgisy160 (assembly GCF_057707815.1). Taxonomy (NCBI): domain Bacteria; kingdom Bacillati; phylum Actinomycetota; class Actinomycetes; order Kitasatosporales; family Streptomycetaceae; genus Actinacidiphila; species Actinacidiphila sp. bgisy160. Next base: position 70,999 of record NZ_JBYIQW010000034.1, read on the forward strand.
AGGTGGCGACGTTGGCGTTGGGCAGGGTGCCCCAGGTGCCGGACTGCGGGTCGAAGGCCTGGCCGCGGTTGGTGAGGGCGTTGTTCCCGACGCCGCCGACCATCAGCAGACGGCCGTTGGCCGCGGCGTAGGAGGTACCCCACTGCGGGGCCGGGACGTCGGCGAGCTGTGACCAGCTGTCGGCATCCGGGTCGTAGACGTAGGAGTGGACGACGTCGTTCTCGCTCGCGCCGAGACCGCCGGCGCAGTAGATCTGGCCGTCGATGGCGCCGCACGCCTCCCACGAGATGGGCTCGGGGTAGGCGGCGATCTGGGACCAGCTGTCGGTGCCCGCGTCATAGACGCCGGCATCGGTCGTGCCGCAGAAGTCGGCGCCGCAGCCGCCGATCATGTACAGCTTGCCGTCCAGGACGGCCGTGCCGGAGCCGGCGTACGGCTTGGGCGCGGACGCGCCGGTGGTCCAGCTGTCCGACTGCGGGTCGTAGATCTCCAGCTTCGCGTCCGGGGAGCCCGAGGGGCCCCAGCCGCCGACGGCGTAGAGCTTGCCGTCGATGAACCCGTGCGCGGGGTCCTCACGGGTGTCGGACGCGCTCGCCAGCTTCGTCCAGCTGCCGGCTACCGGGTCGAGGACGTACAGGTCCTTGACATCGCTCGATCCGTTGTAGCCGAAGGCCGAGTAGACCTTGCCGTCCAGCGTGTCGACAGCGTTGTCCATGAGGGCGCCCGGCAGGTCCGGGGCCGTCTGCCACGTGTCGTCGGCCGGGGCCGCCGCGGACGGCCCGGCCTTGGCGGCCGTGTGGGCCTTGCTGGACAGCGGGTTGAAGTCACCCTTGACGGTCTGCAGGGCGGCGCCCTTGCCCTGTTGGGTGAAGCCGCCGGACTGTTCGCCGAGTTTGACCGTGGCGGCGGCGCCGCCGGTGTTCTTGACGGTCAGGTTCTGCGTCTTGGACCCGCCCCAGGCGACGGAGGCGGCGACCGAGGCCGGAGTGATCGTGATCTTCCCGGCCTTGAGCTTGAAGTTCGCCTGGACGGCGCTGTCGGCCCCGACCTTGGCGTTCTTGGTCAGCGAGGTGTACTTCGCCTTGGCCGCGATGAAGGGGTGGCTGCCGAAGGCGGTCGAGACGAACGAGTAGTAGCCGTCGGGCAGGTTCGGGTCCTCGGGGGTGGCCGCCGTGGTGGTCTTCTCCGCCGGCTTGTCCTGGCTGGTGACGGTGGCACCCACGAGGCCGGTACCGGTGTTGGCGTCGGTCACGGTGCCCACGACCAGGCCGGCGGGGATGGCGGTGAGCTGACGGTCGCCGACGAAAACGTTGTCGACGGCCCACCACCAGCCGAAGCTGCCGGTGAAGTGGAAGCGCAGCTGCACCTCGGGCTTGCCGGCGAAGTCGGACAGCGACGCCTCGATGCGGTCGCCGGTGACGTCCGAGCCGGGGGACCAGATCCGGGTCCAGTTCCTGCCGCCGTCCGCGGTCGCCTCCAGGGCCGCGGACTGGCCGCCGTACTGCTTGTACTCGGTGTTGAAGGCCACCTCGGGGTCGTTCTTCCCGGTGAAGTCGTAGACCGGGCTGACGAGCGAGGTGTCCTGGGTGGCGCCACCGCCGAAGTGGTCGCTGTCGACGATGGCGAACGCGCCGTCACCGCCGGTGTGGTTGCCGCGGTCGCCGGGGTCGTCGAACTCCCAGCCGCCGGTGGTGTCCTCGGCGTTGTCCACCTTCCATTCGGCGGGCGGGGCGTCGGTGGCGTCGAACGGCTCGGTGGTGCCGGTCACGTCGACCCGGTATCCGGGCGTGTCCGCCGTCCAGGAGTCCGCCGGGACCGCGATGCCCACCGTCTGCGCGGAGTCGCCGACGGTGATCGTCTTGCTGACGGTCTTGTAGCCGGGTGTGGCCGCCGCGACGTGCAGGGTGTAGGAGTGCCCCTCGGGCAGGTCCAGGCTGTACGCACCGGTCGCGGGGTCCGTCCACACCACGCCGGGTACGCCGTCCGCGGTGATCTTGGCGTAGAGCGGCCAGCCGTGGCCGGAGCCGTCGGTGACCTTGCCGGCGACCGTCTGGCTCGGCACCGCCGTGAGGGTGAAGTTCCTGGTGACCGTCGCGTCCTCGTCGACCACGACCCCGTCGGCCGAGCCCTTGGCGTAGCCGAACGCCTCGACGGAGACGTCATACGTGCCGGTGGGCATGGTCAGGGAGTACGTGCCGGAGGCGTCGGTGTGGGCGATGCCGGTGCCCGCTGTGACCGTGGCGCCGCTGACCGGCTTTCCGGTGGCGCTGTCGGTCACGGTTCCGGAGATCACGCCGTGCGCGCCGGTGCGGAACGCGGTCAGGCCGGCGGGGGTGCCCAGGCCGGTCGGTCCGTCGAAGCCCTCGGCCCCGTTGCACAGGTACGACGGGGAGCAACTGCCGTTGCTGCCCGTGGTGATGTCGTTGAGGCCGGTACCGGCCTCGTACGGGTACGCGTTCGGGTACGAGCCGGCGACGGGGGTGCCGGCGGCGGCGTACACCGAGGCGATGATGGGCGCCGAGACGCTGGTTCCGCCGTAGACCGCCCAGCCGTTGTGGCCGTAGGTCTGGTAGACCGCCACGTCCTCCGCGACGGCCGACACGTCGGCCAGTGCCCGGTTGTCACAGCCGGTGTCGTGCTGGAAGGCGGGCTTGGGCTCGTACAGCGAGCAGCCGGAACCGGCAAGGCTCCAGGCGGCCTCGGTCCATCCGCGCGGCGTGGACGAATCGCGGGTCAGCGTGGTGCCGCCGACCGCGGTCACGTACTGCGAGGCCGCCGGGTAGCTCACGCCGTAACCGTAGTCACCCGTGGACGCGGTGATCGCGACCCCGGGGTGGTTGTAGTGGGCGTCCAGCTCCGTGGTCTCGGACGGGTCCTCGCCGTTGCCGCCGCGGTAGTCGGTGCCGTAGGAGTTCGACACGTACTTCGCGCCCATCGCAACCGCCTGGTCCACGGCGGCGGACAGGCTCTCGAAGCTGTTGTCGTCGGCCTCGACCAGCAGGATGTGCGCGTTCGGCGCGATCGCCGAGACCATGTCGACGTCGAGCGAGATCTCACCGGCCCAGCCGGGGTCCGGCGCGGGGTAGTCGGTGCCGCCGCGCTGGTCGACCTTGCGGAAGCAGCCGTTGTCCGTGGTGCAGGCCGGCAGCCCGAACTGCGCCCGGTACACGGCGAGGTCGGCCTCGGCGGTCGGGTCGTCGAAGGCGTCCACGATCGCGACGGTCTGTCCGGCACCGCCGTCGGCCGGCAGGTCATAGGCGCTGCGCAGATCGGCCGCACCGTAACCGGCCGGCGTGACCGCCGCCGGCAGCAGGCCCTTGACCGGCTTCACGTCGGTGCGGCGCAGGGCGAAGCAGCTGAACTGGCCGGGCCCGGCCGTGTCACAGGTGGGTTCGAAGGAGCGGCGGACGCCGGTGGCAGCGGCAGCGGATCTCGCGCCGGTGGCACCTGAGGCCAACGCCGGTGCCTGTATTCCGAGCACGGCCATCGCGGCGGCCCCGAGGACTGCCAGGCCTCTGGTCACCGTCCGGCGGAAGGGGTGGGGGGATATCGCTGGTCTGTGCAACGTGACTCCCATGCGTGCTTGCAGGGATCGAGCCGTTGTACGGCTCCTGGCGACGGTGAACGTCCGCGCGTTCACCGGAGCCCATTAGGCGAGTCCCGCTCTGTTCATGTCAACAAGGACGAATCAAGGTCTCCGATTACACAAGGTCATCACGTGAATGCTGCACGTGCGCAACCTGCTGTGTTTTTCAGGTGTTCTGACAGGAATGCCCGTTTCTGCGTGTTCGTTGAGTGAAGGCTGGACCTCCGTTGCTCATGACTGCTCACTGCACGTATCGAGGGCGTGAATACGACACGCGACGGAAAGACGCCAGGGCCCCGGGGTGTCAACGAGACCGTCCGGCCGGCCTTTTGTGCTGGTCGACTTGCCTGTCGGCGACAACTTGGCGGCGCCGTAGGCCCGCTCGCGAAAATCCCACCCGCCGGCCTGGCGCCTGCCTGGGATGCCCCTCGCGCCGGCGGCGGCGGGCCGCCCGGGGGCTTCCCGCGAGCCGCGAGGGTCGCAGCGCCGGCCTCACGGGAGCAGGGCCAGCGCTTCCCGCAGATTGTGCTCGGCGATCCCCCGCATGAATCCCCGGTCCGGGAAGTCGCCGTCGAGGAGTCGCAGCGGGCCGGCCACCAGGGACAGGCGCATGGCGAGCATGTAGAGGTCGAGGCGCCGCGGGTCGAGGCCGGGCCGGACGAGGGCCGCGTAGTGGTTCCCGAAACGCAGACGCAGGAAGACGTGCTCCCACTCGACGTCGAAGTACATCAGGCCCTCGATGTCGATGAGGACGGCACCCGCTTCGGCACCGACCAGGACATGGTCGGGTCCGAGTTCCCCATGAATCAGCCCGTACTCGGTGCGCGGGGTGACCAGCGCCCGCAACGCCTTGAGCCGGTCGTCGAGCCGGCTGCGCGCCGCCATGATCCTGCTGTCGCGTCCCGCCGCCTCCGCGAGGTCGCGCAGGGCCCGGTCGAGCACGAGTTCTTCGCAGGACTTCCCGAGAGCCACGCCGCCCCGCTCCAGCACGTCCACCCTGCCGAAGCGAGGGGCAATGTGACGCTGCATCAGATCGAGAGTCCGGGCCAAGTCCTTCAAGACCGCCTCCGCGCGGCCGGGGTCGGTGGTGAAGAGTGCCTCCAGCGTGCCACCGGCGATGTCCTCGACCACGGCGATGCCGGTCGCGTGCCGATCTGCGGCGTCAACCGCCCAGAGCAGCCGCGGCACGCGTGCCCCGATCTCCCGCAGTCCGCGATGTGCGGCCAGGAACGGCACCAGCCCGGAGGCAGGCGCCAACGGGTCCGTCGCGTCGTCACCGTCAGCGCCGTCGCCGGGCCAGAAGTTCTCCTCGTCCGCCCATCTGTAGACGATCACGCTCGCGGTCCCACCACCCTTGAGCCGGACCCGGTACACACCCTTCTTGCTCCCCCCACGCAGGCGATCCACCCCGACGACTCGGCAGTCCGCCCCCACGGCGTGGCGCACCGCGCCCGACAGTTCCTCGGCTTCGACAAATCCGCGCATCCGCAGAACCTACCCGGAGCCGGGCGCACCGACGTCCCCCGCGAGCACCTGGCCGGTGTCGCATCGCAGGGCGACGGATCAGCCACCTCCTGGCAGGATCGGTGTCGTGATCGACGTTCCCGCAGATTTCGCAGCCGCCGCTGTCAACCGTGCGGGCCAGAGCGGCAAGGACTGGGCCGACTCCTTGCCCGGGCTGGTGCAGAGCCTGTGCGCACGGTGGGTCTTGGCGGTGGACGGCGCGCCGCTCCACGGCCACCTGGGCCTGGTCATCCCCGTGCGGCGCGGCGACGAGCCCTGCGCGCTCAAGGTCTCATGGCAGGACGCCACGACGTCGCAGGAGGCGCCGGCGCTCGCCGCCTGGGAGGGCCGGGGGGCCGTGCTGTTGCTCGACCACGAGCCGGCCGCGGGAGCCATGCTGTTGGAGCGACTCGACGCCGGCCGCACCCTCACCGCCGTCGACGTTGACGAGGCGGTCACCGTCGCCGGGCGCCTGCTCCGGCGCCTTTCGGTCCCGGCCCCTGAGGGCTTCACCCGCCTGGCGGATCTCGCCGCCGGGCTCCCCGAGCGCTTGAACGCCCAGTGGGAACAGCTCGGTCGCCCCCTCCCCCGGCGACTGATCGACGCGGCAGCGGGCCTCGCCGCCGAATACGGTCCCTCGGCAGGTGGGCAGCTGGTCAACGGCGACCTGCACTACGAGAACGTGCTGGCGGGTGTCCGCGAGCCGTGGCTGGCCATCGACCCCAAGCCGCTCACCGGCGATCCCGAGTACGCGGTGGCGCCACTGGTCTGGAGGCGGTTGGAGGACATGGACGGGGCCGCCGGCATCCGAAGCCGCCTGGCCGCCCTCGTCGCGGCCGCCGGCCTCGATGCCGACCGGGCACGTGCCTGGACCCTGGTGCGCACGGTGGACTACTGGCTGTGGGCCTTGGGGTTCGGTCTGACCGAGGATCCCCAGATGTGTCTGGCCGTCTCCGAGGCCCTCCTCCCTGCCCCTCACTGATCGGTGGCAACCGGCCCAGCACGGCCTCGCCACGGCGGAGACGCCTGGCCGACCGCGCTGGTGCCGCCCTGGCCCACGCACAGGCGGTCCAGAGCCATGACGCCGTTGCCGACCGCCTGTCCGCCACCACCACCCTGTGGCTGCCGGTCTACGCGGTCGGAGCGGCCCTCCTGGCGGGACTGGGCGCGTGGTCCATTGACCGGCTCAGGGTGCGGAACGAGGCGGCGGCATCCGGCCAGGAACGACCTCGGCAGGACTGACCTGCCACCCGACAGCGGCTGCGGGTCGGGCAACTGACGGGGTGTGGGCCGTCTTGGCTCACTCGGCCGCACGCCCACGGCGTGGCGCTGCGCTGTCAGACACCCGCACTAAACTCACCGCACATGGCTCCTCCTGCATACCGTGCCGCCGCGGAAGGCGACGCACTTCCTGAACAGGCCGCACGCCCCGGCAGGCGGAGCCGGACAGCCCCGGGACCTTGTCCGGGGGCGGCGACGTCGCAGGACGACGCGCGCTACCACTTGTGTTGTCTGACCGGAAGTCACCACCAAGCGCCCGCTGGGCCGTGGCCAAGCCGCGGCCAGCGGGTCGCCGAACTGTCCGTGGCTCCATGGAGAAGGGAAACAGCGTGAACACCAAGAAGATCACGGCCCGCCGTCTTACGGCTGAGGAGGTCTCGGAGCTGGGCCTCCAGGACGAAATCTTCGTCTCGGCGGAAATGGATGATCTTCCACTCGACTGCTACGCACCGGCGTCCCTCACGAAGTCGGGCAAGAACTTCGAGGGCGGATCCTTCACCGCGAGGACGATCTTCGGCAACGAGATGCACGTCCTCCCGGACAATGCGGAAGAGTCCGGCATATGGGTTGCCGACGAGGCCGGGGAGGAAATCGAGGTTCTCCAGACCGCGGGCGTCCTGCTGAACCTCGCTCTCTTCGTCCCGGACGGGAACACGGAGGCTCTGAACTCGCTCTACGCCGCCGCAAGGGAGGCGTTCGGGGCGGGAATCGTTCAGCGTTGGAACGAGGAAGTCGTCGCGGTGCCGGACGTCAAGGTCGACCTGTTCGAGGAGCCGAGCCGCGGGCGGAAGGGTGCGGGCGGCAGCCAGAACCGCGACCGCCGCGCCTTGGACATCTACCCCACTCGCGTCCGGTTCATGGAGGCCAGCGCCGGCTGGAAGTTCGTCCTCGAACTGCACCAGGAGCACGTCGACGACACACCGACGATCTGAGCCCGCGGCAGCCCCCTTGGCATGCCGTCGGCACAACGCCCCCTCCGTGCCGGAGGGGGCCCCGTCGCGTACGACACGCCAGGCACGTGTCCCGGTTTCGCTTCGCGTCACTTTCCGGCCGGCCCCATGCCACCTGACGCGGCATCGGGGTGCAGCAGCCCGCGCAGGACATTGCCCTCCGTGGTCAGATGACTGGAGCGGTAGTCGAAGCGGCGCGCGTCGGCGAACAGCAGGAAGTAGTATTTGGCGTTCTCGCTGAACCAGTACGCCGGAGTGAGGTCCCCCAGCTTCATGGGCGACGCCGTCACATCGCGGACGACCGTGTAGCCGTTGGGGACCTGGCAGTAGCGCTTCTGACGCCCGAACATCTCGCGGGCGCGTTCGCAGTAGAGCTGGTTCCCGGTCGCCAGCCACAGGAACAGGCAGGAGTCGACGTACTCCGGGCGCAGCGGATAGGACGGGTCCCTCGCACGCATGGTCCGGTAGTCGATGAGGTCCGGCGGCAGGCGGAAGGCGTCGAGCAGGGCCGTCCAGCTGTCGTGGTAGCGCCGGCCGGCGGTGACGCGGCCGCTCTGGGCCAACAGCCCGGGATAGAAGGCGGTCAGCTCGGACTGGGCGTGGCCGGTGGCGCGGCCCGTGCTCATCTCCGCCTGCCGGAACCACAGCCGTCCGGTGCGCCGGTCGGCGAGGTACTTGAAGACGCCGACGGTGAGCGTGGTGTACCAGGCGTGCAGTTCCTCGTCGCCGTACAGCTCCCAGCCGTACCACAGGTTCTCGAAGAAGGAGTCGACCGGCGGGCCGAGGGTGGCGGTGGTTCCGGTCCACGTGCCGGTCTCGATGTCGAGGGCGGTACCCACCAGGTCCAGCTGTGAGCGGCGTTCGCAGACGGCGCGCAGCGCCTTCTTGGCCGCGCCGTAGTAGGAGCGGTCGCCGGTGAGCCGGGAAAGCTCGCCGAACTCGGTGACGCAGCTGCCGATCTCGGCCACGTAGTTGTGGCGTCCGCTGACCGCGCCCGTGGAGAGGTTGACGTAGCGGTAGGGGGCGCCCGTGGGTGATTCGGTGAAAGCGGGCATCAGCCGGTCCGCGAGGTCGCGGGCGAGGTCGAGCAGCGCGGGGTCCTTGGTCGCGAGGTGTCCCGACAGCAACCCGCCGACCAGCCGGATGACCGACTCGAAGACCTGGACGGAGACGTCCTGGTCTAGGGCGAGTTCGTGCTTCACCCATTGGACGGCCGTCACCAGTTCCTCGTCCAGTTCCATCAGGTAGAGCGTGTCGAGCGCCTCGACGATCGTCAGTCCGAACGTGTGCCCCGGGGCGAAGAAGTCCGAGCCGGAGCCGCTCAGCGGCCGCAGTTCGTCGCGTCCCCAGGCCAGCCGCCGGTAGGCGTCCCAGGCGCTGCGGAACGCGGTGACGGCCTCCTTCCCGAGGCCGGCGTACGACTCGGGCGCCGCGACGGCCGTACCGGGCAGGGACACCGCCGGGACGGCGGCGACGGGTGCGAGGGCGGTGAGGGCACCGATCAGTCTGCGTCGTGAGAGTCCGCCGGGACGCGCGCTTTTTCTCATGCCCGAGACATGCCCTGAATGCCGGGCCCACCTTCCGGGCGAGGCGGGACATCACCTTATTGACGGGACGTCCTCCCGGTGGCCGACGCGAGGACGAAGCCGCAGGCGGTGAGGTGGGGAACCGAGGGCGATGGGGGCGCCGCTGAGGGCTCGCGCCGACCGCCCGCCCACGTGTGGATGAGCACGAATGGCTTGCCGGCGGGTTCGTGGGAAGACTGGTGGCGGCGGCCACGCGCGGCCGCGCCCCCGGGCACCACCGAGGCCGCCCGGTGCCATGACACCCTGGACAAGGAACCGCATCATGAGTCTTGAGGTTGCGGTCGTTCGCGAAGCGGATGACGAGATGGTCGAGGCGTTCACCCGCCTGCTGCCCCAACTGTCCCGCAGCGCCGCCCCGCTGACCCACGAGTCGCTGCGACGCCTCCTGGCCGCCGAGGCGAACACGGTGCTGGTGGCGCGGGTCGACGGTCGCGTCGTCGGGACGCTCACGCTGGTGCTGTTTCCCCTGCCCACCGGGCTGCGGGCCTGGATCGAGGACGTGGTGGTCGATGAGGCCGCCCGCGGTTACGGCGTCGGTGCCGCCCTCACCGAGGAGGCGGTGCGCCTGGCCGACGCGGCGGGAGCCCGCACGGTGGATCTCACCTCGCGCCCCTCGCGGCAGGCGGCGAACCGGCTGTACGAGCGTCTCGGCTTCCTGGTACGGGACTCCCGTGTCTTCCGCTACACCCTGCAGCAATAGCGACGGCGGGCCGCTCGAACGTGGTGCGGATACGTGCGGAGCGGACGCGCGCTGCCTTCGCCACCTGCGGGCGACCCGGCACCGCTCGATGCGGGGCCGTCCCGAGGACGTCCGCCTCAGGCAGGCGTCCCCGGGATCCGTCCCCCATGGACGCGGCGGCGTTCAGCCCGGAAGCACCCAGCCCGGGGCCCAGGTGCCGGCGGCGCCATGGCCGGCCGCGGTGGCGGCGAGGTGGGCGCGGAGTTCGGCCAGCGCCGGGTGGGGGTTGTCGCGGTGCCAGAGCAGCGAGTGCGGGTAGACGGGCGTCGGGTCGGTCACCGGGATGCGGCGCAGGCCGTGGTCGGCGGGCCACACGTCGGGGGCACCTCCCAGCGGTAGCTGGGGGAGGGTGTGCTCGCCCATGAAGGTGGCCAGGGCCGGGGTGTCGGCGATGGTGTCCAGGAGCGCGTCGGAGCCGAAGTTGGGGCCGGTCGCCTCGATGGTGAGGCCGAACTCGGCGACGAGGTCGTCGTAGTACGCGGCCCACTCGGTGCCGGGGACGATGCCGGGCATCCAGATCCGGTGCCCGGCGAGCTGGGCGACGGTCACGGAGCGGGCTCCGGCCAGTGCGTGGCCCGGGCCCGTGAGGAGCTGGAGCGGCTCGTCGAGCACCCGCATGAACTCGATGTCCTCGGGAAGAGGCCGGCCGGGCACGGCGACGGCGCGGAAGGAGGCGTCGATCTCACCGGACCGGATGGCGGCGACGGCCGTCTCGATGTCGAACAGCCAGACCACGTCGAGCTCGGTCTCCGGGTGCGCGCGGTGGAAGCCGCGCATCAGGCCCGACGCCGCGCCGCGCGACGCGATCACGTCGACACGTAGCGGACGGCTGCCGGTGCGCACGGACGCGACCGCGCGTTCGGCGACGCGCAGCAGCTCCCGCGCGTGGGGCAGGAACGCCTGCCCGTCGATGGTGAGCCCGGCGCCGCGCGTGGTGCGGGTGAACAGCCGCACGCCGAGGTTGCGCTCCAGGGCGGCGATGCGCTTGGAGACGGCCTGCTGGGTCACGGCCAGCTCGGCGGCGGCCTCCTGGAACTGCCCCGCGTCGGTGACGGCGACGAAGGTCCGGACGGTCTCGAGATCCATGCCGCCACCATAGCCGTACAACCATTGGTTGTGGCTTATGACCCTGCGGTTGTTTGATCCCGGGCTGAGCCGCCCGCTTTGATGCCTCCGGTCGCGGACGGGTTGTGCAGGGTGAGTGACGAGGGGCGTCGGGCATGAGGAGCGGGCACCGGCTGGGGCGGCGGTTCGGGTGGCTTTGGGGGGCGTACGGGGCCAGCGCGCTCGGCACGTGGCTCGCCTTCGGCGCGTTCCCGCTGATCGCCATCCAGGTGCTGCGCTCCGGACCGGCCGAGGTCGCGGCGCTGTCGTCCGTGGGGGCCGCGGTGGGCGCCGCCGTGGCGGTGCCGCTGGGACCGTGGGTGGAGTTCCGGCACAAGCGGCCCGTGCTGATCGCGATGGACCTGGTACGGTTCGCGGCTCTGCTGACGATCCCCGCCGCGTTCGCGCTCGGCGTCCTCACCTTCGTGCAGCTCCTGCTGGTCTCGGTCGTCGTCGCGGCGGCCGACATCACCTTCCGGGCCGCCTCCGGCGCGTACCTCAAGACGCTCCTGCCGGCCGAGGACCTCCTCGTGGCCAACGCCCGATTCGAGTCCACGGCATGGACGACCACGATCATCGGTCCACCGCTGGGTGGCGCGGCGATCGGGCTCCTCGGTCCGGTGGCGACGGTGGTGGCCGACGCGGTCAGCTACCTGCTCTCGGCTCTGGGCATCCGCGCGACGGGCGGGCACGAGCCGCCGCCCGGGCGTGCACGGCCCGCACGCATGCGGGCCCGGGACCTGCTCGGCGGTTGGCGGTACATCCTCGCCGACCGGGCGCTGCGACCGCTGTTCTTCAACACCGCCCTGTTCAACGCCCTGGTGATGGCCGTCCAGCCGCTGCTGGCCGTCCTGATGCTCGGCCGCCTCGGCTTCGCGCCGTGGCAGTACGGCCTCGCCTTCGCCGCGCCCTCGATCGGCGGGCTGCTCGGTTCGCGGCTGGCCCGACCGCTCGTCACCCGGTTCGGACAGCACCAGGTCCTCATCGCGACCGGGGCGCTGCGCGCGCTGTGGCCCGTCGGCCTGGCCTTTGTGGAGCCCGGCACCGGAGGCCTGCTGCTGGTGATCGGCGTCGAACTCGGGCTGATCTTCTGCTGCGGGATCTTCAACCCCGTGTACACCACCTACCGCCTCGAACGCACCGCGAACGACCGTGTCGCCCGCACGCTGTCCGCCTGGGCAGTGACGGCCAAGGCCTCGACCGCGCTCCTGACCGCCCTCTGGGGCGTGCTGGGCGGCCTGCTCGGCCCGCGAACGGCCATCGGCCTGGCCGGCGTGCTCCTTCTCGCGACCCCGCTGCTGCTCCCACGCCGCGCGGCGGCGCCGGTCCGGGAGCCGGAGGCGGAGCCGGCAGCGAGCCGCACCTGACGGATGGCGCGGTCTCCCCGGCATTCCGTGCGCAGTGATCCATTTCTGACGTAACGTCAGTGTGTCGTACACGAGTGCTTGTTGTGGACATGCTGCTTGGAACAGACTGACGTCGATTCGTACGCACGAGCGGCTCGCGATGGCGCGATCGCGCCCGAGCGCCCGAACGGCCACGCCGGTGGCTGTTCGCCGTACGTGCCGACCACCAAGGGGGAACCATGTCCGTACGTCCGTCACGCCGGTCGCTGACCAGCGCAGCCGGCGCTTTCGCCCTGGCCCTGGGCTCGACGCTCGCGGGCGCCGCCGTCGCGCCGGCCACCGCCGCCGCCGACGACGGCGACCGCACGTCGACCGTGGCCTGCGCGTCCCTGTACGTCAACGACTCGGGCGGCACGACGCACGCCAGGCTCCGGAACTGCTCCGTCACCTGGGGCAAGAACATCATCGACGGCGTCTACTGGCAGACGGTGAAGTTCGAACTGTACGACGCCCGCACCGACGGAGTCTGCGCCAAGTCGAACGTGATCGTGTCGCCCTCCGGGGCCAGCTCGCAGGCGAGCGAGTGCAACGGCGTCTACACCGCGAAGTCGGCGACCTTCAGCGGCCGGGCCACCAACATCTTCATCAGGATCGCCTACGGCTCCAACTCGACCTACGGAAAGATCAGCACGAACGTCGCACCGCCGTCCGGTTTCTGACAACCGCGACCCGTGGGTTCGCCACCGCGACCCGCGCCGGCACCAACGGGAGGGGATCGGCATGCGATCGGCACGCAAGGCGAAGTGGGCGGCACTGGCAGCGGGATTGCTCGCCGTGCCCGCGGCCCTGGTCGTGGGCACCGCGGGACCGGCGACGGCGAACGCGTCCTGCGGTCAGGGGGCCTGGGGCACGGACGGCAGGGACGTGCGGATGACACCGGGCGTCAGCGCCAACATGCGCAGCGGCTCGAGCACGGTCTGCGGGGTAGTCGGCTGGGCCGACAACCAGGACGTCCTGATCTACTACTGCTGGACGAGCGGCCAGAACGGCACCTGGACGTACCTCTACAACCAGCACGACGACCGCACCGGATGGGTGAAGGACTCGCTGCTGCCCTACAACGGGTCCAACCAGTACTGCGGCTTCTGACAGCGCGGCACCCGG
>NZ_JBYIQW010000035.1:0-82154 GCF_057707815.1 Actinacidiphila sp. bgisy160
GAACCTCCTCGTGCTCGGCCATGGCCAAGTGAGTGACCTGGGTGTCGTGGAGAAGCCGGAACAGGTGCACGTGCGTGTGCAGGCGAGCCAGCGCTTCGCGGATGACCTGGTTCTCCGCGCTCAAGGCGATGAGATTGTGAAAAGCAGCGTCGCGGAGCCCGAAGGCGCCATAGGCCATGAGCCCGGTGCCCCCCTCCAGCTCCGCCATCTCCTCCAGCAGTCGCCGCAGGCCGGCCACCTGCTGCGATGATGCGCGTTCGGCGGATCTGCGCGCCGCTGCCGGCTCCAGGAGCAGGCGGAGCTCAAGCATGTCCTCGAATCGCTGACGGGTGATTTGGGGAGGAATGTGATAGCCGGCATGGGGCACACGCACGACCAGGCCCTCGGCCTCCATGCGGTTCAGAGCGTCTCGGATCGGCGTCTGCGAGACCCCCAGCTCTCGCGCCAGGACGTCGATCGTGACGCGGGAACCAGGCTCGATCCGTAGCGACATCAGCTGTCCGAGCAGCGTGTCGTACACCTCGTCGGCAAGCCGGCCACGAGATCTTCCCGGCGGCGTTCCGCCCGTCATGGCCCCCCGGCCCCGCGCGATCATCGCTTCGTCGTCCATCGTGACGTGAGGTCCCTTCTAGCGTCTTGGCGAACCTGTTGACATCGGTCGCAATGCTGCGGGATGTTGATGCTCCCATTCAGATCGTATAGGAAAGGTGACGGACGCCAGCCCTCCTTCACCCGTCGCGGAACCGCCCGCCATCGCTCCGCTTCGATCAGTTGGAGCTCCTATGAGCATGCTCGACGTCCCACTCGGTTCGCCGCAGGGCCGCACAAGGGCGGAAGGACCTGTCGACTGCTTGAAGCCCCATTACCTCGCGGCGTACTCGTGACGCCGGTCCGCGGGTCAGCCCTTGCGGCAGCCGTCGACCCGCCTGCACACCCCCAGCAACTGCTCGGCGAAGCACGCAGCAAGGCTCCAGAGCTCCCCGCCCAGAAGGCAGGCAAGAAGATGCGGCATCCAGAGCGAATAAGACGACTGTCCGTTTCCGGTCGAACGGCGCAGCTGGCGACGGCGGCCGTATTAGTGGCCGCGACCATGGCGGCTTGCGGGCAGGACGACGGCGCGGATTCGAGCGCGCCCAAGGCGCCGGCGACCATCCCGGAGCTCACCAAGGACCCGCTGACCCTCAGCTTCATCTGGTTCGACTGGCCCCCCGCTCACGCTCTGGAAGCCTTCGCGAACGCGGAGTACACCAAGGAGCGGCCGAACGTGACCATCAAGGTCAACACCGTGCCGAACGCGAACTGGCATGACGCGATGTTCACCCAGTTCGCAGCGCACAAGACCGACTTCGACATCCCGATCCTGGACTCGCAGCACATCGGTGAGGCCGTGACGAACGGCAACATCCTCGACATCACCGACTTCGTCAAGAAGAACATCGACGTCAAGGCCTACAACCCGTACCTCCTGGCGGCCTACGGCCAGTTCCCGCAGGCGGAGACCGGGAAGCGCGACGAGAACGCCAGCCTGTACGGACTGCCGCTGCTCGGCGACACCTGGACGATGATCTACCGCAAGGATCTGATCGGCGACAAGCCACCGCAGACCTGGGACGAGATGATCTCAGTCGCCGAGAAGTGCCAGGCGGACAACCCTGGTGTCAGCGGGCTGGCTTTCCACCAGGCCAACGGCTCCGACGCCGCGGCCGTGACCTACAACACGGTCAACGGCGTCTACGGCGGCAACCTCTGGGACGCCAAGACGCGCAAGATCGAGGGCGTCCTCAACGACGCGGCGGGCCAGGAGGCGATGGACGTCCTGGTCAACAAGATGAAGCCGCTGACCGCCAAGGGCTCCGGCAACTGGTTCATCGACGAGGTGAACGCGGCGGTCGCCCAGGGCAAGGCATGCATCGGGTTCAACTGGATCGCCGCGAGCGGCGGCCTGCTCGACCCGAAGCAGTCGACGCTCGGCACCACGCGGGAGCAGATTCTCGACAAGCTGGGTTTTGCCACCCTGCCGAGGCAGAAGACGAACCTGGTGCCTCTCGGCGGCATGGGGATGCACGTGTCGGCCTACTCCCCCAAAGCGAACCAGGCGGAGGCCCTGAACTTCATGAAGTGGTTCGAGCGGGCTGACATCCAGAAGAAGTGGGCCGCGGCTGGTGGCGTGCCCGCGCGTACGGACGCCCTTCAGTCGCCCGAGTTCCTCAATGCCGGGCCGTTCAACCAGGTGTACGCCGACTCGGTTCCGCGGATGCGGGACATGTGGAACGTGCCCGAGTACGCGCGCCTCGTCGACATCGAGAACACCAACGTGAACGCGGCTCTCAACGGCGCGAAAAAGCCGAAGGATGCGCTCGACGACATCGCCAAGGAGCAGCAGAGCGTGCTCGACTCCGGCAGCCGCAAGGGCGGCGGCGGACTGTGAGTGACCCCACCCCTCTGACGACCGACCACGCCCGGCAGGTGGCGTCCGCGACGCCGCCTGCACCAAGTCGGTCCCGCCGCTTGAGCGACCGCGGGCTCGCCGTGGCCTTCGTCTCCCCGGCGCTGCTGCTGCTGCTCGCCATGTCGGTGTTCCCGTTGCTGTGGGCGTTGTACCTGTCGTTCACCGACTACTCGGCCACTCGCGGGGGGCCGGCCCATTTCATCTGGTTCGAGAACTACACCGCCATCCTGACGTCGGCGCAGGTCCACCTGAGGGCCTTGACGACGTTGATCTACGTGTTCGGCGCGGTCACCCTGCAGACGGTGCTCGGTTTCGCCATCGCCTACCTGATCTCACGGCGCACGCACGGGCGAGGACTGCTGACCACTCTATTCCTGGTTCCGATGATGCTGTCGCCGGTCGTGGTCGGGCTGTTCTGGCGATTCATGCTCGACGCGCAATTCGGCGTGATCAACAGCATGCTCGGCTCGCTCGGCCTGGGGCAGGTGGAGTGGCTCACCCAGCAGCGAACGGCACTGATGTCCCTGATCGTGGTCGACACCTGGCAATGGACGCCGTTCATCATGCTCATCGCACTTGCGGGCCTCACCGCGGTTCCCAAATACCTGTACGAGGCCGCTTCGATCGACCGGGCGTCCGAGTGGTTCCGGTTCCGCACCATCACTCTTCCGCTGGTGTGGCCGCTGCTCCTCATCGCTGTGCTGTTCAGGGCCATCGAGGCCTTCCGGCTGTTCGACCTCGTCTACATCCTCACCAGCGGAGGTCCGGGGGTCTCCACCGAGACGTTGTCGTTCCACGTCTACAAGGTCGCGTTCCTGGGCTTCAACACCGGAACCGCCTCGGCGTACGGGATCCTCATGGTCCTCGTCGTCATCGTCCTCACGCAGCTCTACCTGCGCTACTTGAACAAGCTCAAGGAGGACTGATGGCCGTATCCGTCGACGAGGCCGCGTCCACAGGCCCTGTCCAGGATCACACGCCCCCCGCGCGTCGCCTCCGCGGCCGGGGTCGTTCCGTGCTGGAGGTCGCGCTGCTGACCGTGCTGGCCGTCGTGATGCTCTTTCCGGTGCTGTGGATGATCGAGACGTCCATCAAGGAGAACCGGGACGTCTATGCCATCCCGGCCAAGTTCTTCCACTTCAAGGTCACCATGGGCCATTTCAAGGACGTGTTCGTCGCCCCCGGCGGCGGTCGCTCGGCCTTGTCCGTCTCGTTCCTCAACTCCCTCCTTGTCGCCGGGGCCTCCACGGCGCTGGCCACCGTGCTGGGGGTCCCGGCGGCCTGGGCCTACTCACGCTTCGCCGTGAAGGCCAAGAAGGACCAACTGTTCTTCATCCTGTCCACCCGCTTCATGCCGCCCGTGGTGGTCGTGATCCCGATCTTCCTCATGTACCGCCAAGTCGGCCTCATCGACACCAAGCTCGGCCTGATCCTCATCTACGCCGCGTTCAACGTCCCGTTCACGATCTGGATGATGAAGGGGTTCGTCGACGAGGTGCCCGCAGAGTACGAGGATGCCGCCATGCTCGACGGCTACACCCGCTTGCAGGCGTTCCGGCGATTCACCCTTCCCCTGCTCCTGCCCGGCATCGCCGCGACGGCGGTCTTCGCACTCATCTTCTCGTGGAACGAGTTCGTGTTCGCCATCTTCCTCACCTCCAGCGACGACGTGCGGACGGCCCCGCCTGCCATCGCCGGCCTCATCGGTGGAACCACGGTGGACTGGGGTCTCGTGGCCGCCGCCTCCCTGGTGTTCGCCCTACCGGTGCTCGTCTTCGCCTACCTGGTGCGCAAGCACCTCGTCGCCGGTGTGACGCTCGGGGCGGTGCGACGCTGATGGCGGGCATCGAGGTGACCGCGCTGCACAAGCGCTACCCGGACGGGACGGTCGCAGTTGATCACGTGGACCTGTCCATCGGCGACGGCGAGCTGTTCGTGATGCTCGGCCCTTCGGGCTGCGGCAAGACGACCACGCTGCGAGCCATAGCCGGCCTGGAGCGGCAGACGACGGGCGACATCCGCATCGGCGACACGCTGGTCAACGACCTGCCGCCAGCAGAGCGCGACATCGCCATGGTGTTCCAGTTCTACGCTCTCTACCCGCATCTGAGAACCCGCGACAACCTGGCGTTCCCGCTGCGGGCCGAGGGACTGCCCAAGGCGGAGGTGCGCGAGCGGGTCGACGAGGCCGCCCGGCTGATGCGGCTCGGTCCGCTCCTGGACCGGCGACCGCACCGGCTGTCCGGCGGGGAGCAGCAGCGCGTCGCGCTTGCTCGCGCCCTGGTGCGACGACCGCGCGCCTTCCTCATGGACGAACCCCTCACCAATCTGGACGCGGAGCTGAGGGCGGACATGCGCACGGAGATCAAGCACCTGCAGGGGGGACTGGGGACGACGATGGTCTACGTCACCCACGACCAAGTCGAGGCGATGTCGCTCGGCCACAGAATCGCCATCCTCAACAAGGGCCGCGTCGAGCAGATCGGCACGCCGCTGGAGGTCTACGACCGTCCGGCGAGTCTTTTCTGCGCCGCATTCATCGGCTCCCCGCCGATGAACCTGATCGAGGTGGAGGTGGCCGACGGGAAGCTGCGCAGTCAGGGTGGACTGGTCCTCACGCCACCGCCAGGCCTGCCGCGCGACCGTCGCCTGGTCGCAGGCGTCCGGCCGGAGGCGCTGGAGGTCACGGAACCAGGGGCGGAGCGTTCGGCCCCGGCCCGCGTGGTCTCGGCGGAGTGGCTGGGAGACGAAATCATCTGCGTGATCGACCACGGTGGCCGGCGCGACGTACGGGTTCGGATGCCACCGACTGTCCGTTTCGCCGCTGACGCGCCGGTCGGGCTGCGGCACACCGGCGGGCCCCCGCCGGTCTACGACGTGCGCACGGAAGAGCTGGTGGCCTGATGGGAACCGTGGCAGTGCACGGGCTGTGCAAGTCCTTCGGCAAGGTCCAGGCCCTGGACGGGGTGACGCTGGACGTGCCGGACGGCTCGTTCTTCGTCGTGCTCGGGCCCTCCGGGGCAGGCAAGACGACGACCCTGCGAGCGATCGCCGGCCTTGAGAGGCTTGACGCCGGGTCGGTGCATCTGGACGGGAGGGACGCGACCGGTGACTCCCCGGCCGCACGCGACCTGGCCATGGTCTTCCAGAGCTACGCCCTCTACCCGCGACTCACGGCGTACGAGAACATCGCTTCGCCACTGCGGGCACGCCGCTGTTCTTCGAGCGAGATCGCCGCTGCCGTCGAGCAGATGTCGAGCCTGCTGCACATCGAACGCCTGCTGCAGCGTCGTCCCGCGCAGCTGTCGGGCGGTGAGATGCAGCGTGTCGCGCTGGCGCGGGCGCTGGTCCGTCGCCCGCGCGCGTTTCTCATGGACGAGCCGCTGACGAACCTCGACCTCAAGCTCCGCGTCGAGATGCGCACCGAGCTCACCCGCATCCACCGGAGTCTCGGGGGAACCTTCGTCTATGTGACCAACGACCAGGTCGAGGCCCTGTCCATGGCCGACCAGGTGGCGGTCCTCAAGGAGGGGAAGGTGCAACAGGTCGGAACGCCGACCGAGGTGTACGAGCGACCAGCCAACCAGTGGGTCGCAGGCTTCGTCGGGAGCCCGTCGATCAGCCTCCTCCCCTGCCGCGCCGAGGGGGATCGTCTGGTCGGGGCGGAAGGCTGGACGCTGCCGCGGCCCCGCTGGACCACGGCTGAGGACGGTCGTCCGCTGCTGCTGGGCCTGCGGGCAGAGGACCTGTCCATCGAGCAGCGTGGGGACGCGTCGTTGTCGGGTGAGCTCTACGGCCTTGAGCCGCTCGGTGACCGAACGGTGGTCGACGTCCGAGTGGGGACGGAGATCCTCAAGGTCAAGGCGCGACCCACCGTCACGGGTACGCCGGGCGAACGGCTGCTTGTCACGGTCGACCTGGACCGCGCGCACCTGTTCGATGCGGGCACCGGGCTGGCGCTGTCCGAGGCCGGGAGGTAACCGCGCAGGGCGGCGACGTCACCACGCGCCCGCACGTGGCAATCGAGCCTCGGCGGACCGTCACCGGTGAGCACGGCCTGACGACGCTGAAGCGGCCATGGCCCGAGAAGGCGATCGGTGGCGCGGGGCGTCGCCCTGCAGCCAGGGCCAAGGCCACGTTCGACCCGCTCGGCAACCTCGACCCCGACGAGGTCGTTTGACCCGTTCGTCAACGCGCGTGGCGCGATCGTTGAGGTCAGGCCGGACATCACCAAGAACATCACAGGAGGCGACGCAATGAGTGACCCGATGAACGTCCTGCCCCCCGAGCACCGGCGGCTCCGGATTGGCGACGCCTGGCGCGACGCCGCCAGCGGAGCCACCTTTGCCGTCGAGGATCCGGCCACTGGCAAGACCATCGCCGAGGTGTCGGACGCCGACGTCGTTGACGGGCTCGCCGCTCTGGACGCGGCGAGCAAGGCAATGGCGGAGTGGGCGGCGACACCGCCGCGAAAACGGTCGGAGTTGCTGACCGCGACGTACCGGGCACTGACCGAGCGATCCGAGGAGATCGCCCGGCTGATAACGCTCGAGATGGGCAAGCCGCTCGCCGAGGCTCGGGGAGAGGTGGCTTACGGCGCCGAGTTCTTCCGTTGGTTCGCCGAGGAGGCGGTGCGCGTCGAGGGGCGCTACAACACCGCTCCCGCTGGTGGATATCGCATCCTCACCGTGCCGAAGCCGGTCGGACCGTGCATCTTCGTGACGCCCTGGAACTTTCCGTTGGCCATGGGTGCCCGCAAGATCGCTCCTGCGCTGGCGGCGGGCTGCACGACGATCACCAAGCCGGCAGCCCAGACGCCACTCACCATGCTGTTCCTGGCCCGCATCATGGAGGAGGTCGGCGTTCCCCCGGGCGTCGTCAACGTCGTGACAACCGAGCGTGCCGGCGAGGTGGTCTCAGCACTGCTGGCCGACCGTCGGACCCGCAAGCTTTCGTTCACCGGGTCGACCGAGGTCGGGCGCGTGCTGTTACGACAGGCGGCGGACAACGTGCTGCGCACCTCCATGGAACTGGGCGGCAACGCGGCCTTGATCGTGTGTGCCGACGCGGACCTGGACGTCGCGCTCGAGGGTGCCATGGTGGCCAAGATGCGCAACATCGGGGAGTCCTGCATCGCGGCGAACCGAATCTACGTCGAGGAGCCGGTGCGCGAGGAGTTCACGGCGCGCTTCGCCCAGCGGATGGGCGCGCTCTCGGTGGGCCATGGTCTCGACGACGGCGTGGACGTCGGGGCGTTGATCGACGAGGCCTCGGTCACCAAGATCGACGAGCTCGTCGCCGACGCGGTCAATCGCGGCGCCCGTGTCTTGGTGGGCGGCGAGCGTCCGGATGGGCCGGGCCACTTCTACCCGCCTACTGTCCTGGTCGACGTGCCCGAAGACGCGCGGATACTGCGGACGGAAATCTTCGGCCCGGTGGCGCCGATCATCTCGTTCACGTCCGACGACGAGGTCATGGCGAAGGCCAACGACACCGAGCACGGCCTGGCCGGATACGTCTTCACCCGTGACCTCCAGCGGGCGCTCCGGTTCACCGAGGGGTTGGAGACGGGGATGGTCGGCATCAACCGTGGTCTGATCTCGGACCCGTCAGCTCCGTTCGGAGGCGTGAAGCAGTCCGGGATCGGCAAGGAGGGGTCGCACGAGGGCATCCTTGAGTACCTCGACGTCACCTACGCGGCGATCGACCTACCGTGACCGGTTTGCTGCTCCGGGTGCCCGCCGAGGATCACCGCGCCCTGTGCACACATGACCTGACCGGCCTCCACCCGTGGGGCGGGACCCGGGCCATGGCCGGCACGAATCCGCCGGCACCCGGGGACGCCGTCGACTCCGCCGGTGTGCGCGCCACAGACGCGGCCGCGGCGGTGGATGGGGCGATCAGCCCTTTCGGCGGTCCCAAAGGCTACGCCCTCGGGCTCATGATCGACGTGCTGGTCGCGACCTTGACTCGTACCGCCCTTGGCGACGATGTCCGCGGGACCCTCGACCCGACTGACCCGCCCACCAGGGGCGACGTCTTCATCGCGATGGACCCGAGGGCGCCCGGGCACGACCGAGTCCGGGAGCCCGGCGCGCGCCTGCGCCACCCGGAAGCCGACGCCGTCCCGGTCTCGCAGGTGAACTGGACGTCCGCCCAGCACATCACCGCCGACGTTCCAGAGAGGCACTGACATGCTTGAGACCGTCCGCGGACCACGCCAGCTGATAGTGGGCGAAGGGGTCGCGCAGAACATCCCACGAGTGGTGGCCGAGTGTGGCTCGCGAGTCCTCATCGTGACCGACCGGGTTCTTCTGGGGCAGCCGGGCGTGGCCGAGATCGTGGCCGCCGTGCGGGAGAAGGTCGAAGTCGTCGGGGTGTTTGCCGACGCCACTCCGGACGTGCCACTCGCCGATGTCGCCCTGGCCGTCTCGGTCGCCGCAGAGGTGCACGCCGACGTCATCCTCGCCATCGGGGGTGGCACGGTGATCGACCTCGCCAAAATCGTCGGCGTCATCCGGCGCCACGGTGGGACGCCGCGCGACTTCTACGGCGAGTCGAAGGTGCCGGGGCCGACGATTCCTCTCGTCGCGGTCCCGACGACGTCAGGCACCGGCTCCGAGCTCACGCCCGTCTCGGTGTTGACCGACCCGGACCGCGAGCTGAAGGTGGGGGTCTCCAGCGTCCACATCGTGCCCGACTTCGCCATCGTCGACCCCGAGCTCACCTACACCTGCCCTGCGACCGTCACTGCCCACTCCGGCATCGACGCGTTTTGTCACGCGGTGGAGAGCTACACCGCGCGACCCCGGGCCCACGGACCGCGCGACCCTGTGGAGCAGGTCTTCCTCGGCCGCAACCCGATCACCGATCACTACGCGCTCCTGGCCGCGAAGCGGATCGCCCGCAGCTTGCCCCTTGTCGTCAGGGACGGAGGCGACAAGGACGCGCGCGCGGACATGTCCTATGGATCCATGCTGGCCGGGCTCGCATTTTCCCACGCAGGCAACGCGGCTCCGCACGCCCTCCAGTACCCCATCGGCGCAGCCACCCACACACCGCACGGCCTGGGCGTCGGGCTGCTGCTGCCCTACGCGCTGGACGCGGCCAGGGATGCCATCAGCGACCGGTTGACCATCCTCGCCGGGGTGTGCGGGCTCGACGTGACCGACGCCTCGGATGCCGAGGCCGCAGATACGTTCCTCACCTGGCTCGACGGGCTCCTAGCCGACATCGGCATCCCTGCCACCTTGGCGGACATCGGCGTGGCACGCGCCGACCTCCCGCGCTTCGCGGAGATGGCCAGTGGCGTCACCCGCTTGATCCAGAACCATCCAGGCCCGACCGACACCGCCAGTCTGACCGCGATCCTCGACGCGGCCTGGATCGGGGACCGGACCCGACACGTCCTGACTCCGGAGCAGAGATAGTGACGGGCCTTTCACATGACGACGGGTTCCCTGCCCCACCCTGGGTATCGGAATTGTCGGCTACGACTTAGTACTCCAGCAGTACTTCGTGGCTTGACCTGGGGAAACGTCGAGTGGTGGGAGTGTAGCGGGCAGGATGCCGTCACGGACGGCTTCTGCCCGCTCACCCCTCGAAGGAGTGCCCACGACGGCAAAGTAGTCCCGGGCCGGGGAAGCCTCGCGTCGTGATCACCGAACAGGCAGCCGAGACCTGGGACCGCGACCTGGACCACCTTTTCACCACCATCGGGCACCACTTCAGCAGCCTCGAACCACGCCGCCGCATGCGGGACTACGTACGCGGACTGTTCGCCCCGGTGGCCCGCAAGAACAGCTGGCAGCTCGCCGAACACGTCGGCCACGCCACCCCCGACGGACTGCAGCACCTGCTCTCCCGAGCCCACTGGACCCCGACAATATCCGCGACGACCTGCAGACCTACATCGCCGAACACCTCGGCCGTCCCCACGGGGTACTGATCATCGACGACACCGGCTTCCTGAAGAAGGGCACCACCTCCGCCGGAGTTCAAAGGCAGTACTCCGGAACCGCCGGCCGGACCGAGAACTGCCGGATCGGCGTCTTCGCCGCCTACGCCAGCCCGCTGGCCGCGCTCTGGTGGACCGCGAGCTCTACCTGCCCAAGTCCTGGACCGACGACCGCGACCGCTGCCGCGGCGCCAAGGTCCCCGACCAGCGGGAGTTCGCCACCAAGAACACCCTTGCGGCAACGATCGTCCGCAGGGCGCTGGCCTCGCCGCTGCCGATCGCCTGGTCACCGCGGACGCGCTTACGGATCGGGTATGCCGCAGAACGCGGCGAGGTGGACTTGTCGCTGGTCAGCGTGGACTCTGCTACCTCCCGCGCTCACCACCACGCCGCCGGGATGGTTCTGGACGAGGAGCAGTTGAAAGCTCTGGTGGAGGCCGCCGAGTCCGAAAAGGGGGCGGGAAGAAGGGACAAGAGCCGCAAGACGAACAGGACGGAGACCCGGAACGAGCCGAGCGGCGGCGGCTGCGGCGACGCCGCCGGGCGCGTTTGAAGGCTGCTGACCTGGGTCGTTCCCAGGGTGGGCGGACCAGCAAAGTGCACTTGTCAGCCGACCGGCGCTGTCGTCCGCTGTCGTTCGTCCTCACTCCCGGCCAGGCCGGTGACAGTCCGCAGTTCGCGCGGGTCGTGGACAAGATCAAGGTCCGTGGCAGGAGGGGCCGGCCCCGCACCCGCCCGGACGCGGTCGCCGGCGACAAGGCGTACTCCTCCCGCAGCAATCGCACCTACCTGCACAAACGCAAAATCCGGGCGGTGATCCCGGAGAAGGCGGACCAAGCGGCCAACCGTAAGAAGAAGGGCTCGCGCGGAGGCCGCCCCGTCAGCCACGGGTCGTGTCCCCTGCCGTGACACGAGAAGGGACGCCATCCCGCGATGGCGGTGTTCGAGCGTCTCGGACTGGAGCGGGCCCGGGTGCTCAGAGTCTCGGTCCGCCCCCAGGGCTGATGCGTTCTCGGGTCGTGAGATGAGAGCCCCGACCTGTCTTGATCCACTCGTGGTTCCCCATGTGGTGTCCTGCTATGCCGACGCCAAGTAGGCTGCGCCAGGCGATCGGCAATCAACTTCGGGTGGGGCCTTGTCGAAGCCAGCAAGAGTGCTGTGGGAAGGGACCTACTGGGGTTTCCGCGGGGGCAACCTGAAATTTGCCGGGCCCGTGAGCCATCCGGCGCTGCTGGAGCTGAAGACCAGCCTTCTCGGCTATGTCATCGTCTCTGGCATGGAGGTGACCGGGGACGGTTTCAGGGAGGGACCGTACCTCGCATCGTTGATCGGGCCGAGGCCGAGCAGACTACTGATCCCACCGCAAGTCCACGGCTTGTGGATCAAGAGGGGTTCCTACAGAACGAACGGCATCATGCTCAAGTGCCGTGCCCGGGTTCTCCCGATCGAGGCTGCACGGCCCCTCGTGGGCGAGGTGCGAGGGTCTTCGGAGGACGTGCTTGCCCACTCCGGGGAGCGGCGGCGGGTCACCCTGGAGTGGCACGATGGGCCAGGCCGGCTGCTGTTCAGAAACCTGGACGGCACTGGCGAGCAGGTGCTCAACGCGCAGGACGGACGCTATCGCGGCAAGGTCACGCTGCCCGGACGCCCCGGCCTGGCCATCGTTGACTGTCCCGGCCGCTGGTCCATCGGCTGAGCCAGCCCCCCGCGTTCGAGAACGGCGTCAGCCCGATTGTCAGGACCGATGTGTTCTCAGCAGGTGATCTCGAGGAGCGCGGTGGCGTGCTCGGGGTGTGACCGGTAGTGGTCGGCTGCGGCAGCGATGTTGGCCCAGCCGGCCTGACGCATCAGCCCGATGGCGAGGTTGCGCAGGGTGGCCATGGCGCGGGGCGCGCTACCGGTGCGGATCTTGGAGGCATCCTCGGCGAACGTCACGTCTCGCACGTGGTGCAGGGCCTCCACGGACCAGTGGTCCTGGACGAGTTGGGCCAGGTATGAGGGGCCGGCCTGGTCGGGAGCGAGGCTGGTGACAACGTAGACGGTCTTGTGCTGGATCTTGCCTCTCTTCTTGTGGACACGGCGTCGCTTGATCTCGATGGCCTGGACCGCGTGCGGGAACAGCAGGCCGGCCTGGACCGTGCACACCTTCAGACGCCGCACCTGGCGGCGTCCGTGCCCGGCGGTGCGGGTGCGGTCCAGCAGCGGTATCTGCTTCCAGGGCAGGCGGCGAAGCTGCCGCTGCAGCTTCTTCTGGTTGCCCTTGGCCACCAAAACGTAGTGCCCGCCCGCAGCGACGATTTCCTTCGCGGTCTTGCGCTGGGTATGCATGGCATCGGCAGTCACCACCACGCCGCGCAGGTCGAGGCGGGCCAGCAACGAGGCGAAGGCCGGGATCTCGTTGCTCTTGGCCGCCACCTGGCGCTGGGCGACGACGGTCTGGGACTCGTGCAGGGCGGCGGCCAGCAGGTGCACCGTGACCTCGTCGGTGCGCGAGCCACGCACGCTCTTGCCGTCCACGGCCAATCCGACCAGGACGCCGTCCTCCCGGACTGGATCGGCAGCGTGACGGGCGAGCCAGGCGCCGACGGCGTCGTCCAGCGCGTCGCCATCGATCCGGGCCAGCAGCCGGCCGAGCGTCGAAGCGTCGGGGGTGGCGTGCTGAAGGCCGAGCTCGGCGCGAACTTCCTCGCTGGCGGTGGTGGCATACCGGGCGATCTGGGCGAGCGATCGGGCTCCACCGAGCACCGCCACGAGACACAGGGCCAGCAGCGTGCCGATGAGGTAGCGGCGTCCGCGTGCCCGGCGCGGATCGGGAACCGCGGCCAGCACCTCGGCCAGCGCGGCCAGATCACGTGGTTCGACGGACGAGCAGGGAACAGTGGCGTCCTCGCAGTGGCGCGCGAGGACGTTGATCACGGAAGATGGCACGCGGACGCGACTCCAGGTCGATCTTCGGTCTCAGCAACCTTGATCATCTGGTGTCACGTCTCTTGCTTCCACTCCGACAAGCGGCTCATCTGGCACCAAGTCCGATGAACCACCTCGTCCCGCCAGTTGAGAACGCATCAGCCCTGGGTCCGCCCCGAGCACCTGAAGGACGCGGCAGGCGCACCGCAGCAGCCCAGCCTCAACGCCGCCCGGGAGAACAGCCGGCGCCTGGACCCGGTCGTCGACCGGGTCCATGCCCGCTTCGGCCCGGGCACCGTCACCCGGGGCACGCTCGCCCACCGCCGCCACAGCGCCTGATGGCGTCTCGGCTCACTCCACGGCCGCGGGGCACGGCCCGTCACCGCCCCCCAACCGCCACGGCCGCCGAACGGGCCCGGCTGCTACGCCGGGCCGCCCTCATGGACCGCATCGCCCTGAACGACCCCCGCCCCGGCCCCCTCCCAGCAGCCGCAGAAACCGCCGGACAACTCCTCCTGCACGACCGCCGCCATCCCGACCTCGTGGCCGGCCCGCACCACCCCGACGCGACCACGCCCGCCCCCAGCCGCCGCTTCTACGTCCGCCAGGAGTAAGCCGCCTGGACGGCCGCCGGACGCCCCGGAACCTGAATCGACATCGCCCCGACCAGAAGAAGGAAACATGACCCGCAACGACATCGACACCCCGCACGCCCCCGCAGCAACCGGCCGGCACCACTCGCCTGGACTCCCACGCCCGACCGCCACACGTGAACAACGCGCCAGCCGGCAACAGGAACACTCACGCCAGGAAAAGCCGACGAACGCACCATGGCCGAACACACAGACCCACCGGCCGTTCCCGATGCCCGAACGCGGCTCCTCCCAGGTGCAGCAGCCGGCCCTCCATCCGGCCCAAACACCCCCGCACACCCCCCGAGCCGGACAGCCGGCGCACGTGGCCATGCCGGTCACAGGCGGCGAACCGCACCCCGCCACAAGCCCGTTGCCGGCCCGGCTCCGTGCGGTTGCTGCGGCGACGGGCGACGAATTCACCTGCGAGGCCCGGCCTGACGACGCCGTGGGAATCTCCCGACGGCGCAGCCGGACACCGGTGAAACCACGGTCCCAGGTGCACCGGGAGACCTCCTCCCAGGCGCCCGCCCACGAGACCGCGAGCGCGGGCACGGACACCGGCCTGCCCG
This sequence comes from Actinacidiphila sp. bgisy160, assembly GCF_057707815.1. Classification (NCBI taxonomy): domain Bacteria; kingdom Bacillati; phylum Actinomycetota; class Actinomycetes; order Kitasatosporales; family Streptomycetaceae; genus Actinacidiphila; species Actinacidiphila sp. bgisy160. Next base: position 14,518 of record NZ_JBYIQW010000035.1, read on the forward strand.
GTCACCTCCCGCGGATCGCCTTCTGCGACGACGAGTGCCGGCAGTCCCTCGGTGCAGAGCCCTGCCGGGTCGTGGACATCGACCGCGTCCAGCAGCGTGACGTCCCGGCCGAGCGCGGCCGGGACGCGGAACGGGAACTCTTCGCCCCATCGGCGGACGGGCAACCGTGCCGGACGCACCCGCCCGCGGGAACACGCCGTCGTCCGCGGCCGAAGGCGTGTGCCTCCCGCGGCGTCGACCTTCCGCAAGACCCGGTCGCGAGCAGGACGCCTCTTCGAGCAGCGACCGGCGCTCTGCGCACGCCCGCGGAGCGCCGGGGCCATACCCGGGGCAGCAAGACACGATGCGCCGCGGGCGCCCCCGTTCCCACCGCCGCCTCGCAGGAACAAGCGGCACGGATCGCAGAGGCAGGCATGAAAGCCGACGCGTCCGAAGGGATGGTGTGACGATGTTCCGCAATGCGCTGGAGCCCTGGCACCTGCTGATCCTGGTCGCGGTGCTGGTCTTGATCTTCGGCTCGAAGAAACTACCCGACACCGCCCGGGCGCTGGGCAAGTCCATGCGGATCCTCAAGAGCGAGACCAAGGCCGTGCACGACGACGGCGCCTCAAACGAGCCACACCCCGAGCCCGAGCCCGAGCCCGCACCGGGACCGGGGACGCTCCCGAAGACACCGCCATCGCCCGCACCGCGCCCGCGGACAACACGACCGGCCACTGAGACCGAGTCCGGTCGTGCGCGCCCTTGGCTCATCCCCGCACGAGACGCTGCCCGAAGCCTTGCCGGCCGGCTCACCTCGCGCTGCCGGGCGCCCACACCGCTGTCTGCGAAATCGGCCGGCGTCCGGGCCGGAGCAGCGTTGCTTCCCGGCTCGAGCCCGGCGCACGACAGTGGACGGTCAAAGGACCCTGGTGAGCCGCCCGCCCTCGGGCCAGGCAGGGCAGATCAGACCACGGGAAGCGGTGCCGATCCGGACCAACTGCTCCCGTATCCGTCGCCATCTGCTCAGGTGGCGCCGCACTCCATCAGCGGCCACGATCGGGCGGGTACCGGGAGCCATCGACGGCGCTGCCCTGGACCGGGCGTCGGCGCCGATCTGGCCGACCGACGCCGCGCCACCGGGCCCGCCGTGACGTCCTCCGCCTCGGATGATCGGATCGGTTCGGAACGGTCGGGTGCGGCTGGGGCGGCAGCTGCCAGGGTTGCATCGAAAGGGAGGCCTCGTGATCTCGGCACTCAACCAGCTCGTCGATCTTGTCGAGGAGCACCTCGCGGAGGAACCTGACGTCCGCGGGCTGGCAGCGGCGCTCGGCACGACCGAGTACCACTTGCGCCGGATGTTCTCGTCGCTGGCAGGCATGCCGCTGTCGGAGTACGTACGCCGGCGGCGCATGACCGTTGCCGCCGCCGATGTCGTCCGGGGCGAGGGCGATCTGCTGAGTATCGCCGTCCGGCACGGATACGGCTCAAGTGAGGCATTCGGACGCGCGTTCCGGGCGGTCCACGGCGCCGGTCCCGGTGACGTGCGGCGTGATGGAGGCCCCTTGCACACACAACCGCAGCTCAGGTTCCGCCTGACTGTCGAAGGGAGCAACCCGATGGACACCCGCCTCATCGACCGACCCGCGTTCCGGCTCGTCGGACACGCGGCCCGGGTACCGCTCATTTACCAGGGCGTCAATCCCCACATCCAGCGGCACATCGCCGCACTGCCGCATGAGGAGCACCTGCGGCTGAAGGCCCTCGGCGACACCGAACCGGAAGGCCTGCTGCAGGTCTCCGACGACCTCGACCCCGACGGCGGGGAGGGCCGCGAACTGACCTACCTGCACGGAGTGGCCCTCGCCCACGACACGGCGGCCCCGGACGACCTCGACACCATCGAGGTGCCGGCTGGGAGGTGGGCGGTCTTCCGTACCAGCGGACCGCATCCGCAGGCCCTGCAGACGACCTGGGCGGCGACCGCGACCGAGTGGTTCCCTTCCAACCCGTGGCGGCTGCGGCCGGGTCCCTCGATCGTCGCCGTCCTCGAGCGCGCGGATGACTTCAGCACCGCGACCTGCGAACTGTGGCTGCCTGTCGAACCGGCGTGACGCACCATCGAACGCGGCCGAGGGCTTCGGTTGGCGGATGCCGCCAACCGAAGCCCTCCGTCACATCCGGCTCCGCCTGGTGCGGACCTGGACGATCCAGCGCGAGAGCCCGTCAGTGTCTGCCGAACCCGGGCTGTCCCGCGACCGCACTGGCGGTGTGCGTGCGGGAGCACCCTGTCCCGGCCCGGCCTCAGGGACGATGGGGTCATGGATCCGCTGCTGCGCCAACTACCGCCCGCCTTCTGGAGCGTTCGGTACGTGGGCTCCCGGTTTCCGGGGTCGTCGGAGGTCGCCGGCCTTCCCAGCCTTGAGGAGGGTGCGAACTGCCAGTTGTTCGCCTACGAGGTGCTTCGGCACTTCGGCCTGGCTCCGCCCGGTCTGCGTTCGAGTGAACTGTGGGCCGATACGCAGGCCACAGCTCGTGTATCGGTTGCGCAGCCGCTTGACCTGGTGTTGTTCAACGCCACCGATGATGCTTATGGCGCCCACGTAGGAGTCTGGGTGAACGAGAGACGGGTGCTGCATCTTTGTGCAGAGATAGGGCGCCCGGTGGTTTGGGAGATGACAGAGTTTGCGCAACGGCAGCGTTACCAGGTTTTGGTCGGCATCAAGCGTGTGGTCGACAGGACGGAGGACATTGTCGGCTGACTCGACAGGCCGGGGGGAGGCGTAGCGTCCTGAGGCCCCGACGGGCGGGCGTGCTGAGGGCTGCCTCGTAGCAGCCGGCCACGGGTTGAGATGATCTCGTAGTGGCTGTTGTGATCAGGGCGTCACAGCCGTCCTGCCGGCCGTGGAGTCCGCCCCGGGAGGACCGCGTCCTGCTGATCACGGCCCTGGGGGCACTTGGGATCAGGTGCGGCGGGCGGCCCAGACGGTGCGCTCGGTGCGCACCGCCAGGTCGTCGCGGCGCAGGATGCTGTGCGGGCTGGCGGTGTCGAGGAGCCGGTCGAGGGCGGTGACGTCCTCTGGGGAGAGCTCGGTGGCGGCGGCGCTGCGGATGCGTTGCAGGCCGCCGAGGGCGTAGCGGCCGACCGCTTCGCTGCGGGAGCCCTCGACCTTCACGGCGATGGTGCGTTCGCCCTCGACCGTGAAGCCGGCGGCGGTCAGCAGCGGGCCCCAATCGGCGCCGCGGTGGGGCCTTTGCTCGGCCTGGAAGCGGTCGGTCGCAGCATGGCAGCGCTCTTCCAGGCCAGGCCGGTCCTCGGGGGCACTCTCGGGCAGGAAGCGGGGGAAGCCGGCCAGTTCGACGACGGCGAACAGGCCGCCGGGGGTGAGCGCGGCGTGGACGTTGCGCAGTGCGCGATCGGGGTGGGCCATGTGGTGCATCGAGGCCGACGCCCACACCAGATCCGGTGAGCCGAGGTCGGGCCAGGCGGAGTCGTCGAGGTCGGCCTGCACGATACGCACGCGCTCCTCCAGGCCACGGGCGCATGCCTTTGCGTGAAGGTGCTGGAGGTATCCGGCGGATGTGTCCACGGCGGTGACGTGCGCGTCGGGAAAGCGGTCGAGGAGGGCAAAGGTGCCAGCGCCCGTTCCACAGCCCAGATCCACGATCTGACGCGGGCCGGTTTTCAGCGGCAGCCATGCGGTGATGGAGGCTATGTGCTCGGCGAGGACCTCGGCGTCCAGGTCGAGGATCTCCGCCAGGCCGTCTTCGTCGTGCTGCTGGTGGCGGCCGTGCTGAGCGCTGTGGTGGAGGGCGTGCGCGTGTGCTTGCTTCATGCCTCTACGGTAGGACAGTCATGCGTCTGTGGCATGACTGCTCCCTGTTTACGCAAGGAGATGGCCCGATGCGCTGCCCGACGCGCAAGATGCCGCCGTCGCGCGGCCCGCGCAGTCATCCACCGGCACCCTGAACGTCGCCGTCACTGCCCTCGTGCTGGTGGCCGCGGCGCGCGTCGCGGTCGAAGATGCCCAGGATCTCGCAGGGGCCACCTTCGGCGCCGATCGCGTGCGGCATCATGGTCGGGAACTCGGCAGCCTGGTGGGTCTCGACGCGGAGCCGGCGGTGGCCGAGCATGAGGATCGCGGTGCCGGACAAGACGACGAGCCATTCGCGCCCCGGGTGGGCACGCATGCGTGCCGGGTTCTCGGGTGGCGGATCAGTCATGCGCTGGCGCACCACACTCATACCGGGGTCCCCCTTCACCAGCCAGCGCATCGAGCCGCGGGCACCGTCGATCATCGGGCTGCTGACGACGTCGTCAGCCGCGGTCTCCACCAGTTGATCCAGCGTGGTGTCCAGAGCGCGTGCGAGAGTGACCAGCTGATCCAGCGCGAGGCGGCGCTGGCCGTTCTCGATGCGGCTCAGCGAAGACTGGCTGAGGTGGGCACGGGTGGCCAGTTCCTCCAGGGACCAGCCCTGCGCCACCCGCAAAGCGCGGATTCGTTTGCGTACGAGACTGTCCAGATCGCCGTCTTCTTGCGTCATGAGCAACATGGTATGCCCACCCCGCAAGCCGAGGGTCAGCGTCGGCTGCAGACCGAAGCCGGCAAGAACTGGCCCAGGCATTCGCGATCACATCGATCCCCACCGCCGTGATCGTGCGGGACGGCATCGCCATCTACCGCGAGCCCGGCGCACTACCGGAGGCCGACCGCGACGATCTCATCAGCCAGGCGCGCTAAGGGTGTTCCCCCGCGGCGTATGCGATGAGGCGTTCGGCCAGGTCCGTCAGGGGGCGCTGAGGATGTGGGGCAGGTGGTGTTCGACACGGTGGACGCGGCGGGTGCGGTGGCGCGCGTGTGCGGGGCGAAGCCGATGGGGTGGTCGTTGATGGCGAGGCGGTGGAAGTGCCGGGAAGGTGGTTCTTCGTAGAGGAGCGTCACCGGCACAGTGCCCGGCTGGGGCCGCTGGGGGGTACGGCTGAGCGGGACGTGATGGTGGAGCTCGTCTGCGGGGTCGGGGGCGTGAGCGCGCAGGAGGAAGGGCTTGTCGGGATGCAGGAGCTGCGGCCGAGACGTGGGGCCCGCCGAGCTCGCCTTCACAGACGACGGACACCATGGCCCCTCGCCCGGCCACCGAGCCCATGCAGGTGCCACGGGTGCGGCGGCCTGCCCGCGGCCTAGCGAACGGCGGCAAGGCGGGCGTCCACTGCGACGACACCCTCGATCCCCTGGCACAAGCCCACGACCACCGGGATCAGACGCGGTTCCGGGACGTGACCGCGCAGGGTGACAGTCCCGTCCTGGGCCTCGACCGCGACGGCGCCTTCCTCCAAACCCAGGATGCGCCCCAGGACGTCCTGCTCGATTTCGCCGCGGATCTCGATGTCGGAGCGGACGAAGATGTCGAGAAGATCGCTGCGGCTGACGATGCCGGCCAGCAGCCCGTCGTCGCCGACTACCGGCAGCTGCTTGACGTGCCGCCTGCGCAGTTCCCGAGCGGCCCGGGGGATCGTCCAATGGGCGCGGGCAGTGAAGACAGGACTGCTCATGAGCGCGCCCGCGGTCCGGGCCCGCGCCTTGTCCCAGACGCGCTCGTCGTCCCCGTCCTGCCCCTGTGGATCGGGCATGCCGGTCTCGTGCCGCAGCACGTCGGACGCGGACACCACTCCGACGGGGGCGCCGTCGTCGTCGACAACCGGAGCCGCGGCAATGTCGTTCGCGTCCAGCAGGGCCGCGACTTCCTGGAACGGCGTGTCGGTGCGGAGTGTGACGACGTCCTCGGTCATCACATCACCGACCGTGCGGCGGTGCGGCATGGCACCGGCCTCCTCCACTTCGACAGGCGACCGCGGAGAACCGGACCGGACGGACGGCGCGTGTCCGCCTCCGCCTGGCTCCTCCAAGGGCGGCCACGACCTCGTCAGCTCATCCGGACGCGACCTCACCTTCCATGACAGCACCACACCGCTCCGGCGACCAGTGACGTGCGGGCCGGCAGAGGGAGCCGGCCGGCCCACTGGGTCGGCGCCTCTCGCCGCGGTGGCGGAAGCAGCCGACCATACGGTCACACGCTGGGCTGTCGAAGATGTCTTCGGCGTACAGGCTGGGCACGACCGGTCATACGAAGTCGCGCTGGACAACGCCCAGCCCGCGTGTGCGACGACGCGGGTGCCGTCACGCGCGCCGGATGATCAGCACGGCCGCGTCGTCGATGTGGTCTACCGCAACCATGGCGTCGAGGATTCGATCAGCGGTCTCCTCGGCGTTCAACCCGTCGTGGGCGGCTTGCGCGGCCAGCGTTGCGACTCGCTCCAGCCCGGCTTCCAGCGTCAGACTCGGGCCTTCGACCACGCCGTCGGTCACCAGGATCAGCGCGGCATTCTTGTCCAGCGTGAAGGTTCCCTCGTTGTAATCGGCGTCGGGTAGGACTCCGAGCACCGGGCCGCCCGGCAACTCACGGATGCTGTGCCTGCCGTCGTCGCATGCGTACAGCAACGGCACATGTCCGGCGCTGGAGCCCGTGACCTGTCCGTCGCACGGGTCGACGTACAACATGGTGCAGCTGGCGAATCGCGCCGCGTCCATGGTGACGAGCAGTTCGTTCGTGCGCGTCAGCACGGTTGCAGGGTCAGGTTCGCAGGCGGCGATGGCACGCATCGAGGCACGCACCTGTCCCATGGCTGCGGCGGCGTTCACATCGTGCCCCTGGGCGTCGCCGATCTCGAAGGCGACCGCGCCGCAGGGCAGTACGAAGGCGTCGTACCAGTCTCCGCCTATGTCCAACCCGTCCCGGCTCGGTCGGTAACGGACAGTGACTTCCAGGCCCGGGAGGTGCTTCGGCAGCGTGGGAAGCATGGCATCTTGGAGCGCCATGGCCAACTCGACTCGCACTTCTCGAGACCTGACCCGCCTCAGTGCCTGGCCCGTAAGGTCGGCCAGAGTGATCATGAGGGCCCGCTCATCCGGGGACGAATGGTGCTCGCCCTCGTAGGTCACCGCCCAACCCCCGAGGGGCTGACCGCCGACCGAGCCGAGGGAGGTGATCGAGACGGCGTAGCCGGATTCGAGCTGGTCGAAGTACGGCACCATGACCCCGTGCGGCCAGTGGCGTATGTACTCCTCCCGGTTGCGCATGAACTGTGGCTTGCCCGTTCGGATCGCATAGGGCAGTGCGCTCGGATCCTCCAGCGACAAGCCGTGCACGGCGGCCACCGGCATCGGGATCCCGGCATCGGAGGAGACGCGCAGGCGGCCTTCGGCAACGAGCGCCAACGCGGCGCCGGTACCACCGAAGGTCGCGGCGAGGCGGGTCAGGAGGACCTGCTGTACTTCTTGCTCCGTGGCCGCGGTGATCAAGGCGGAGGAAAAGGCCGCTATCTCGTCGGCTCGCTGCCGCGCAGCACTCAGCGCGACCAACGCTTTGCGTCGGCGCGCTTCCCGCTTGGTGTCGTCGCGGATCACTCCGAAGACCCGCTGAGGGCCGCCGTACCCCAGCTGCACTCGACAGGCCTGGCAGGCCAGAAGGTGCCAGCCATCGCGCTCGGTCAGGAACCTCAATTTGATCCAGGGGGACTCGGCGGCGGTCGAACGCACGAGCCGCCGTAGAGCCCCCCGGTCATCAGGGTGAACTCGCCGGACCACACTGGACAACGATACGGATGCCTCCGGGAACAGCATTGCCAAGGCGGGTGCGCCACCCAGCCACTCCAGCTGGTGCTCCTGGGGTGAGTACATGCACACACCGAGATCGGCGGCCTTGGCCGCCAACCGGAACGGGATCACAAGACCGCCCAGGTCGTTCCCCGCGTTCAACGAGTGCACCCACACCAGCTGCTCGCCGTCCGCAGGATCCCTCGTCAGTCGCGCCTCGACCAGGCAGACCAGCCGTGCTGCGCCCGGCCCAGGGAATTCCAGCACCCGCATCACGACCGTCATCGTCGTGGCGGCGTGGGCCACGAGGCTTTCGACCGCAGTCCGCTGGCTTTCGGGCAACAGATCACCCAAGTTGCGACCCACGCACTGCTTCGCCGGCCTGTCCAGTACCTTTGCCATGGCCTCGTTGAGGCTGTGGATGGCACCGTCCAGGGTCAGGAGAGCCGAGGGGGTAGCCCTTCGGAGAAGATGGTCCGAGGCGTCCATCGGTGGCTCCCTGACACATGGCGAAACCGCTTCCTCAACCATATTCGCGCGTGCTGCTCCGTCGACTGTCGGCAACTCGGATCTCTTGATCATCCTGGCTTACCGCGGCCGCCGGCGAGATCGGCGCTGTGGGGTCCGCCGGGCCTGGTGGACGCCGGGGTCGGACGTTGATCCACTGCGGCAGGCAGGCGTCGGCGCTGTCCGAGGCGGTGATCAGTTCTGCGCGTGCGGCCAGGACGAGCTGTCTGCCGTCAGCGGGCACGGCGTCGAAGTCCTGACGCGCCGCTGCCGTCCAGTCCATCTGCCTGCGCGGGTGGGGAAGGCCGTCCGTCACTGGCCGTGGCCGGCTGCTGTTCGGCCCGCTGCTGCTCAAGATAGGCAACGGTCCAGCCTCTGCGGGTGATCGCGGCGGCCTCACCCGCGATGCGGGTGAGGCCGAGGATCTCGCCACTGCTTCCGGGCTCGCCGGCCGACCACCCCGCACCCGCCATGACCAATGGCGGGTGCGGCCAACGACGAAAGCCGCGCCGATCGGGCGGGGGCGCCCGACTTGGACGGGAACTACAGGGAGTCCAGGCCGGAGGGACGGGCCCCACGCAGACGCGGGCACTCTCGTGACGATGTCCTGGCCATCGCAGCGGATTGCGCTTCGTGGCCGGGGTACACCGCCGCGCGACGCGGGACACCGCGGTGGCATGGGCGCACTGAAACCAGGCCGGAGCGCAGGTCACAGCGTCTCCCGCAGTCCGGTCACCACCCCGTGACCAGCGGGTGCGGCGCGGTCACCGCAGCGCTTGGCGTGCGGCGACGAAGTCGCGGGCGTGTCCGGCCTCGTCCCCGGCGTCGTCGCGGAACAGGGCGGCCGCTCCGGTGTCGCCGACGGCCTGTGCCTTCCGCGCGAAGTCCGGATACATCGTCCGCGATTCGTACTGCTCACCGGTGACGGCCTTGGTGAGGTTGTCGCGCGTGGAGCGGACCAGCCCCGCCAGTGCCGCCTCACCGGTGAAGTGCTCGCGCAGTTCGACGTCGCCTGCGCCGGTGAACAGCCGTGCCAACGGCTTGTTGCCCCAGGCTTCGGCGTGCTTGGCGAACAGGGCGTATTTGGCGTGTGCCAGCGCCTCGCCGTGCATGGCGGTGTCCAGGTTCGCCTTGGTGCGGGCCGCACGGACCTGGGGCATCCCCGCGCGAACGCGCACCGGGCTGACGTCCGGCGGTTTGGGGATGCTGCCCTTGCCTGTCGTCAGCACGCGCAGCGCCGCCAGGAACCGCTGGTGGTGGCCCGCCTCGTCCTTGGCGATCTCCGCGAACAGCTCCGCAGCCTTGGTGTCGCCGTCCTCCTTGGCCTGCCGGGCGAAGCCCGGATACATCACCCGCGACTCATACGACTCGCCCTCGGCGGCAGCGCGGAGATTGGCGGCGTCGCTGCCCACCAGGCCGGTCAAGGTGGCCGCCTCCGTGAAGTGCTCCCCCAGCTCGACCGAGGCCACCCGCTGGAACAGCGAGGCCACGGCGGACAGTTTCTGGGCTCGCGCCTGCTCGGCGAAGACCGAGTACGAGGCGTTCGCGAACGCCTCACCCCCCAGGGACTTCTCCAGGTCCGCGGAAGTTCCGGCGTGCAGACCGTGCGGCATACCACCCGCTGGCGGACGGATGGCGGCGGCGGGGGTGCTGAGGCCGACGGCGAGCGCCACTGCTGCCAGGGCGCATATGCGGTGCGGGATCACACTGACCTCCTCAAGGTCTTGGAATCTCGTGCTGCGGGCATCTACGCCATGGCACCAAGGACACCCGTGTCGGGCCAGGCCGGACCGTCATCCGAGTGAACGACTGTTACTCGTCGTCACGCTTCGCCCGCTGCTCCATACGCGCCCGGTTCCCCGGGCTGACGACGCGTCCACCGGACAATGCCCGCAGCAGCAGCCATGTCGGCGCCCGGCCGGCGCTGCATGTCAAAGGAGATCCCGTGAGTGTCGGCTTGTTCAATGGCCTCCCCAGCCATCCCCTTTTCGTTCACGGCGTCGTGGTGCTGATTCCGCTGACGGCGCTGGCGCTCGTCGCCTGCACGCTCTGGCCGACCGTGGCCCGCCGGTTCAGCTGGCCGCTGCCCGTGCTCGGACTTGTCACCTTGGCGCTGGTCGTACTGACCACCGAGTCCGGTGAGTGGCTGGAGGAGCGGGTGAAGGAGACCGCGCTGGTGGAAAGGCATACCGAAATGGGTGAAGGACTGACCCCGTGGGCGATCGCCCTGTTCGTCCTCACCACCGCCGTGTGGTGGCTGGGCCGCGTCACCGCCCCGAGGGATCCCGCCAAGGGCGACACGGTCACTCCCGCCACCTCTCGCCGGGCATCCAGCGCGGTTCGGCTCGCCTCCTCGGTACCCGTACGCGTCGCGGCCGTGGTGCTCGCACTGGCCGTGACCGTCGGCGCGGTCTTCGAGGTCTACCGGATCGGCGACTCCGGTGCGAAGGCGGTCTGGCAGGGCGAATTCACCACCGGCGAGCCGGGGGCGGGTCAGTGACGCACTCACGCCGGGCCGTGGTCGTCGTCCATGCGATGGAGAGCGAACCCGCGAGCCGCAAGGACCAGTTACTGCTGACCGTCGCACCCCACCACGTCCTCGGCGGCGCCGTCCTGGCCGCGCTCGCGGTCGGCGCGGACCCCGTTCAGATGTGCCGGCCGCGCAGCGCGCCGTCCAGTACCGGCAACTGCGCGCGGCTCTGGACGAACGACACGTCCCTCGCGCGGCGCGACCTGGCCCCCGCTGGGTTGCCGCGCCCCGGGCGGGTGTGCTCGTGGCGCTTCCCCACTCGGTCTGCGGGCTGAACGACCAGTGCGGTCCCTGCCGCTTCGGGCTGCCCGCCGTGGCCGGGGACTTCGCCGCGCCGGCCGCCGGATGGCCCGACCCCGATCTGCTGCCCCGGCCGCACCGCAGGAGCGGCGTCCTCCACACCGGGGCGCCTACCGCCCGGCGTACCCCCGGAGACCTGGCGACGACCGCCTCAAGGACCCTGTGCGTCGACGACCGCACAGCCTGCACCGGGCGCGGCTTGTGCGGCGAACTCCTCCCCGAACCGACCGGCCTCGGCGCATGGGGCTCCCCCGTCATCAGGAACCGGGCCGTCCCCGACCACCTGCGCGCCCACGCCCGCCGGGCCGCCGCAGCCCGCCCCGCCCCGTCCTGGTCCTGCCGCCTCGACACCGGCCGGTGATGACGAGCACGCGCCACCACGGCCGTCCGGACCCGGAGCAGAGCCGGACGGCCCCTGCCTCCGGGACCTGCTGCCACCATGGGATGGAGAGGAACAGCCCCAACGGTCACCGCGCCGCACAGACCGAGGTGCGCCATGAACCACACCACAGCTCGACCACGCCACCTGACCGCCGCAGTCACCTCCCGGCTCGAACCCGTCCTCCTGACCGTCACCGCGGCAGCACTGACGGGTGGCGGCATCGCCTGGCTCGCTGATGCGCGCGGCCTCGCCGACCTGTTCTGGGCGCTGGGCACCGTTGCTGCCGTCGTCCCCGCGATCGGGTGGGTGCTGGCCGCGCTACGGCGTGGACACGCAGGGGTCGACCTGATCGCGGTACTCGCGCTCGGCGGCACCCTGGCTGTGGGCGAATACCTGGCCGGCGCCCTGATCGCGCTCATGCTCGCCACCGGCCGCACTCTGGAATCCGCCGCCCAGCGGCGTGCCTCCCACGACCTGCGCGCCCTGCTCGAACACGCGCCGCGCTCGGCACATCGCCGCACCGACACCGGAGTGGCCACGGTGCCCCTGGGAGAAGTCACCGTCGGCGACCTGCTTGTCGTCCGCCCCGGGGAGGTCGTGCCCGTCGACGGCCGCGTGGAAAGCGCCGCCGCCGTCCTCGACGAGTCAGTGCTCACTGGCGAGCCTCTCCAGGTCGAGCGGGTCCAGGGCGAGGCAGTGCGCAGCGGCGTGGTCAACGCGGGCGGCGCCTTCGAACTGCGCGCCACCACCACCGAACAGGACAGCACCTACGCCGGAATCGTCCGCCTGGCCCAGCAGGCCGGGGCCGAGTCCGCACCGGTCGTACGGCTGGCCGACCGCTACGCGGCCTGGTTCCTCCCGCTGTCCCTCGTCGTGGCGGGGCTGGCCTGGCTGATCAGCGGCTCTGCGGTACGCGCGGTCGCCGTCCTGGTCGTCGCCACCCCCTGCCCCCTGCTGCTGGCCGCCCCGGTCGCCATCGTGTCCGGCCTGTCCCGGGCCTCCCGCCTCGGCGTCGTCATCCGCGACGGCGGCGCACTGGAGAACCTCGGCCACGCCCGCACCCTCCTGCTCGACAAGACCGGCACCCTCACCCGCGGCCGCCCCCGCGTCCTCGACGTCACCGCCGCCCCCGGCGTGAAACCTGCAGAGGTACTGCGTCTGGCAGCCTCGGTCGACCAGTACTCGCCGCATGTCCTGGCCCAGGCCATCGTCGACACCGCCCGGGAACGCAAGTTGAAGCTGTCCGCACCGACCGACGTCAGCGAGGAACCCGGCCGCGGCGCCACCGGCATCGTGGACGGCCACCAGGTCTCCGTCGGCCGCCCCGACCCCATAGCCACACACCCCGTCTGGGCCCGGGCCGTCGACAACCGCGCCCTCCTCGACGGCGCGGCCGTCGCCTGGCTGACCCTGGACGGCCGGCCGGCCGGTGCCGTCCTGCTGCGCGACCCCCTGCGCCACGACGCCCCTCGCACCCTGCGCCACCTGCGCACGGCAGGCATCGAACGGCTGCTGATGCTCACCGGCGACCGCGCCGCACCCGCGCATGAAGTAGCCGCCGTCCTCGGCCTCGACGACGTACGCGCCGAACTCAGCCCGGCCGACAAGGTCGCCGCCGTACGCGAAGAGCGCGAGCGCGCGGTCACCGTCATGGTCGGCGACGGCGTCAACGATGCCCCCGCCCTCGCCGCGGCCGACGTCGGCGTGGCCATGGGCGCCCACGGCTCCACCGCCTCCTCCGAAGCCGCCGACATCGTCTTGACCACCGACCGGGTCGACCGCCTCGCCGACGCCGTCACCATCGCCCAACGCGCCCGCCGCATCGCGGTCCAAAGTGCCCTGGGCGGCATGCTGATGTCCCTGGCCGCGATGGCCGCGGCTGCCGTCGGCCTGCTCCCACCCGCCGCCGGCGCGCTGCTGCAGGAAGGCATCGACGTCGCCGTCATCCTCAACGCCCTGCGCGCCCTGCACGTCGGCCAGGCCGCACGACCGGCCCTCACCCCCGCCGCCGAAGCGCTCATCCACCGTTTCGCCGCCGAACACGACGACCTCCAGGACGTCCTCGACGCCGTACGCGACGCCGCCGACCGCCTCTCCGACACCCCCGGCCCCAAAGCCCTCTCAGCCGTGGAAGAGACCCACCGGTTGCTCACCGAACGACTCCTGCCCCACGAATACGCCGAAGAACACCAGCTCTACCCCGCCCTCGCCCCCACCCTCGGCGGCCCCGAAGCCACCGCCACCATGAGCCGCGCCCACACCGAGATCGAACGCCTCTCCCGCCGCATCGCCACCCACCTTCAACTGGCCCACCCCGACGGCAGCCTGGCCCCCGAACAACTCGACGACCTGCGCTCCTGCCTCTACGGCCTCAACACCGTCCTGCGCCTGCACTTCACACAGGAAGAAGAGAACTACTTCTCCCTCGCACCCTGAAACCGCAGACCACCTGTACCGATCCCCGCCCGGCGCTCCCCCACCACCGCCATCCTGTCCGTGGGTCCGAAGGAGCGGTTCCGGCAAAACAGAGCCATCATCTCTCGCCGCCCCGGCCGGCCGCCGTGGCTCGTCAGTCGGGTGGCGGCGGCATCAGACCCTCGGCCAGGGGCATGTGACATGGGCATGCAAAGTTAGAGCCTGCCTACCCGCGAGGCCTTGGGCCGGCAGCCCGCATGGCGCGACATCCGGGCTCGCAACCGGTTGGTCTCGACGAGCACCCGGTCCGCATTGCGGATCCCATTCCGCCGGAGCAGGCGTTCACCGAGGCAGTTCACCGTGCAGGAGGCGTGCCACAAGCTCACCCGGACTCCACCTGGGCCTGGACGGGATACGAACCGCGCGCAGGAGGAGAGCCCGGTCAGGTGCATCTGTGCAGTACACAGGGCACGCGCGCGAGGTGCCGACAGGCGCGTCGGTAACATCCGCTAAGATATCGACGCTCGCGTCGTCAAGTTTGAGCAAAGGGCCATGTGCGTCCTGGCGCCGCTCCCCGTCACCCTCGTCGCTCGGAGATCCCGTGTTCCTTGCCCTACGCGATCTGCGCTTCGCCCGCGGTCGCTTCGCCCTGATGGGTGCGGTGGTCGCACTCATCGCCGTACTCGGCGTCCTGCTGTCCGGACTCGCCTCCGGTCTGGCGGATGCCGGTATATCCGGTCTGCACGCGCTGCCCATAACCCATATGGCCTTCGACGAGAAGGCGACCAGTGAGCAGTTCTCGCGCTCGACCGTGGAGCAGGAGGACTGGCAGGCATGGTCCAAGGCCCCGGGTGTGAAGCGGGCGGAGCCGTTCGGGAACACCCTGGCCAACGCCCAGGTGACCCAGGGCGCCAAGAAGGGCGAGCAGGTCAACCTCGCCGTCTTTGGCATGGCGCCGGACTCGCCTCTGGCCCCCAGCCCCACCAGGGGCGAGAGCCTGGAGCAGGGCGGTGCGGGCATCGTCATCACCCGGGAGATCGCCGACCTGGGTGTGGAGATCGGGGACGTCCTTACTGCGGACAGGAGCGAGGTGCGACTGAAGGTCGTCGGCCTGGTCGACAGGACCATCTCCTACGGCCACATCGGCGTCGCCTACGCCAACCTCGACACCTGGCGGCACCTGCACTACGGCCTGCCGGGTGACCTGCCCGAGGCCGCACGCCGACAAGCCACAGCCGTCGCCCTGACCTTGGAGGTCGGCACCGACGTCTCCGCCGTGGAGAAGGCGACCGCCACCCGCGCCAAGACCAAGGAGGCCACCTTCGACGCGTCCCCCGGCTACGCGGCCGAGTCGAGCACCATGGCCCTGATCAAGGGCTTCCTGTACGCCATCTCCGCCCTGGTCGTCGGCGCGTTCTTCACCGTCTGGACAGTACAGCGCAAGGCCGAGATCGCCCTGCTGAAGGCGCTCGGCGCCCCCACCGGATACATCCTGCGCGACGCGCTCGCCCAGGTCGTCGCCGTGCTCGTCGGCGCCACGGTGATCGGCACCGCCGTCGGCCTGGCCCTGGGGAGCGCGATGATCGGCAAGGCCCCCTTCTCCCTCTCCGCCCCGGCCATCGCCACCTCCTCCGGCCTCCTCATCGGCCTGGGAACCGTGGGCGCCGTCGTCGCCGTCCGCCGCATCACCGCCGTCGACCCCCTGACCGCTCTGGGAGCCACCCGATGACCACGCCCTCCACCGGCCACCGAACCGCCGCGGACGCCGCGGGCTCCGGTGGACTGCGACTGGACGACGTCACCCTCACCCTGGGCGACGGCGACACCGCCGTCACCGCCCTCGACCACGTCGGCCTGAGCGTCGCGCCCGGGGAGTTCGTCGCCGTCGTCGGCCCCTCGGGATCCGGCAAGTCCAGCCTCCTCGCCGTCGCAGGCGGCCTCCAGCGGCCCACCTCGGGCACCGTCCACATCGCCGGCACGGAGCTGACCGCCCTGTCGGACAAGCAGCGCACCGCGGCCCGCCGTCACCACATCGGCTTCGTCTTCCAGCAGTCGAACCTGCTGGCCTCCCTGACCGTCCGGGAACAACTCCTGCTGCCCCTGCACATCGACGGACACCTCGACGCCGCAGCCCGGACCAGGGCCGACGAACTCATCAAGGCGGTCGGCCTCACCCACCGCGCCGGCGCCCGCCCGCACCAGCTGTCCGGAGGCGAACGTCAGCGCGCGGGCCTGGCCCGGGCCCTGATGACCTCCCCCGCCCTCCTGCTCGTGGACGAGCCCACCTCCGCGCTGGACCGGGTACGTTCGGCGGAGGCGGTACGGCTGATCGCCGAGCAGACCCATGCGCGCGGCACAGCCACGGTCATGGTCACCCACGACACGGCGATAATGGACAGTGCCGACCGGGTGCACGAGATGGTCGACGGCCGCCTCTCCTGACCGGGGGCCGCAGGCCGGCATCTCCCTCCCGGCCCGTCCGCCACCCAGGAGCCTGCGCCGCATGCCGAAGATCAACGCCTCCACCGTCGCCGAACACCGCGCCCAGCAACGCGAGGCGCTGATCGGGGCAGCGATCGACATCCTGGTGAACGAGGGCGCCACCGCCGTCACACCCACGGCGGTCGGCGCCCGTGCCGGTCTGGCCCGCTCCAGCGTCTACCAGTACTTCAACTCCTCGGCAGCCCTGCTGGCCACCGTCACGGAAGAGGCATTCCGGCGCTCCAACCAGGCACTCACCAACGCCATGGCCGCCGCAAACGGCCCGCTGGAACGCGTCGAGGCGTTCTTCAGGGAAAGCCTCCGCCTCGGCGCCGAAGGCGCACACCGGCCTGCCGCCGCCCTCATGAGCGCCGGCCTCCATCCCGCCTGCCAGGAACGGCTGATGGAACTCCACCTGGAACAGGTCGAACCCTTCCGCGCCGCCGTGAGGGAAATCGGCGTCCCCGACCCCGCGCTCACGGCGGACCTGATCGCCGGGATGCTGCACACAGCCCTTGCCGCCGCCGACCGCGGCACCCCGCTCGACACGGTCACGGAACGCACTCTCGCACTCGTGCGCCGCTGCCTCACTACGGGCGGACAGCATGAACCACGAGGCGATGGAAGGTGACTGACATCCGGTCAGGACCTGCCTCGCGGAACGCCGGGGCGGCCAAAGCCGGGCTGGAAGTGACACCCGATCAAGGCGTTGCGGAAGAACGAAAGAACCGTCCGAAGTGTGAAGCCTCGGCCGGCAGCCCGTGCCGCACCCGCGGCGGGAAGGCCGCGGCGAAGTACCACTCACCCGGCGCGCCACCGCGGTGGCGGTGTTCCGGCAGTGCTGCGCGGATGTCTGTGACGCGGCACGCCCGCGTCAAGGACGGGAGTCAGCCGCTCTGCCTGATCGGCGATTCCGGCACAGGCAAGTCCCACATGCTCATCGCCCGTCCGCTACACCCTTGCGACGAAGCTGGTGAACGAGCTGGTCGAGGCCGCAGGGACCAGCCAAGCCTCACGACATGCTTCGCTCCTGGAGTGCGAACGACGCTCGTTCTTGCCACGTCGTGCCGTCGTGCACGATGAGTTCAACCGACGAGGCGGCACCGCCGTCATTTTCCGTGACATCCCGAGTACAGATGATCACTGAACGCTGTCAGAACCCATGGACAACCGCTGTCGCCTGAAGTGAACGAAGCCACGCCGGGCTGGGCCGGGAGGCTGCGGTAGAAGTGGTCCGCGATCACCGAGGGGGCGATCAGCAACTTCCCCGTCACGGGCCGGTCTTGAGGATGTGCCCGGCGGGGCTGCGGGTGTGGAGCCGGCCGGGCAGGGGGGTCAGCGCCCCCACGGCAAGGAGTACGGCCGGGCCGCGGTCGCGAGCCGGCTGACCGGGGGTACCACCACGACCGCGCCGAACACTTCCGAGAGCGCCCGCCCATGTCGCAGGTCGCGTGCGCCGCGGGCATCCGGACGTAGCCGCGATCGTCCGATTCGGCGCGCTGCCGCACCGGAAAGCCGCAAAAAAGCAAATATCATACATATATCATCTACACTATAGACGATAGCATACGTCTGCAGCAACTAAGGTGGTCGCTGTGACTTCACAGCGCAGCACCAGAGCAGAGGGCCCGGAAAGCGGGCCTGACATGGAGGATGACTTCGGCTTTGCCCTCGGTGTGGTCTTTCGCGCCTACGCGAAGGTCGTCGAGGCGGCCGTCGCCGAGATCCCCGGGGGTCCCCGCGGCTACTTCACACTCATGGCTGCCATCCAGGGCCACGCCAACAGCCAGCGGGCCTTGGCCAAGCGACTGGGAATCGACCGCACGATCATGACGTATCTCCTGGACGACCTGGAACGCGCCGACCTGGTGGAACGCAAGCCGGACCCCGCCGACCGCAGGAGTCGGCACATCGTCGCCACCGAGCACGGAAGACAGCGCTGGGAGCAACTCAGCGGCCCGGTCGGCCTGGCCGAGCAGCAACTCCTGGACATTTTGCCCGAGAAGTCGCGGGCCACCTTCCGCACCTTGCTGCGCACCCTCGCCCACCACGTAAGCCCGGACAACCCCATGGCGATCGCCTCCCAAAAGCCCGACCGGCCACCCGCTGGTCGCTCGGGCCGGCGATCCACCACCTGACCTCGCGGCTATGACTCGCACAGTTCGCCAGGCTGGAAGGCAACATCGGCGTGAGTCATCTCCTGGAGCAATCCCTGGAGCGGTGTGCTACCGGGACACGGCCGCCGACCGGTCCCTGGCCGCAGTACGGCAGGGCCGGGGCGCGGCACGTCCCGGCCCTGTTCTCGTCACTCCGCGTGCTGGAGTTCTGCGGTCTCCGCGCTCCCGGCCGCGACCTTCGACTGGCTCCTCGGATTGCCGGCGTTGACGGCGAAGAACGCGACCAGAGCCGCGGCAGCGAGGAATCCCGTGCCCCACCAGTAGGCCATGGAGTAGCCGTGCACCAGCGACAGGTTGGTGAGGGATGCGGAGCCGTGGTGGGAGGCGACGTATCCGGTGGTGGCGCTTGCGGCGATGGTGTTCAACAGCGCGGTGCCGATGGAGCCGCCCATCTGCTGAGCGGTGCTGGTCATTGCGGAAGCGACTCCGACATCGCGAGGCTCGACACCGTGGGCTCCCAGGCTGAATGCGGGCATGAACGCCGTGCCGATTCCGACACCCACCACGATCTCGGCAACCGCGATGAAGCCGAACGAGGAATCGACGTCGAGCAAGGCGAGCAGCAGCACACCGGCGCCGGACACCGCGTAGCCGACACCCATCAGCAGGCCGGGCCGCACCCGGTGCGAGAGGCGGGCACCGATCTGCGTGGAGCCGATGGCCTGCGCGGCGGCCATCGGGATGAAGGCCGCACCGCTCTGCACCGGTGAGTATCCCTTCACCAACTGGAAGTAGTAGCTGAGGAAGAGGAACATCCCGAACATGGACATGACGGACAAAGCCAGGGAAAGATAGGAGCCCGCCCGGTTGCGTTCCGTAAGGACGCGCAGCGGCAGCAGCGGCGACTTCACCTTGGCCTCCAGCACGACGAAGGCCGCCAGCAGGAGGATGGACAGGACGAACATGCTGATGGTCACACCGGCGTCCCAGCCGTCGCTCTCCGCTTTGGCGAAGCCGAACACCAGGGCGACGGCACCTCCGCTGGCGAGGATGGCCCCCGGGACGTCCAGACGTCCGCGGCCCGCGTGCGCGCCGGCGTCACGGACGACGGCCAGGACGCCGGTGATGCCGATGGCAGCGATGGGAAGGTTGATGTAGAACCCCCAGCGCCAGTCGGTGTACTCGGTGAACACTCCACCGAGCAGCAGGCCGAGGGCGCCGCCCGCGGTGGCGATGGCGCCGTAGATGCCGAAGGCCTTGGCACGCTCTTTGACATCGGTGAACGCCAGCGAGATCAGCGCCAGGGCGGCGGGAGCGAGGAGCGCGCCGAAGACGCCCTGGAGGGCGCGGGCAGTCAGGAGCGTGGACAGGTTCTGCGCCGCGCCGCCTATGCCGGAGGCCAGGGCGAAGCCGACCAGTCCGATCACGAACACCCTCTTGCGGCCCCAGAGGTCGCCCAGGCGCCCGCCCAGAATGAGCAGGCCTCCAAAAGCCAAGCCGTAGGCGGTGATGACCCATTGCCGACCGCCGTCGGTGAAGTGGAGGTCATGCTGAGCAGACGGCAGAGCGATGTTCATGATCGCCCCGTCGAGGAAGACCATCAGCTGGGCTATGGCGATGAACAGCAGGGCCAACCAGCGCCGGGGGTCGGGATGGTGGACGTCTTGGGACATGACTGGCATTCCTTGAAGGTGTCGGTTGCCGGCCAGGCCTTTGCAGCCGGGCCGCGTGAATGGAAGGTCTGCGCCTTCCCGGGGGTGCAGGCGCGCTCGACGGCGTCGGTCAGGCGCGGAGATGGCATGACGTCGGGCGCCATGCGAGTTCCGGCGGCCCGGGTCCGGGGCGAGCCGGGAGGGCAAGCGGGCGTCGTTGCCGCCCATGGGGTGACGGAGTTCGGTGGGCGCGTCGTGACCCACGCACGACTCCGGTTCCCGGAGGAAGCGGACAACGGTGTCCGCGCCTCACGCGGCGGCCAGGCGGCAATGGGCGGCAATGGGCGGCAATGGGCGGCTTGCATCCAAGGCTCTTCGGGCATGGGGCCCAGTCATGATTCCTCCGCCGAACCGGCCATCCCACATCCATTTTAATACGAACGATCGTTAAATTAAGTACGCATGCACATACCCAGCTCGTGTGGCGACATGACGTCGGAACCCGCCGCTGCGGAGTCAGCGAAGGCAGTTCAGGGCGACCTCCGCGGCCCGCGTCAGCGCGGCCCGATCCGGATTTATGGCCCCCATGACCCGCAGGCCCTGGAAGGCCATGGCGAGGAATCCAGCGAGGTCTGCGGCGCTCTGGCCAGCCGGGATCTCGCCCCGTCCTTGCGCCTCGGCAATGACCTCGAAGAGTGTGAGCTCCAGCAGCTGCGTCGTTGCGCGAAGCCGCTCGGCCACCTGCGCATCGCTGTGCGCACGCTCCATCGCCGCCCCAACAATCAGGCACGACGCCTGGCCGGGGCCGCAGGTCACTTCGTCGATCACCGCCGCGAAAGCCGCACGGATCGTCTCGCGCGCATCACCGCCGGCACGCAGCATCTCGATGAACGGCAGTGCGTAGCGCCGCCGGTACAAGTCCAGTGCGGCCAGGTAGAGACCTTCCTTGCTGCCGAAGGCCGCATAGATCGATCCACTGCCGATCTCCATGGCGTTCGCCAGGTCACGCACGGACGTGCCACCGTACCCGGTGCGCCGGAACGCCTGCATGGCCGCCGTGACGGCGGCCTCGGTGTCGAACTCGCGAGTACGTGCCATACACCCGACCGTACCTATTGATGGAACGATCGGCAAATAACCGTGAGGCCCTGCGGAGCCGCCGGTCAAAGCCGGCTGCTACGTGCGGCGGCACGGCGTCACGGCGGGAGTTACCGGTCCTGGATCCTGCAAACGAGGTGCGACAGCAACCGGCGGTCGCCCCAGCACGGGGTCCGGACGCGCCCACAGCAGGTCGTCGGGGCATGTGGGAGCGCCGGTACCCGTGGCCCTCATTCCAACCGTCGCCGACAACGGTGCCCCGGCCGTTCGCAGGTACCGGCGGCACTCAGCCCCGGCACGAGGTGGAGACCGAGAAGGCCGGCGTTCGACAGACGTCACATGGTTGAGTTCCGGCTGTCGGGTTCGGCGGCGGTCATGCCGTATGCGTCCGCGATGAGGCCGAATGACCGCAGGCGCGTCTGCAATCCGTGGACGTAGCTGGTGATGAGCAGTTCGTCGGCCTGCGTGCGTTCCACCAGCCGGTCGAGGCCCTCCCGTACGACGTCCGGGGTGCCGTACTCCACGGTTGCCGTCCCGTTCCTCACGAATTCCTTTTCCGAGGGACCGAAAACTGGTTCCGTGCTTCCTGCGGAGTGGGCATGAGGGCCTTGTGGCCACGCTGGGTAGGCATCATGGATATGACACCGGTGAGGACCTGAGCATAGGCCTCGCTCTCGTCCCCGGCAGCCAGCGCCTGCACGGTCACCATGGCGTAGGGCCGGTCCAGGACCGCCGAGGGCCGGACCGCAGGGAAGTGGGGCGCCTCCCGTCACGAGAATCTGTGTCGTTCGCCCAAGTATAATCTTTATCGTTCGTTCAAACAGGACGTATGCTGCACCCATGGGGTGCGTCAGAGACATCGAAAGGTTGCCCCACGCAGTGCTCACTGAGGCGGCGGACGAGACCGTACGCGACCGCCGCGGGCAGCCCTGGCTGATCGTCGGCACCGAATGGATCCGGCTCGGCCTGGACGAAGCGCCATTCCCACTCCCCCGACTTCACCGCTGCCATACACGCCACCGCCTGATGAACGCCATCGAGAGCGCCTCGGCCGAACGGACAGTACACATCTTCGGCTGATCCGGCCGGACGCCCCGGCCGGGCACGACACCACCCCGCTGCACATACGCAACTCCGGCCCGTATCAAGAGGAAAAAGATGAAAACAGTTGGAGTATCCGAATTCGGAGGGCCGGAAGCGCTGCGCGTTTTCGAGGTGCCCGAGCCTCATGCCGGTCCCGGGCAGGTACGCATCCGGGTCCACGCCGCCACGGTGAACCCCGGTGACCGCTACCTGCGTATGGGGGCGCTCGGCCCCACATCCCCCGCACCCCCGTATGTCCCTGGCATGGAAGCAGCCGGGGTGCTGGACGAGATCGGCACCGGGACGGAGACCGATCTGCGCCTGGGGGACCGGGTGATGGCGATGGCCGACCCGACCAGTGCCCTGGGCGGCGCCTACGCGCAGTACGTCGTCCTGCCCTCGGAGCAGGTCGCCCGCGCGCCCCCAGGGCACGACCCACGCCGAGGCGGCAACCCTGCCCATGAACGGGCTGACCGCGCGGCTCGCTGTCGACCTGACCGGGCTCTCACCAGGGCAGACACTCGCGGTCACCGGCGCGGCGGGAGCCGTCGGCGGCTACGTGACCCAGATGGCCAAAGCGGGCGGACTCATCGTCGTCGCGGACGCCTCGCCGGCCGATGAGGAGCCCGTGCGCTCGTTCGGTGCCGACATCGTCGTACCCCGGGGTGGCGATGTTGCTCGGCACATCCTGCGGGCCGTGCCGGCGGGAGTGGCAGGGCTGATCGACGCAGCGGTCATCGGTTCGGCGGCGGTGGCCCCGGCGGTCCATGACGGCGGCGTCATCGTCACCGTCCTCGGCGAAGGACCCCGCGCCCTCAGCCCCGACGTGATACGGCAGCGGTCTCTGCGCGTGCGCATGGCCTTCGTCCCCGACTACCTGGGCGACCGCAGCCGGCTCGACGACCTGCGTGAACAGACCGAAGCCGGCAAGCTGACCCTGCGCGTGGCTCGCACCTTCGCTCCCGAACATGCCTCCGAGGCCCACCGTCTGTTGGAGGCGGGCGGCGTACGGGGTCGCCTCGTCCTGGAGTTCTGAACCGCCCCGCCTGCGTTCGCGGAGGCGGCGCAGGGGAACTCACCGCGGAGGCGGCCGGCCGCGGCACCGGATCCGTGGCCCCTCGCGTCGCGAACCGCCCGCTCGGGGGGACGGGCCCGCTCAGCGCGACGCGTGGAACGCGCCGCGCTGAGTTCCGGCCGCGGAAGCGGAACCCGCCCGGTGCGGATCAGGTGTCACTTCCCGGCCACAAAGGCGCGGGTGGGGAACACCGTTCCGGTGAAGTGAGGGCCGATGGTCACGGTGCCGGGCCGGGAGAGTTCCCCGACGAGCGCGTGCCGGGAGGCGACCGCGGCCTGGGGGTCGAGGTCGCCGGTCCAGCACATGTCCGGGTGCAGGACCTCGGCCGCCGTGTGCACGGCGTCGCCAACGACGATCGCGCGTTGAGTGCCCTCCCCGGACAGGACGAAGCTCACATGTCCCGGGGTGTGCCCGGGTGTGAGAAGGGCCTCGATTCCCTGGTGCGGCTGGTCGCCGGTGCGCAGGTCGTGGCGGCGTGAGCCGATGACGCTGTACTGCCGCGGGGTCGGTGCGGTCAGACGTGCCATGTTGGCGGGCTGACCCCAGAAGTCGAATTCGCCGACGCCGACGAAATACTCGGCGTTGGGGAACGTGGGTTCGGTGGAGACGTCGTCGGGGGTGATCCAGCCGACGTGGTCGGCGTGAAGGTGGGACAGGAGGATCGCGTCGATGTCGTCCGGCCGCAGGTTGGTCTCCGCGAGACTGTCCAGTAGTTGCCCGCCCGCCATCACGCCGACGGCCAGGGCGGGGTCCGGGGACGGTATGGGGATGACACGCGGCCCGATTCCGGTGTCGATGAGTATGCGTGCGGCAGGTGTCTCGACGAGAAGGGCGCCGACACTGAGCAGCAGCATGCCGTCCTCGTCGAGCAGCTTCAGCTCGGGATCCCGCGCGAGGTGCACATGTTCCGGGTAGGCCTGCAGAGGATGGGCGCGGATGATGCCGTCGGGAAGGTAGCGGACATTCAGGTCCCCCAGACGCATGGCTTCGCCGGGTGCGGGTGTCGCGGTCATGTTCTTTCTCCTGAAAAGGCTTGTACGGGGCGCCGGCGACCGGTCACTCCGCTCACCACGGCGACGAGCAGCCAGATGATCACTCCGGCGAGAGCCGCCACGACATAGCCGCCGTCGTCGGGGTAGGGCGATCCATGCGGTGTGCGGGATTCCAGGACGACGGCGGTCAGCACG
Organism: Actinacidiphila sp. bgisy160; assembly: GCF_057707815.1. Taxonomy (NCBI): domain Bacteria; kingdom Bacillati; phylum Actinomycetota; class Actinomycetes; order Kitasatosporales; family Streptomycetaceae; genus Actinacidiphila; species Actinacidiphila sp. bgisy160. The sequence continues at coordinate 38,976 of NZ_JBYIQW010000035.1, forward strand.
CTGCCGACGCCGTAACCGACATAGCGGAATACCTGGTTGAAGCCGAGTGCGCTGCCGCGTTGATCGCTGCCGGTGTTCTCCACGATGAGCCCCGGTGCGGTGGAGAAGATGATGCCGATTCCGATGCCCGCCACGAGCATCGCGGCCACCAGACCCGGCAGGCGGTGCCGCCAGAGGGCGAACAACGCCATCGCGGCCATCATCACGACACCGGCCAGCGGCAGCGTCCAGCGTGCCGGGAGCCACCTGCCCAGTCGGCGGGTGATCCATCCGGCGGCGAGACTCCCCAGCGCCTGCGGAAGCATGAGAAGACCGGCGACCACGGCGGACTTGTCGAGCCCTCCGGTCGTCGCCGGGGCCTGAATCATGCGGGTGCTCACGGACAGCAGCAGGTACATCCCGATCCCGGCCAGCAGCACGGTGACATGGGCGCTGAGCACCGGACGCACCCGCAGCTGCCGGAGGTCGACCAGCGGGTGTTCCGTACGCGTCTCAAACCAGGCCCAGGCCGCGCCCACGAGCAGCGCCGTAACGCCGGCTGTCACGGTGGCGGGCGACGTCCAGCCCCAGTTCCCGCCTTCGGAGGCGGCCAGGATCAAAGCCGTGACCGGTAGGGCGAACAGGACGGCGCCAGGCACGTCGATCGCTGACGCGGGGCGGTCACGGGGGGCGGGGACGACGGCCGGCGCGGCGAGCAGGGCCGCCACGGTGACCGCGGCACCGAACCAGTAGGCGCCGGAAATGCCCGCACCCTGGGCGAGAACCCCGGTGAGGGGGTAACCGAGCCCGACACCCGCCGCGTTGACGATCGAGAGGATCGCGACGGCGCGCTTTCGCCGATCGGGATCGCCGGAGAAGGTGTCGCCGGCGACCGCGATGGTCATCGGTGCCAGGCCCTGCCCGGCTCCCTGCAGGGCGCGGCCGATCAGGAGCACAGGGAAATTCGAGGTTCCCAGGGCGGCGACGACCGAGCCGATCGCCACGAGCGTGAGTGCCACCAGAACCGCGATGCGCCGGTGACGGGTGTCACTGAGCCTGCCCATCACGGGGGTGATCGCCACCGCGACGAGGACGGTGATGGTGAGGGTCCACTGAGCCGTCGCCAGGGACACCTGCGTGGACTGGGCGATGGCCGGCATGAGCGGGGCGCCCAGGCTGCTGACCAGGGCGCCCACGAGGGTGATCAGAAGAAGACCGGCGACCCGCCCCCGGTCCCCCCGCGCAGGGGAGACCGGGGCGGTGTGTCTCACGGTGGGGATGGGATTCACCGCTACCTCAGGCCCAGTCGAATTCGATGACGGGCTTGATCTCGCTCCACGTACGCATCCGCTCGAACGCCGTGTTGATCTCGTCGAGCCGGTACCGGTTCGAGAGCAGGGCGTCCCAGGCGAAGCGGTCCGCGTGGGTGCGGAGGAAGTCCAGGGCCTTCCAGTAGTGGTCGACGCCGGCGGATCGGGACCCGATCAGCGTCGCCTGCTTGTGCATGATCACACTGGGGTTGAACGGCATGTCGCGCTGATGGGCCTGGCCGACGATGAGGTAGCGGCCACCGGGCCGGAGCATGTCGATGCCCTCGGAGAAGGCCGACGGGACGCCGGACATCTCCAGCACGACCTCGGCGCCCAGGCCGTCGGTCAGGTCCTTCACGAACGCTGCGCGCTCCGCGGGGGAGGTGACCTCGGCGACATCGACGCATACGTCGGCGCCCCACTGGGCGGCGACCTCGAGTCGCTCGGCGGGACCGCCGATCACGATGACCCGGCCCGCACCCTCGGCGACCGCCTTGGCCACGGCGAACAGTCCGACCGGTCCGGCGCCCTGCACCACGACCGTGTCGGTCGCGGCTATTCGGCCCAGCCGTTCGAAGCCGTGCATCACCGTGCGCAGCGAGCACGCCGCGGCGGAGGCCACCGCGTCCGGGACATCGTCCGGGACGCGGACCCTGCCCGCGGTCGGGTACACGTACCCGAATTCGGAGAAACCGCCGTGCAGGAACGGGTAGGTGTGAGCGCTCTCGGTCATGTAACGGCGCCGGTTCTCGCACAGGCTCGGCTCGCCGTCGATGACGCAGGCGCGGCAGCGGCCGCACATGCCGTGGGTCCAGACGATCCGATCGCCCTCCGCGAGCGGCTGGCCGAGCGAGTCGGTGCGCGGACCGTCGCCGAAGGCCGCGATCCGTCCCACCATCTCATGCCCGAGAATCAGGGGAAGTGTGCCGCCGACCTCGCCTGCGGAGCCGTCTGCGACATGGATGTCGGTGCCGCACAGCGTCGCGGCGGTCATGCGGACCAGCAGCGCGTCCCGCTCGATGACCGCGGGGATCTCCACGTCCAGTACCTGTAGTGCTTCGCCGGTGGCGGTCAGTGCGGCCGCGCGGCTGGTCGCCGGGATCTCGGCGGTCACGCGTCACCCCGCTCCGCTGTGGCGTCCTTGCGGGCACGGGCCACCATGCGGGCCGCTTCGACCAGACCCGCGGCGCCGGCGAGGCCGCGTTCCAGTACCTCGGAGGGGTCACCGCCGCCTGCGCGCACGGCGTCGGCGAAGTGGTGCATGTCCTTGTGCATGAGCGTGTGGACGTGTTCGGCCAGTTCCGGCGTGATGTCGCCGCCGAGGGCGCGGAGCGCCGCGCTGCCGCCACTGCTGGCGGAGACCACGTCGATGAGGGCCGGAATGTCCAGACCGGCCTGGGCGGCCAGACCGAGGACGTCCTCGGCGTTCTTCATGTTGGTGATGGTCAGCGCGTTGTTGAACAGCTTGGTGAACTGCCCAGCGCCGGCCGGCCCCATCAGCTTGACCGTGTCACTGAACGTGGCGAACACCGGCAGGGCCGCCTCGAAGGCGTCCCGGGACCCGCCGGTGAAGGTGGTCAGGGTGCGGGCGCGGGCGCCGGGGCTGCCGCCGCTCACGGGCGCGTCGAGGTAGACCCCTCCGGCCCGGGCGACGTGTTCGGCGATGCGTACGGCCTCGGTGGGGTCGCCGGTGCCGTGGTTGACGATGATCGTCCCCGGAGCGACAGCGGCCAGCAGGCCCTGGCCGTCCAGGACGTCCCAGAGGTCGGCGTCGTCGCGCAGGCACAACCCGATCATCTGGACGGACGCCCCGAGTTCGGCCACGGTGCCGTGAACGGTGTGCGGGACCTTCTCCACCGCGGACAGCGAGGCGGGGCGCCGGGCCCAGACGTGCAGCTCGAAGCCGTGCTCGCCGATGGCTTCCGCCATGGGGCCGCCCTGGTCACCGAGACCGATGAAGCCGATCTTCTCGATTGTCACCTTCATTGCGCATTTCTTTCGTCGGAGCGGATGAGAGACGGGGCTGGACTTCCGCGCTCAGCGGACGATGTCGCTGGCGAACTCCCACAGACGCTCGGCGTTCGCCGGGTCGATCGCGTAGCGCGCCACGCCGGGAACGCCGAGCTGCGTGGGACGGGCGTCCACCACCGGCGCCTGGTTGACATCCTCGAAGTAGCGACCGCCGATCCCCTCGACCAGGGGCGACGCCGCGAGGAACACGGTGGTCGCGGCGCCCTGCTCGACCGTCTTGCGGTAAGGCTCCGGCGTCCGCAGGCCGCCGGTGTGGCGCTGCAGGTTGGTCGCGATCGCACCGGGGTGCAGGGCGTTGGCCGTGATGCCCTCATCGGCCCAGCGGCGCTGCGCCTCGACGGCCAGGAGAACCTCCGCGGTCTTGGACTGACCGTAGGCCGCAAGTGCGTCGTACGGACGGAAGCGGAAGTCGATGTCGTCGAAGACGACCGGGGAGAACAGGTGGCCGCCGGAGGACACCGAGACAAGGCGCGCACCGTCAGCGTCGGCGAGCGCGCGGTGCAGCCCCAGGGTCAGGGCGAAGTGCCCCAGGTAGTTGGTGGCGAACTGCTGTTCGTGGCCGGCGATGCCGCGCTCGAGCTCCGGCGGCATCATGATCCCGGCGTTGTTGATCAGGACATGCAGCGGGCCCTGCCAGGCGGCGGTGAACGCACGGACCGATTCCAGATCGGACACATCCAGGCGGGCGACGTGGATCGCGTCGTTTCCGGTGGCCTTGCGCAGGTCCGCCGCGGCTTGCTCGCCGGCCTCGGGACGGCGCACGGCGAGCGTGACCTCGGCGCCGCCGGCCGCCAGAGCGCGGGCGGTCTCGACGCCGATGCCCGAGTTGGCACCCGTGACGACCACCCGCTTGCCGGACAGGTCGACGCCCTCGATCACCTCCGTTGCGGTGCTGTCGCGATTGAACGGGGTGCTGAAGAGCTCGGACATGTGATGCATTCCTCCTGGTTCGCGGACTGTCCCGCCAGGCTGCACCGAACGCCGCCAGGCGGACCAGGACGGGCTGAGACTGGGACTGGCAGGGCCACCCAGGGAATCGGGATGCCTTCGTACGCTGGAAACATGCCAGCCACCGAAGACGCCAACGCACTGGGCCGCTACCTGCGCGCCCGCAGGGAGCTCATCTCACCGGATGAGGCCGGCGTTCCCGATCAGGGCAACCGGCGCGTCCCGGGGCTGCGACGCGAGGAGGTCGCCTTCCTCGCGGGAATCAGTTCCGACTACTACAACCGCCTGGAACAGGGTCGCGACAAGAATCCCTCCGAGCAGGTCCTGCGCAGCATCGCCCGCGCACTGCGGCTGGACGAGGAGGCCACGGCCTACCTGCTGCAGATCGCCGCACCGAAAAGCCCGCAGCGCAAACGGCCCCGCAGGCCCGAGAAGGTCAGCGACGGCATTCGCACCCTCATCGGCGCCTGGCCGCTCACACCGGCATACGTCCACGGCAGGTACATGGACATACTCGCCGCCAACGACCTCGCCATCGCGCTCTCGCCATTCAACGCCCCCGGCCACAACGGCATCCTCACCGCGTTCCTGGAACCCGAGATGCGAGAGCTCTACCAGGACTGGGAAGACATGACCGCCCGGGTCGTGCCCTACCTGCGCTCCATCGTCGGCGCCGACATCCACGACCCGCGACTCGTCGAGATCGTCGGCGAGCTCACCCTGAGCAGCGAACGCTTCCGCACCCTGTGGGGCCGCCAGGACGTCAAACACAAGACCACCGGCACCACCTTGTTCCGCCACCCGCAGGCCGGCCCACTGGAACTGCGCTACGAAAAGCTGCTCATACCGAGCTCCGGGCAAACGCTGATCACCTACCACGCACAGCCGGGCAGCGCCTCCGAGGAACGCCTCCACCTGCTCGCCAGCATGCACGCCCCCGACCGTGCCGGCAGTTCACCGGCCGCCGACCAGCCCGCCCCCGGCAACACCGCCTCGTAACAATCGGGGGCAACATCATCGGCCGCACCGAAATGCGCGAACGGTGCGGCAGGCGGCGCTCCACGGCCTGAGCCACACCAGCGCGTGAGGTGTCCTGCCCTCCGCACACGCGGCATGCGACGACCTTTCGCCATGCCCGGAAATGTGCAGCTCCATAGATGTGTTGTCTTCTATACGATGTATCTGGAAGATGAACTGTTTGACAGCCCACCCAGAGGAAGTGCATGCCCGACTACGGCCACGAGCTCTTGCTCGGCACATTCATCACCCCCAGCGCACAGGACTCGGCGCAAGCCGTGGCGCTCGCGGAACTCACGGAGGCTGCCCAGCTGGACCTTGCCACGTTCCAGGATCATCCGTACAACACGGACTTCCTGGACACCTATACGCTGCTGACCTGGGTGGCGGCCAGAACCAGCCGCATCCACGTATCGGCGAACGTCACGAATTTGCCCCTGCGGCCGCCGTCGATGCTTGCCCGGACGGCGGCGAGCATCGACGTCCTGTCCGGGGGCCGGTTCGAGCTCGGACTCGGCGCGGGCGCCTTCCCCGACGCCGTTCACGGCATGGGCGGACCCCGTCTGAGCCCTGGGCAGGGCGTCGAGGCACTCGATGAGGCACTCGACATCCTCCGCGGCGCCTGGCAGAGCGGCGAGAACGGCTCCCTGCGTTTCCATGGCGAGCACTACACCATCCCGTCGATGAAGCGTGGACCACGCCCCGCCCATGACATCGGCATCTGGCTCGGCGCCTACAAACCGCGCATGCTCAGCCTGACAGGCCGCAAGGCCAACGGTTGGCTTCCAACGCTGGAATACCTCCGGGCGCCGGGGATGGCGGAGGCGAACAAGATCATCGACGATGCCGCCCACGCGGAGGGCCGCGACCCCAAGGAGATCCGGCGCCTGCTCAACCTCTTCAGCGTGGACTTCACCGCCACCCGGCGCGGCCACCTGCAGGGTCCGCCGCAGCAGTGGGTCGAAGAACTGCTTCCACTGGTCCTGGAGCAGGGTTTCTCGGCGTTCCTCATCGGCCGCGACGACCCCCGGCTGATCCGGACCTTCGGCGAGGAGGTGGCACCCGCCCTGCGCGAGGCCGTCGCCCGCGAGCGGGCGACCACCCCCACCGGCACGGTCACGGTGCCCGACCGCCCGGCAGTCGTCCTCGCCGAGCGGCGCGACACCATCGATTACGACGCGGTCCCCGAATCCCTGGCGAAGAAGGTCGTCGAGCCGGGTGACCCGGCCTACGAGGACGTCCGCCACAGCTACATCCACCCCGGATCGCCCGCCCTGGTCATCCGAGCCGAGAACTCCGACGACGTCGTGGCCGCCCTCGCCTACGCGCGCGCTCAGGACGTCGGACTCTCTGTGCGCAGCGGCGGCCACGGCATCAGCGGCCGATCCACGAACGACGGCGGCATCATCATCGACCTGTCGAAGATGAACTCCGTCGAGGTCCTGGACCGGGCCACCGGCCGCATCCGCGTCGGCCCCGGCGCACGCTGGGGACATGTCGCCCGCGCGCTCGCACCGCACGGACTGGCCATGAGCTCCGGCGACTACGGCGACGTCGGTGTCGGCGGCCTCGCCACCGCCGGCGGGCTGGGGTACCTGGCCCGCAAACACGGCCTGACCATCGACCACCTCACCGCCGCCGAGATCGTCGTCGCCGACGGCCGCAAGCTACGCGTCGACGCCGAGCACCACTCGGAACTGTTCTGGGCGATCCGAGGCGCGGGCGGCAACTTCGGCATCGTCACCGCCTTCGAGCTCCAGGCGTACGAGGTCGAGAACGTCGCCCACGCCACGCTTGTCGTGGACGCCACCAACACGGCCGGCTTCCTCCTGAAGTGGGGACGGCTGGTCGAAGCCGCCCCGCGGGAGATCACCAGCTTCATATCGATGTTCCCCGGCCGCCGCGGCGGGCCGGTCACCGCACAGATCACCCTGGTCTACGCCGGAGACGACACCGAGGACGCGCAGAACGCCCTGACCCCGTTCCTGGGCGCCGGCCCGGTCCTGCACCAGCAGGCGCAGCTCGTCCCGTACCACCTGATCGTCGCCCCGCCCGAGAACCAGCACCGCGGCCAGGGCCTGGCGAACACCCGTAGCGGGCTGCTGGACCACATCACCCCGGAGGCCGCCGCCATCATCGAGAAGGCGATGAAGTCGGGCGACGTCATGGTCATGCAGTTCCGCTCGATGGGCGGCGCCGTGCACGACATCCCGGAGGACGCCATGGCCTGGGCGCACCGCACCCAGAACTTCTCCGTCATCGCCGCCACCGCCTCCAGTCATGTCACCCGCATGAACGCCCACTGGGCTCGGCTGTACCCGCACCTCAACGGCATGTACCTCAGCTTCGAGACGGACACCGACCCGGCCCGTCTGGCGGACGCCTTCCCCGAGCCCGCACTCACCAGGCTCCGCGCCCTGAAGGCCGCATGGGATCCGGACAACGTCTTCAATCGCAACTTCGCCATCCCGCCCGCGGCGCCCTCCCATGGTGCCGCCCGCCCCGGCGAAGCGGCCCCCACCCGGCGCTGACCGTCAAGACCTTCCGTGCCGGGCTCCCGCCGGGCCCGCACCGGGCACCGTTGTCCTTCCCGAGAATGTGAAAACGGCGCTCGTCCCTGGCCGCGTCCACAACGGCGGCAGCGGAGCGGGTGCCACAGCGAGACTCAGATGCAGCAACCCTCGTGCGACGACGTGCCGACCCTGCCGTCCGGTACCGGGACCTGTGCCGACTCTCCGGCCGGCCCTCAGGCTCCGTCAACAGGCAACCGACCTTGAATCATGGGAGTTTCCGGAATGCGTGCTTCACCATCCGCGCAGTGCACAGAACGCACCATCGACGACAGCACCTGCCCGAATCTGCTGGGCGCGCTGGAGCTCGTCGGGCGACGTTGGACAGGAGGAATTCTGGCGGCCGCCGCACACGGGGCCCGGCGCCACGGCGAGTTCCGGACGATGGTCGGTGGTATCTCCGATCGCCTACTGACGCAGCGCCTGAAGGAGTTGGCCGCCGAGGGGCTGATCGAGCGCACGGTAATGCCGACCACGCCCGTGCAGATCCGCTACAGACTGACCCCGGACGGCCGAGCACTGCTGAACGCACTCCAACCCCTGGTCCAGTGGATGGCCCGCCGCTCCGTGCCGGTGGGCTCGGCGCAACCGCCCGCCCACCACCCCGGCTGACCGCAGGGCGGTAGCGGCGCGCGCGCACCGTCTCCATGGAGCCGGGTCGTACCTGGCTGCCGGTCGGCCTGGCCACGGGCGCCACAACCCTGGGGGCAGGTCTCGTCACGGCGGTCCGCCGTCGCAGGATTGCCCGCCCGTCTGACGTCTCGGCGGGACTGTAGCGCCTGCTGCACCCGCCCATGCCAAGGGCCCCGGCTGATCGAGCCGTGCGAGGTCGGCCGGTCCCGTGACGGCGCCATCGTGTCAGGCCTTCGCCCTGCTCGTGGCGGCGAGAAACTCGTCGACTGTGAGGGTGGCGTGGGAGATCGCCGGGTAGCGCAGCACCATCGCGTCGTACGCGGCCCGTCCGCCGGCCGCTGCTGTGGCGTCGGTGAAGGTGGTCACGTGGTAGCCGTGTTCCATGCAACTGCGGGCGGTCGACTCCACGCACATCGTGCCGACCATGCCGGCGATGGCGATGTACTCGACATTGTGCTGGCGCAGTTGAACTTCCAGGTCTGTGTTGGCCAGGACGTCGATGTTCTTGTGCGGGGCGATGACAACGTCGCCGTCGCCGGGTGAGAGCTCAGGGTGGAAGTCAGCTCCCCAGCTCCCCGCTTCGAACATGCGGTTGTCGAACATCTCCTGGTGGATGCCGGAGAGGTGCTTCCAGGATGTGTAGTCCTCCTCTGTGTAGGACATCGGCGCGAAGAAGACCGGAAGCCCTTGCTCGCGGGCACCCGCCAGGAGCCGTTTAAGGTTCTCGAACGTGCCGATCCTGTCGAACTCGTCCTTGAACTCGGGGTAGCCCTTGCCCTTCTCCGAGAACAGCTCGTTGACAGTGTCGATCAGGAGCAGGCCGATGCGTCCCGGTTCGTACGACGTCGTGGTCACAGAGCCTCCTACTGCCGATCCCCCTGCATTCGAGGCTATGCCCGCTGGTTGTTTCCCGCCCGCCGCCGGACCGGGACTCTCACCCAGGGCGGCCCATCGGAACCATACTGGCTCAATCGATCCTGGCCTCCCCTGTCGCACAGGCCGACCCGCAGCTGAACCGAAACCCTGCACCCGGTATCTCAACGATGTCCTGGAACAGCCCCCAGCACGAGGTCGCCCGGACCGACGATGGCGCCGAGCCCGCCTTCGACCGGCAGTGTCCCCGAGAGCGCCGCCAGGCGGGTCAGGCCACACAACCCGTGCCTGAAGGGCAGGGGCGAACGCTTGCACCGACCGACACCGAGGAGGAAGCGTGACTCGCCCCCCACTCTCGAACGATCGCTACAAATATTCCCTACGTTTGAGGCGAAAAGTTCGACTATTTTTTTGACGCATCGTTCCACATAGGGTTCACTGGCTGACGTGGCCGGGTCGCGACCGACCGGTAGCGGCGCTTCCTCGGTGAGCGCCGAGTCGGTCACTCACAGGCCCGGGACTCAACGAACGCCGCCCGCGCACGGATGCGGCGCCGAAAGGACACAGCATGAGCAAGCAGGAATCCCGCACGCCTTCCGCATGGCGTTCACGTGTGGTCGGCGCCGCCGCCGTGGCCGCACTGCTGGCCGGTGGCGGCGCGGGCGCGGCCGCCTGGGCCTCCCCGCCCGCGTCCGCCGCGCACCACCCCGCGCAGTCCGCCGCGGCGCACAACGCGGCCACGGTGCAGCGGCTCGCCGACATCGAGGACATCCGCCAGGTGAAGGCGCGCTACTTCCGCTACCTCGACAGCAAGCAGTGGTCCAAGCTGGCCGCTCTCTTCACCGCCCACCCCACCATCGACGTGGGCGTGAAGTACAGCAGCGGCAAGGAACTCGCCGAGAACACGGCAGCGCTCCTGGGGAACGCCCCCACCGCCCACCAGGGCTTCCTCCCCGAGATCCAGGTGCACGGAGACCGCGCCACCGCGATCTGGGCGATGGAGGACTACGTGAGCTTCCCCTCCGGCTCCAGCTACAAGAACGGCTTCCACGGCTACGGCGAGTACCGCGACACCTATCAGCGGATCCACGGCCACTGGTACATCTCCAGCACCGTGCTGTCCCGGTTCCGGGTGGACACCGTTCCCAACTGGACGCCGTCCGCCGCACCGAAGAAGTAACAACAGCCACCACCCCTCGGCCCGCACAGGGCCCGTCACCCAAGGAGTAACAACATGAGCACCATCGGTGTCGGCATCATCGGCGGCAGCCCGGGCGGCTGGGCCTCCATCAGCCACATCCCCGCCCTCAAGGCCCTCCCCGACTTCACACTGCGCGCCGTCAGCACCTCCCGCCGCGAGTCCGCCGAGGCGGCCGTGCGGGAATTCGGCGTCGAGGCGGCCTACGACAACCACGCCGCATTGCTGGCCCACCCGGGGATCGACATCGTCGTGGTAGCGGTCAAGGTCCCCCACCACCGGGAGCTGATCACGGCCGCGATCGACGCCGGCAAGTCCGTCTACAGCGAATGGCCGCTGGCCCTGAACCTGGCTGACGCCACCGAGCTCACCCGGCGTGCCGACGCCGCCGGGGTGCGCACCGCCATCGGCCTGCAGGGCCGCTACCACCCCGAACTGCGCTACGCGCGCCACCTGATCCAGAACGGCAGGATCGGCCGGGTCATCGGCACCTCCCTCGTCGCCTCCGGCATGGTCTGGAACGGGCAGACCACCAGGGCCCACACCTACTGGTACGACGAGACGCAGGGCGCCACCCCCCTGTCCGGCGCAGCCCTGCACGCCATCGACGCACTCAATGTCACCCTCGGGGAATTCGACCACCTGTCGGCCAACCTCGTACACGGCCGCACGGAGGTGACCGTCACCGACGACGGCGACACCGTGTTCCCTGTCACCGCCCCCGACCAGATCTCGGTCATCGGCACCCTCGAGAACGGCGCCGCGGCCTCGGTCTTCTACCGCGGCGGCGCCTCCCGCGGAGACAACTTCCGCTGGGAGATCAACGGCACCGACGGCGACATCGTCCTGACCGCACCCTGGGGCAACGTCCAGGTCACCGACCTCACCCTCGAAGCCGGCTTCGGCGACGACGCCACCGTGTCCAAGCTCGACGTGCCCGCCGAGTACTCCGCGGGTATCCCCGACGGCCTCGTCGGCCCCGCCAGGAACGTCGCCGCGCTCTACACCCACCTGGGACGAGACCTGCGCGAAGGCACGCACACAGTCCCCGACTTCACCTATGCCCACACACGCCACCAACTGATGGACGCCATCAAGAACTCGTCCCGCCAGCAGACCGCGCAGCACCTCGGCTGACGTCGCGCGGGAAGACCTGTCCCTCCCCGGGCCGCGGGGGGCCACCATGTGGCAAATTTTTAACGAACGCTCGAAATAGTATCGATGCCGGCTTTCGCCGCCACGAGGCTGGGCGCCAGGCGTTCGGGTCGGGTTCGCCCGTGCCGCGCCCATGCTCTCGCCTGGGCTGACGCACTCTGGCAGCAGCTCGACACGGGCTGCCATGGCATGCGACAACCAGACGTCACCGCGGGGACGAAGAAGGTGTCGGCAGCGTTGCCGGCAATGCCGGCTTGGCCATCCGGTCTCACCCGATTGGGCCGGCTTTCGGGTCAGGGCGCCGGCGGATCTCGTGCCGCCCCGCCGGCGCGGTGGGGCGGCACACCTGCTGTCTCCACCAGCAGCGCCGCTTCTCGAGCAACACATTCAATGACCACGACGGAGAAGACACATATGCACAGCTCCACGTCCGACGGCGTACCCGGCGGGCCGGTCCAGGCCGGTCCCAGGTCCGAGTCGGTCGCAGCGGCCGCCGCGTTGCAGCCGCTGCTGCGGAAGCACGCCGCTCGCGGGGACCGGGACCGCGTCGTACCAGCCGAGATCGTCCAGGCGCTGTCCGACGCCGGCGTCTTCCGGCTGCTGACACCGAAGCGGTACGGCGGTCAGGAGGCGGACCTGCGCACCCTGACCGACGTCTCGGAGGCGCTCGGCGAAGCCGACGGCTCGGCGGCCTGGGTCGGGATGATCATCTCCGTGACGAACTGGCTGGCATGCCTGTTTCCGGATGAGGCCCAGGAGGAGGTGTTCGGAGCCGACCCTGATGCACGGGTGACCGGTGTGGCTGCACCGACAGGCATCGGGAAGCGGGTGGCGGGCGGCTGGCGGGTCAGCGGCCGCTGGTCATACAACTCTGGCGCGCCATACGCAACCTGGGCGGCAGTCGGCGCACTCCTGCAGGACGAGGATGGTGCGGTCGCGGATCAGGCTCTGGTGCTGATTCCCGCCTCGGAACTTGTCATCGAGGACACCTGGCACACCGCCGGGATGCGGGGTACCGCCAGCAACACCCTCGTCGCGCAGGATGTGTTCGTTCCCGCGCACCGAATCCTTTCGGTCACGGCGGCGGCGGAGGGGGTCTACCCGCGCTCGTCCCGCGAGGAGGAGCTGTACGGCGCTTCGTTCGGCCCGATGCTGCTGCTGTGCCTGCTCGGTCCCTTGCTCGGGCTGGGCAGGGCGGCTCTGGACGTGGCGGTACGTGCTGCGGTGTCCAAGCCGCTGTCGTTCACCGTTCACAACCGGCAGGCGGACTCGGTGGGGATCCAGATGCAGGTGGCTGAGGCCGCGCTGAAGATCGAGACGGCCAGGCTTCTTACCCACCGCGCGGCCTCGCAGGTCGATCAGGCGGCCGCCGCCGGTCCACTGGACTATGCCGCGCGCGCCCACATCAGGGCCGGGGCGGGCTACGCGGCCCGCCAGATCCTCGAGGCCATCGGCATCCTGCTGGACGCGCACGGTGCCTCTGCCTTCGCCGAGACGAACACCCTGCAGCGCATTTGGCGTGATGCGAACACCGCAGCCCGCCACGCGGGCCTGATCCCTGCCGTCGGCCTGGAGGTCTACGGCAAAACACTGCTGGATGTGAACGAGCGAGTGAGCCTCATGGTCTGACCCGACAAGCGGATGGGGTCTGCGCCCGGTGGGGCGCCGTCCCCATTTCAGACGCGGGACGGCCTCGCCTGTAGGCGGGGCCGTCCGAACCAGCGCACACCGCCGCAGATACAAGGTTGTCGTCCTTTACGACGGCCGGCTTGCCGCGCACATCGCGGAAGTCGGGTGCCTGAGCGGTACCGGCAAAGACGGCGGTCAGCCTCGCGCTCCGGTCCCCGAGGGGCGGGGAGTACGCCTCGTAGACGGGGTGATGTCCAGTGGGCGGCCGTCTCTTCTGCGCCGAGGGAGACCACCGGAACGCCGAGGCGGCGGCCGAGACCTCGGCGACGGCCCGCAGCGGTACGCCCTCCTCGGCGGCCGCACGCAGGGCGGCACCGGCGTCGGCCGACGCCAGGGCCTTGCGGTAGAGCCGGGCGGCGTCGAGGCGGTGCACGGCCGGCCACCCGAACCCCTTTTCCGTCTCCAGGGCCGCCCCGCGGCTCCGGCGAGCCGGCCGTCGCCGCGGGGTACGGCCGGTGCGTGGTGCTGCGCCCGCTACGGCGCCGCCGGCCTACTCCTGAGCGCCTGCCAGAGGATCCGGTAGAAGTCCGCGTAGCTGCGCTCGACGTGCGCGGCGAAGGACCTCGCCTCCGCGTGCCGCTCGCCGAGGCGGTTGATCGGCACCGTCATCGCGGCATGGTGCTCGATGTGCAGGTTGTTGCCGTTGGTGAACCAAGTGGTCAGCCAACTGCCCCGGATGGAGCGGGTGTTGCGCAGCACATCTGTCGTCTCCGTGTCGCACAGCAGGTGTTCCGGCAGCTCCACGAGGAAGTGCATGGGGACGGCGAGCAGCAGGGGAAGCACCCACAGCCGCAGCACGTACTCGCCGTGGCCGAGGGCCGCCAGGACGGCCAGGCTCGCCACGGCGGCGCCCAGCAGGAGATGTTCGGTCACGATCCGCCGCCGCATCGCCGGCGCGATGTGCCCGAACGCGTACGTCCAGCGCCCCGTGGCCGCGCGCACGATCTCAGCGACGACGGTGCCCAGGCGCGGGTAGTCCAGCAGGCCGCGCAGCAGTGCCCGGAAGGTCAGCGGCCCACGCGTGTCGAAACCGAAGAACTCGGTGTCCTGCGGGGTGCCCAGGTAGCGGTGGTGCTGCAGATGGCGCACCCGGTAGTGGCTGTAGACCACGAGGAGCGGCATCCCCAGGGGCACGCCGACCAGGCGGTGGGGGAAGGCGCGCCGGAAGGCGGAGTGGTGCAGGCACTGGTGCTGCAGCTCCACGGCGTGGGTGAACATGGCGGCCAGCAGGACGATCCCGGCGCCCGCCGCCCACAGGTTCGTCTGCAGGGCCAGCACGGCGCCGGCGCAGGTGAGGACGGCAAGGACGGCGAGCTTGCCCAGGAAGACCCGCTCGTCGGCGGAGGTCACCTTGAGCCGGGTGAACAGGACGGCCGGGCCCGCGGGCGGAGCGCTGTCGCGCTCGGTGAGGAGCCGCTCAACGGCCACTGAGCACCACCACGTGGGTACCGGGCACCAGGCCCTCGGAGCGGGCCGTGCGGAGCAGCCCCGCCATGGCGACGGCCCCGGCGGCGGTGGGGAACGCGCCGTGCTCCGCCAGCGCATCCCTGGCGTCGCACAGCTCGCGGTCGTCGGCGCCGAGGACGGTGCCCCCGGTGGCCGCGATCGCCGTCATGGCCTCGTCGCCCTGCAGCGCGTGCCAGTTGACGAGCGGCTGGTTGTGGTCGGTGGTGGTGACGGACTGCGGCGGCAGCGTCCGGTACGGGCCCGGCCAGCAGGTCACCATCGGGTTGTTGCCCGCCGAGCCGACACCGTTGATCACCGTGTCCCAGCCGTACAGTTCCAGCCGGCGTCGCACCGCGATGACGGTCGTACCGTTGCCGACCGGCAGCCAGACCACCGCGGGGGCTGCGGGCAGTGCGGCCCGCAGCGCGGACACGACCACGCCGTGCCCCTCGAACACCGCCTCGGCGTAGGGGCCGTCCACGTTGCCGTCGACGCAGTCACCGGTGGCGGCGAGCCGGCGGGACTCGTCCACGGCGTCCTCGTACGCCCCGTCGACGAGGTGGACGCGCGCTCCGGCGGCGCGCATGGCCTCGCCGCCGTCGCTCCAGCCGCTGGGGAGGACGACCGTGCACTCCACACCGGCGGCCTGACAGGCCGTGGCCATGGCCCGCCCGTAGTTGCCGCAGGTGGCGATGGTGACATGCCGGTGGCCGTCGGCGACGGCCCGGGCCACGACGGCGCGGGCGGCGGGCTCCTTGTGACTGCCCGAGGCGTAGCGCGTCTCGTCCTTGACCAGGACCCGGGCGCCGGGCACCAGGGCGGAGACGTCGATGAGCGGGGTGCCGAAGGCGTCGGAGGGCGCTTCGGCGGACGGTGGTGCGGGGGTGGGCATGGCGGTTCCTTCGGGGTGGTGGAGGGACGTGCGGCCGGTGCCCGGCACGGTGGTGCGGCACCGGCGTACAAGGGGAGGTCAGGCGCGGGCTGTCGCCAGTTGGGCGTCGGCGTGGCCTTGGAGGTCGTCGAGGTCGCCGACCTCCGCCGGGGGCAGGGCGTCGGGCAGGTCGTCCTCCAGCAGGCGCAGACGGGAGTTCGCCCAGCCGCGGGCCGCCCAGCCCAGCTGCAGCAGTCCGCTGACGACGACGAGCAGCGCCAGCCCGCGTCCCGGGCCGGTGCCGAGCAGCACGCCGACCGTGTCCGCCAGGGCGCCGCCGGGCTCCAGGAGCGGCCTCACGTACCGCTCGGCCAGCGGGCCGACGACCAGGTAGCCGAGCGGCATGGTCAGCATCATCAGCGTCATGAAGATGGCCAGCACCCGGCCCTGGAGTTCGAGGCCGACCTTGGTCTGCACGAGGGCGATCCAGTGGCCGTCGGCCAGGGACTCGCCGAAGGCCAGCAGGAACATCCCGGTCACGATCAGCGGCGGGCTGGCGATACCGACCATGGCCATCGCCAGGCTGGCCACCGCCATGGAGATGATCATGCCGTGCGTCCTGCGGCCGGTGCCGCCCCACAGGCCCATCACCAGGCTGCCGCACAGGCCGCCGATACCGGCCGCGCCGAGTGCCATGCCCAGCATGAGCGGCGACTGCTCGATGAGCAGCATGGGCGTGATGACAGCGAAGCCGAGCGTGTAGAAGGCGTGGTCGATGACGAAGAATCGCAGCGCCGCGCGGAGTCCGGGCCGGCGGGCGATGTAGCGCCAGCCGCCGGTGATCTCCCTGCCGAACGACTCGTCCCGGCGGCGGAAGAGGGTGTCGGGGAAGCGGACCGCCAGGAGCGTCGCGACTCCCGCCGCGAAGCTCGCCACGTCGATCATGATCACGCCGGAGACGCCGATCACCCCGATCAGCCCGGCGCCCATCATGGGCGCGAACACCGTTCCCACGCCCACGCCGAGCTGGCTGATGCCGTTGGCGTGCCCGAGATACCGCTTCGGGACCAGCTGGGCCACCGCGGCCAGGTAGGCGGGCCGCTGGAAGGCGCCCGCGACGGAGGTGACGGACACGGCCAGGTACACCTGCCACATCTGCAGGCCGCGGCCGAGGACCAGCAGGCCGAGCGCGCCCATCGCCAGGCCAGCGACCGCGTCGCTGGTCAGCATGATCACGCGGCGGTTCCAGCGGTCCGCCACCGCGCCGGCCAGCGGTCCGGCGACGATGCCGGGAAGCATGCCCACCGCGTTCACCACGGCGAAGTCGGCGATCGACCCGGTGCGCTGGTAGACCCAGATGCTCAGGACGAGCGTGCTGAGGCTGCTGCCGATCATCGACAGGAACTGGCCCAGCGCCACGACCGCGAAGCGGGACAGGCTCGGCCTGGTGCCCCGCGTGCCCGCCGCCACCGGCCCGGACGACCGGACCGTGCCGCGAGGACCGTCCGGGCCTCGCCGGACTGCCGGCCGGGCCTCGTCCACGGGCGGGCCGTCCACGGGCACCGGCGGTTCCTGCCACCGTTCGGCGTGTTCCACCAGTGTCCGGGCCAGGGGCTCGGAGTGGGTCTTCACGAAGAAGTGGCCCGCCTTCGGCAGCACCGCCAGGGAGACGTCGTCCGCGAAGTGCTCCCACTCGTGATGGCGTTCCTGGTACAGCTCGGTGACCCGGTCGCGGGAGCCCACCACGCTGACCACCGGGGCGCGCAGCCTGGGCGCCGCGAAGTCCTGGTAGGCCTTGGTGTAGAACTCCTCGGCGTCCCGCGCGTCGTGCCGCACGTTGCGCAGCACGAACTGCTCCTGCTCGGGGTCGTCCAGATCGGTGAAACCGCCCCGCGCCCGCAGGTAGGACAGGTACTCCCGGTCGGAGGTGAGCCAGTCGGTGGGCGCCAGCCGGTGCAGCCAGTCGAAGAAGCGCCCGGGGAGCCGCGCCGTGGGGAAACTGGCCCCCAGGCCGACGCCCACCACGTCGACGCCGGCGGCCTCCGCCTGACGGGCGACCTCCAGCGTGACGGCCGTTCCCAGGCAGTGCCCGTAGACCATCACGGGCCCCTTCACCGCGCCGAGTTCCGCCACCACCTTGGCCGCCACCTCGGCGCCCGGCAGCAGCGGGTCGTCCGGCCGGCTGATGTCGTGGCCCGGCAGCTCGACCGCGTACAGCCCCCAGTGCGCGGGCAGTTGCTCGGCCAGTGGCCGGTATGCGACGGCGCTGCCGCCGGAGAAGGGCACCGCGACCACCGTGACGCCGCCCGCGCCCGGATCCGCCTCCTGCGAGGTGAGCCGGTGCAGCAGCGGCGCCGGCTCCTCGCGCCGCTCCTCGCCGCGCTCCGCGCGGTCCGCGAGCAGGGCGGCGAGGCCGCGCACGGTCGGGGTGCGATAAAGCTCCACCAGCGCCAGGCCCGGGTCGATCTGCCGGACGATCCGCAGCGCCGCGAACGAGTCTCCGCCGAGGGAGAAGAAGCTGTCGTCGACGCCGATCGCCGACTCCTCCACGCCCAGCGTCCGCGCCCAGATCGCGGCGATGCGCCGCTCGGCCGCGTTGCGCGGCGCGGTGCGCGCCGGGACGTCGGCGGCGTCGGGCGGGGACGGAAGGGCGCGACGGTCGAGCTTGCCGTTCGGGGTGAGCGGCAGCCGCGGCGGGAACACCACCCGCGCGGGCACCATGTGCGGAGGCAGCGAGGACGCCAGCGCCTCGCGGACCGCCGCCTCGGAGAGCGCGGCGTCCGGTGCCGTCACGAGGTAGCCGACGAGCTGGGCGGCGCCGGAGGGCAGGGTGTGCACCGCGGCCGCGGACCCCGCCGCCCCGGGCAGCGCGCCGAGCGCGGCCTCGACCTCGCCGAGCTCGACCCGGTAGCCGTTCACCTTGACCTGGTCGTCCAGGCGGCCCAGGAAGTCCACGGTGCCGTCGCGGCGGTAGCGCGCGCTGTCCCCGGTCCGGTACATGCGCGCCGTGCCGCCCGCCGCGTCCGGAGCGTACGGGTCGGGGACGAACCGCTCCGCGGTCAGCTCCGGCCGTTCGTGGTAGCCAGGTGACACCCCGGCGCCACCCAGGTGGAGCTCGCCCACCACGCCCGGCGGCACCGGCGCCCCGTACGCGTCCAGCACGTACACCCGGTTGTTGGGGAACGGGCGGCCGATGGGCAGCGGCGCCTCGGCCGGCAGGTCGTCGACGTCGCCGTCGAAGTACACGTTGTCGACGGTGACCTCGGTGACGCCGTACGCGTTGACGACCCGGTTGCCGGGGCCGACGAGGCGCTGCGCCCGCTGGTACTCGCGCACCTGCCACTTCTCGCCGCCGCCGATCAGCAGCCGCACGAAGTCCAGTCGCTCCCCCGCCTGTTCGGCGTGGGCCAGCAGAGCCCGCAGCACGGCCGGCACCAGTTCGGTGCACTGGACCCGCTCGTCGCGCATGAGCGCGTACAGCTCCGCCGGGTCCAGCAGCGTCTCGCGCGGGACGACGACGAGCCGGCCGCCGGTGCAGTGCGCACGCAGCGTCTCGCCCACGAACATGTCGAAGGAGAAGCTGGCGGCCTGCTGGTACGTCCAGTCGGGGTCGAGGTCGTAGGCGCGCTGCCACATGGCCACCGCGTGCACCAGGTTCCGGTGGGTCACCACCACGCCTTTGGGGCGGCCGGTGGAGCCGGAGGTGTAGATGACGTAGGCCGGGTCGTCCGGCGTCCCGACGGGCACCGGGTCGGTGTCCGACGCGGCGTCGAGCAGCACGGCGTCGCGGTCGAGCGCCAGGACGGCCGTGCCCGCGGGCGCGTCGGGGACGCCCGCGAGGCCGAGACGGGTGACCAGCGCCGCCGGGCGGCTGTCGTCGAGCATGTAGCGCAGCCGCTCGCGCGGGTACGCCGGATCCAGCGGCACGTAGGCGCCGCCCGCCTTCAGCACCCCCCACATCGCCGCGAACAGGTCGATCCCGCGGTCCAGACAGATCGCCACCCGCTCGCCGGGGCGCACGCCGCGCTCGCGCAGCAGGTGGGCGACGCGGTTCGCCCTGCGGTTGAGCCAGTCGTAGCCGACGGTCCGCGAACCCGAGGTCAGGGCCGGGGCGTCCGGGCGCCGCGCGACGCAGCGCTCGAACACCTCCTGAAGGCTGCGCGCCGGGGGGATCTCGGCAGCGCTGTCGTTCCAGGTGTGCAGGGCCGTGTGGCGTTCAGCCTCGGTGAGCAGCGGCAGCCGGCCCACCTCGGTGCCGGGTTCCGTCGCCGCGGCATGCAACAGGGTCAGCAGATGGTCCACCAGGGCCTCGACGCGCTCGGCATCGAAGAGTTCGGCCGCGTAGTCGACGGTCAGCACCGCTCCGCCGGCGGGGAAGTCCAGGCCGATGGCGAGGTCCGCCATGGTCGCGGCGGGCGCCTCGTCCCCGGCGTAGGCCACCAGCGGGTCCTGCGGCGCCGCCGTGTTGTGGACGGTGACGCTCACCCGGCTGAGCGGGTCGAGCCGGCCGCCGCCGGGCGGTCGCACCGACGCCGTGATCTCTGGGAGCGGCAGACCCTGGTGCTCCAGGTCACGCAGGACCGCTTCCCGCACCCGGTCCAGCAGTTCCGCGTACGTCGGATTGCCCGTCAGGTCGCCCCTCAGGGGCAGGATGTTGAGGACGGAGCCGACCACGCGGTCCAGCGCGGGGTCCTCGCGTCCCGCCACCGGGGCCAGGACCGTCACGTCGCTGCGGCCGGTGTACCTGCCGAGGACGAGCTGCACGCCCGCCAGGACGACCATGAAGAGGCTGGCCCGGTGCTCCCTGGCGCACGCGTTCAGCAGCGCGAGCGATGCCGGGTCGATGCCGCGGGTGACCCGTCCCGCCCGGTGGGTCGCCACGGTGGGGCGCGGCCGGTCCGCGGGCAGTTCCAGGTCCAGGTCGGCGCCGTCGAGGCGGTCCCGCCAGTACGCGGCGAGCGCGGCGTCACCGGAGGCCGCCGTCCGCCACCGGGCGACCTCCGCAAGACGGTCGGGGGCGGCGTACCGCGGCGTGCGACCCGCACTCAGGTCGCGGTAGATCTCGGCGAGCTCGTCCCCGAGGACGCCCACGGACCAGCCGTCGAAGACCAAGTGGTGTACGGCGATGAGGAGTTCGTCGCCGTCGGGAGTGCGCACCAGCGCCGCACGCGCCAGGGGGCCCCGCTCGAGGTCGGTCCGCTCCGCCACGATCCGCCGGCGCTCCTCTGCCGCCCGCGCCCGCGCCGCCTCCGGCGCCAGGTCCCGCAGGTCGATCGCGCCGAAGGGGATGGTCGCGGACCGGTCGACAGTCGTCACGGGCCCGTCGCCGGCGTAGGGGAACCGGGACACCAGGGCGGGGTGACGTGCGGCCAGTTCGGCGAGGCACCCGGGCAGCAGCTCGGGGCGGACGGGCGCGGCCCAGCGGTAACGGATGCCGAGGGTGTGCACCGGCAGTTCCGGGCTCACCTGCTCGGCCATCCAGAAGTCGCGCTGCAACGCGGTGAGCGGCAGCTGCGACGGCTCGCCGGCCGGACGGTCCGCGCCGGGGTCCGTCGTGGGTTCCGCGGTGATGGACGGGTGGGCCGCGCCATCGGCGGCACGGACGACGTCGGCCACCTCGGCGAGGGTGGGTGCCGCGTAGAGCGCGCTGAGGGTGAGGTCGGTGCCGTGGGAGTGGCGCAGCCGGCTGAGCATGCGGATGGCGGAGAGGGAGTCCCCGCCGAGGCAGAAGAAGTCGTCGGTGGGGCGGATCTCGACGACGCCCAGCAACTCCCGCCACATGGCGGCCACGAGAGTCTCGGGCGTGGAGTCCACGGCATCGTCCGCGACCGGTGCGGACACGGATGGGGCGGCCGCCAGCGCGGCCCGGTCCACCTTGCCCTGCAACGTCAGCGGGAAGGCGGCGTGCAGGGAGAAGACGGCCGGCACGAGGTACCGCGGCAGCCGGGACGCCAGCTCACGACGGACGCCGTCGGTGCCGAGCTCGCCGTCCGCGGTCACCAGATGGGCCACGAGCCGTGGCGCGCCCGCTGCGGCGTCGACGAGGACGACGGCGTCGGTGACGCCGGGCACCTCCCGCAGCGCGCTCTCGACCTCGCCCGGTTCCACGCGGAAACCGCGGATCTTCACCTGCTGGTCGAGCCGGCCCAGGTACTCCAGGCCGCCGTCCGGCAGTTGCCGGACCCGGTCGCCGGACAGGTACTCGCGCCGCCCGTCCGGACCCTCGCGGAACCGGTCCTCGGTCAGGTCCGGCCGGCCGAGGTATCCGGTGGCCACTCCCGCGCCGCCGATGCGCAGTTCCCCCGGCTCACCGCGCGTCGCCGTCGTACCGTCCTCGGCCACGACGCGCACGGTGACGCCCGGCAGCGCGGTGCCGATCGGTACAGGCCCGCCGCGGGACCACGTGGTCAGGTCGGCGGCGGTGGCAACGACCGACGTCTCGGTGGGGCCGTAGGTGTTGAGCAGCCGCACCCGCGTGCCGACCTGCTCCTGCCAGCGGGCGACAGCCTCCGCGTGAACCGCCTCACCGCCGATGATCAACGTTCGCACCGTCGCCGGGAGGGCCGCCTCACCGCGTTCGAGCGCCCCGACGAGTTCATGCCAGTACGCGGTCGGCACATCCAGGACGGTGATGCCGAGCCCGGCACAACGGTCCAGGAAGACGTCGGGACGGCTGATCATGTCGTCGTCCCGGACGACGACCGTGGCGCCGGCGGTGAGCGGCGGGAAGATCTCCTCCACGCTGGCGTCGAAGCTGAGCGACGCGAACTGCAGCACCCGGTCAGTGGGACACAAAGCGTAGCGATCGCGGGCCGCCCGGCAGAAGTGCGTCAGCGCCCGCCGCGGGACGACCACGCCCTTGGGCCGTCCCGTGGAGCCCGAGGTGAAGATGACGTACGCCGGGTCCTCCGGCACCACGGGCGTGCCCGGCGCGGTGGCGGCGCATTCGGCCGCGTGCACCGCGAGCAGTGGCGTCCCCGGGGGCAGGGAGCGGGCGACCCCGTCCATGCCGCCGTCCGGGACCAGGACCACCCGGGGCGCGGCTTCCTCGACCATCACCGCCAGCCGCGCGGCCGGATACCCCGGGTCGAGCGGCAGATAACCGGCCCCGGCCCGCAACACCGCCAGCATCGCCGTGACCGCGTCCCGCCCCCGGGGCAGGCACAGCCCCACGAGGTCCCCGGCACGGACCCCCGACGCCTGCAGCGTCCCGGCCAGCGAGCCGACCGCGGCCAGGAGTTCGGCGTAGGAGGACGAGCCCGTCGCGTCGACCACGGCCGGCGCGTCGGGGGCCCGCGCCGCCTGCTCCTCGATCGCGGCGAGCACGTCCGAGGGCGCTGCCCCGGCTCCGCTCGAGGGGGTGGCCTCGGCCGCCGCGGATCCGCCTGACGCGGCCACGTCCACGGCTGGTGTAGCACGCACACGAACTCCCTCGGAGCTGTCCCTGCACTGGAGGCGCCTCAAAGCGGAACGCCTCGGCGAATTTGGGGGACTGGCGCGACGAAGATGTGAATGATCCCTATCGCCTCACGAGCGATCACATGAACGGGAGCTGGAAATAGGGCAGTTGACGCGAACAGAAATCCGACTGACCTTCACGGATGGGTGTTTTGGCGGCCGCCGTTGCCGGACACCCCGGCCCCGGCCGGAACCCGAAGGCGGTCACGGCCGGGCCGACCGGACAAGGCGCGGCGGTCCGGCCCCTTGCGCGCCCGGACTTCGATGTCCCGCTGTCGGCCTCCGCGTGGATCGCGCCTATGGGCCACGGCTACCCGCACCCCGTGTTCTTCGGCGTCCCGAGCCGGAGCCGGCCGCTGCCCCCGCGCCCGCGGCCCCGGCAGGGATGCCTCGGGGTCCGGGGTGCGGCCCGCACCGGTTCGGCCGAAAGCCGTCGCGATGGGTGACCAGGCGGTGGCTGCCGCCGTCCTCGCCGGTAGACTGCTGTTCCTATGCGCAAGCGCTCCGTCTCGCCGGCTCCCACCGTCAACGATGTGGCACGTATTGCGGGGGTGTCCCGCCAAACGGTCTCCAACGCCCTGAACACACCGGAGCGCTTGCGCCCGGAGACGCTGGACCGCGTACTCCGGGTGATCAAGGAGATCGGCTACGAGCCCAACCGGGCGGCGAGGTCGCTCAGGACCCAGGCGTCGCGGCAGATCGGCTACTGCGTCGAAGTGGGGCGGGATGGCACGTCGAACGTGATACTCGACCGATTCCTGCACGCTCTCGCGGCGGCGGCCCAGGAGGACGGCTACCGCGTGGTGATCTGCGCCGCGCAGGGCTTCCAGGACGAACTGGCGACGTACGACGAGATGCTCCGCACCTCCAGCGTCGACGCGTTCATACTGTCCCGGCTGGACCCCGGCGATCCCCGTCCGGCATGGCTCGCCTCACGGAACGCCCCGTTCGTGGGCTTCGGCCGGGCACCTCATGCCCCGCCCGGGCAGCTGTGGGTCGATGTGGACGGCGCGGCCGGCGTCGGTGCGGCCGTGGACCACCTCGTGGCCAGAGGTCACCGGGAGATCGCATTCCTCGGGATGGAGGAGGGCAGCGGGCCGGGACAGGACCGGCTGCTCGGATGGCGCCTGGCCATGGGCCGGCACGGCCTGGTCGCCCGCGACTGCGCACGCTCGCCGGACACGATCGACGAAGGCGCTGTTGCTGCCGCTGAGCTGCTGCGCGCACGGCCCCGCCCCACCGCGGTGGTGGCGGCCAGTGACACCCTGGCGCTGGGGTGTTACACGGCGGTCCGGGAACTGGGGCTCGCCATCGGGCGGGACGTGGCTGTGGTCGGCTTCGACGACTCCCCCGCCGCCGCGCTCGTCCAGCCTTCGCTGACCACGCTGCGGCAGCCGTTGACCGAGGTCGGGCGCGCGGTGATCAGGCTGCTGACCGCCCGGCTCGCCGGAGGCCCTCCCGCCGCCTCCGAATACGTGCTGTTCGCGCCCGAGTTGATCGTCCGTGGGAGTTCCTGAGCCTCGCGGCAACCCACTCGCCGCCGCTGCGCGGGTTCTGCGGGACGGGTAGTTGAGCGTCGGCGGGAGCAACCGAGGGTCCTCCGCGCGGAACATCACGGAAACGTTGAGGAAACTTCCCCTAGTCAGGTGGCCCACCACATGGCATAGTCCTGCGCGTCGCAGTTTTGATCGTTCAACTTTTCGGGATGCCGACGACGGTTCGAGTTCGGCACCCGGATCCCTGTACGTCAGCGACCGCCGGTCGGGCGCGTGTCCGCCGCCGCTGCCCGTCCTCCGCGCGAGGTCGGCGCTGCGGGTGACGGCACCCGCCCACGCACACCGGCCGGTCGCACTGCGCGGCCCGACCGTACGACCCGCTTGACCGAAGGAGGCAGGGTGACAACCCCTCACCCACCTGCCCTGCACGACCTGGTGACGGTGCTGCGCGCCCCCGCCGCCGCACTCACCGGATCGGACGGCCAGCTGCGTGCGGGCGGCGCGGACGGCTACTACGGCGACGACCGCCGACTGCTCTCCCGGCTGGAGGTCGAGATCGTCGAAGCAGAGGTACGGCCGGTGGGCCGGTCACTGACCCGGTCGGCGCAGGCCCGGTTCACCGCCGTCGTGCAGCCGGCCGACGCGGACGTGACCGACGCGGACCTGATGCTGGACCGCCACCGGGCGCTGACGCACAGCGGCCTCGCGGAGCACCTGCGGCTGCGCACCTTCGGCGACGCACCCCTGCGCCTGCGCGTGCTGGTACGCGCCGAGTCCGATCTGGCCCCCGTGCACGAAATCCGGACGGGCGAGCGCATCCGCCCCGTCCCCCCGATCGCCGCCGGCGGCGAGGTGCGCTGGGACCGCGACGGCACCGGAGTCGTCCTGACCGCGGAGCCGGCGCCGGCCGAATGCCGGGTGGAGAACGGAACGGCCGTCCTGTGCTTCGAGGCCGACCTGCCGCCCGCAGGCTCCTGGTCGCTGTCGCTTCGCGTGTGCGCATCGCCCGGCACCGGCCCCGCAGGCACTTCCGAGCGCGCGCCGCGGACCGTCTTCGGCGCGCCCAGCGAGTCGCTGCCCCTGCCCTGGGCCGCACCCGCGCAGGCGCCGGTCGACCACCGCCGGGCTCGACTGCTGCAGCGCAGCCTCGACGACCTGCGGTCCATGCTGCTGTCCGACCCTCTCGATCCGCGGGACCGGTTCCTCGCCGCCGGGAGTCCCTGGTACTTCACCCTCTTCGGACGCGATTCGCTCTGGTCCGCCCGGATGCTGCTGCCCCTGGGCACCGCGGTCTCCGGCGGGACGCTGCGCACCCTCGCCCGCAGGCAGGGCCGGCGGGACCTGCCCGAGGCGGAGGAGCAGCCCGGGAAGATCCTCCACGAGGCGCGCCCGGAGCCGCTGCGACTGGGCAGCCTCACCTTGCCACCGCTGTACTACGGCACGGTCGACGCCACGGCGCTGTGGGTGCGCCTGCTGCACGACGCCTGGCGGGCGGGCCTGCCCGAGGCCGAGGTCGCCGAGCTGCTGCCGCACCTGCGGAAGGCCCTGCGGTGGATCACCGAGGCAGCAGACACCGACGGGGACGGGTTCCTCGAGTACCGGGCCACCGCCCCGGGCAGCCTGGCGAACCAGGGCTGGAAGGACTCCCATGACGGGGTGCGCTGGTCCGACGGACGGCTCGCGGAGGCGCCGCTGGCGCTGTGTGAGGTCCAGGGCTACGCGCATGCCGCCGCCGTACAGGGCGCGGACCTGCTGGAGAGCTTCGGTGCCGGCGGAACGGAGCAGCTGCGGGAGTGGGCGGCCCGGCTGCGTGAGCGTTTCCGCGAGGCCTACTGGGTCTGCGACGACGTCGGACCCTATCCGGCGATCGCCTTGGACGGAGCCAAGCGGCCGGTGGACGGAGCCTCCTCCAACATGGCCCATCTGCTCGGCACCGGGCTGCTTTCCCCCGACGAGGCGGCGACGGTCGCCCGCAGACTGTCCGCGCCGGACATGGACTGCGGGTTCGGACTGCGAACCCTCTCCTCCACCAGCGCCGCCTTCAACCCGATGAGCTACCACTGCGGCAGCGTCTGGCCGCACGACACGGCCATCGCCGTGCTCGGGCTGGCCGCCGAGGGCCACCACGAGGTGGCCCGCTCACTCGCGAACGGAGTGGTCGAGGCCGCGGAACGCTTCGAGTACCGGCTGCCGGAGCTGTACGGAGGGGTCTCGGCGGCCGACGGCGCGCCGCTGCCCGCCTATCCCGCGGCCTGCCGTCCCCAGGCCTGGGCGGCCGCGGGGGCGGTGGCGGTCGTCGGGTACCTGGAGAGCCCGGCCGGGACGGCCTCTCCGGGCGGCAGCCCCGCGCAGGCGGGGAACGCCCCGGGCGCTCCCGGTAGCGCCTGACGGCCGGATGCCGGCCCATTTCGCAGCCACGAACACGATTCGATTTCTCACTGCCACACCATTCGAAATGTGCGCTGACAAGCGCTGCTCAACGAGGAGCAAGGGAATGACCAGCCGAAGAATTCTGCAGGCGGCCGCTGTCGCCGCGGCCGCCGCACTCGCCGTCACCGCGTGCAGCAGCAACGGGACCGACAAGAGCGCGGAAAAGCAGGGCTCCGATGACCGCGGTCCCGTGACCCTGGCCACCGGAAAGGACACCTCCGGCAATCTGCAGAGCCTGATCGACGAGTGGAATTCCGCCCACCCGAAGGAAAAGGTCACCATCACCGAACTGCCGACCTCCGCGGACGCGCAGCGCCAGCAGATGGTGCAGAACGCCCAGGTGAAGTCGGCCGCGTACTCGGTGCTCGGCCTCGACGTGACCTGGACCGCCGAGTTCGCCGCCAACCGCTGGATCGACGAACTCCCGGCCTCTGACTTCCCGCTGGACGGCCTGCTGCCGTCCGCCGTCGACACCGCGAAGTACCGCGGCAAGGTGTACGCGGCCCCGTACCAGTCCAACGGCGGGATGCTCTTCTACCGCTCCGACCTGCTGAAGAAGGCCGGGGTCCAGGCGCCGACCACCTGGGGCGAGCTGGCGGACGCCTGCAAGAAGGTCCTGAAGCTCCACGAGGCCCACGGGATGAGCTGCTACGGCGGCCAGTTCGACAAGTACGAGGGCCTGACCGTCAACTTCTCCGAGGCGGTCCAGTCCGCCGGCGGTGAGCTGTTCGACGACAGCGGCAAGCCCACCGCCGACACCCCCCAGGTCAAGGCGGGCCTGAAGTGGCTCGTGGACGGCTTCAAGGACGGCACCTTCCCGAAGGAGGCACTGACCTATCAGGAGGAGAACGGCCGCGAGGCCTTCCAGGCGGGCAAGCTGGTCTTCCTGCGCCAGTGGCCGTACGTGTGGAACCTCGCCAACCAGACCGACGGCTCGTCGAAGGTCGCGAACAAGTTCGGTGTGGCGCCACTGCCGGGACTGAACGGTCCGGGTTCCTCCACCCTGGGCGGGCTGAACCTGGCCGTGTCGACGTTCGCGAAGCACAAGGCGTCCGCACGGGACTTCATCAAGTTCCTGACGGCGGAGAAGGCCCAGCGCTCCAACCTGCTCAACGCGGCGGTCGCGCCGACCCGGGCGGACCTGTACGCCGAGCCCGAGCTGCAGCGGAAGTTCCCCTATCTCGCCACGCTCGGCAAGTCGATCGAGAGTGCGCGGCCGCGGCCGAAGGCCGTGCGTTACGGCGACGTCACCACGGCCATCCAGGACGCCGTCTATCCGGTGATCTCCGGAAAGGCGAACGCCGACACCGCGCTGGCCGACCTGCAGAAGAAGCTGGAGCAGATCACCGCGGAGTGAGTCGTCCCGGGCCGGGCACGCACCGCGATCGCGCGTGTCGCGTGCCCGGCCGGGACGCCCGGCGTTCCCCCGACGAAGGACATATCGTGACCACCACCATCCCGGCGGCCGGCGCGCGCCGCCCTGTCCCCAGACTCCGCAAGGGCCGGGGGGACGGACGCCTCGCGGCGGTCCTGCTCTCACCCACCCTCCTCGTCCTCGGCCTGGTCATCGCCTACCCGCTGGTGGCAGCCGTCAGGGCCTCCCTCTTCCAGGAGAGCCAGGGCCTCGACGCCGACGGCTTCGTGGTGGAAGGAGAGCAGTTCACGGGCCTGCGCAACTACACGGACGCGTTCACCGGGACCAACGCCCCGGTGTTCTGGAACGCCTTCTGGAACACCACGTTCTTCACGGTCACCACCGTGACGATCGAGGTGGTCGTGGGTCTCGCGATGGCCCTGGTCATGAACCAGGCCCTACGCGGGCGCGCTATCGTCCGCGCGTCCATCCTGGTGCCCTGGGCGATCCCCACCGCCGTCTCCGCGCTGCTGTGGCGGTGGGTCTTCGACGTGAACGGGGTCGCCAACGCCTTGCTCGGCCAGAAGATCCTGTGGACCGCGGACGGGTGGCAGTCGAAGCTGGCGGTGATCGTCGCCGACACCTGGAAGACCGCGCCGTTCATCGGCCTGCTGGTGCTCGCCGGTCTTCAGCTGATACCCCGTGAGCTCTACGAGGCGGTCCGGGTCGACGGCGCCGGCCCCTGGCGCCAGTTCCGCAGCATCACGCTGCCGCTGGTCAAGCCCACTTTGCTGATCGCCGTCCTGTTCCGCATCCTGGACGCGCTGCGCATGTTCGACCTGCCGTTCGTCCTGATCGGCGGGCACAAGCACGAGGTGGAGACGCTGGCGATGCTCGCGTACTACGAGGCCGGCAACGTGCGTTACGGCCCGGCCGCCGCCTACGCCACCCTCCTGTTCGGATATGTCGTCATCGTGGCGTTCGCGTTCGTGAAGCTGCTCGGCGCGGACCTGATCGGCGAGGCCAGAGCCCGTCGGCGCACCGCCCGCACCACCCGGACGCCCGCCCCGGCACGAAAGGCCACCACCGCATGACCGCCGCCGACCACCCCGTACCCGCCCCGGCTCGGCGGCTTCGCCCGGCGGCCCTGCTGCGGACCGCGGGCATCGCCGCCATCGTCGTGTACTGCCTCGCGCCGTTCTACTGGATGGTCGTCTCCAGCCTGCGGCGCCCGACCGACCAGTTCCAGCTCTCGCCGCTCCCCCGGCCGTGGTCCGGCGCCAACTTCGCCGCCGTCTTCAGGCCCGACGTCGGCTTCCAGCGCTCGCTGCTCAACAGCCTGGTGGTGGCCGGTGTGACCACCGTGCTCACGCTGCTGGTCGGCACCGTCGCGGCCTACGCGCTGGCCCGTCTGGAATTCCGCTTCAAGGGGCTTGTCGCGGGAATCATCATCGCCACGTCCATGTTCCCCGGGATCTCGCTCATCGTCCCGCTGCTGAAGCTCTTCTCGGACATCGGATGGATCAACACCTACCAGGCGATGGTCGTCCCCAGTATGTCCTTCGCCCTTCCGCTGGCCGTGTGGACGCTCACCGCGTTCTTCCGCCAGCTGCCGGCGGAACTCGAGCAGGCCGCCATGGTGGACGGCTGTACGCGAGGGCAGGCATTCCGGAAGGTCATCATCCCCATCGCCGCCCCGGGCATCTTCACCACGGCGATCATCACCTTCATCGCGGCCTGGAACGAGTTCATCATCGCCCTTTCCATGGTCAACGAGAAGTCGATGCAGACGGCGACCGTCGCCATCTCCCGCTTCACCGGCGCCTACCGCTTCGACCAGCCGTACGGCACGCAGATGGCGGCCGGTGTCCTGGTCACGATCCCGCTTGTCATCGCCGTACTCGTCTTCCAGCGGCGCATCATCGCCGGACTGACCGCCGGCGGCGTGAAGTAGGGCGCTGTTCCCCCGACGCCGCGAACGCACCCTGCTCCGAAGCGGGAGAACCCCGAGTTGGCTTGTCAGGGCCGGCACCATGGAGCCAGACAATTTACGGCCAGGAACAGGACGGAGGCCGCGCGCCCGGATCAGGGCCGCAGGGCGGCGAGCCGGTCGAGGTCCTCGGCGCTGGGCCGAGCGGGGAAGAATTGTCGGTATGAGGCTGATCAGCGAACGAGACGAGCGACGACAAGAAGGACGGCACGGTCGCGCCGGCCGGCCGCAAGGGTCGCATGGACCCGGGATGCGGGCGCGGTGGCAGCCCTACGCAGGTGCTGCGATGGCGACAGCCGCCGCAGCGGCAGCGGGCGCCGCAGCGGTCAAACCGGACAGCGCTTGGTACACGGGGCTGCTGAAACCGCGGTGGCACCCGCCGTCCTGGGCGTTCGGCGCCGTCTGGACGCCCTTGTACGCCGGCGTCGCATGGGCTGCCGGCCGTGCCTTCGACCGGGCCAGGGGCCGGGAACGTGACCGGCTGGCGGCTTCCTTGGCAGTGAACCTTTCCCTGAACGCGGCTTGGAGCTGGCTGTTTTTTGCCGCCCGCAGCCCTCGGGCCGGATTGGTCGGCACCCTGTTGCTGGACGTCAGCACCCTGGAGCTCATTCGAACCACATCCCGTACCGACCGGGGCGCGGCCACGGCGCTCTTTCCCTACTCGGCATGGTGCTGGTTCGCCACCGCCCTGAACGCCAGGATCGCCCAGCTCAATCACCGCTCCCGATCGCCGCAGCACTGACTCACGGCACTTGTGCGGCCGGCATTCACGTTCCGCCAGGACCGACCGCCCTGCCGGACGGCACCGCGAATCCACCGCCCGGCCGGGTTGCGGGCCTGCCGCTCAGGTGGCGATCCGGTAGCGGCCCAGGAGGAGCTGGAGGAGTTCATCGGCGATGCCCTCCAGGGAGGCGTCGACCCAGCCGACGACCCAGTCGTGCATGAGCCCGTTGACAGCGCCGATGAAGGCTGCGGCGGCGATGGCGTAGTCGCCGGGGCGGATCTCGCCGCGGGCGACGGCGTCGTCGGTGATGGCGCGGAAGAGGTCGATCCAGCGGGCACGGCGCTCCAGTCGCTGGAGGTCGATGCGGGGGCTCACACCGACGACCTCCACGTAGGCGATCCTGGCGTACCGCCGGTCGGAGGCCGCCCCCTTGACGTAGGCGCGGAGCATTCGGGTGATCCGCTCGGCCAGCGGGAGGTCCTGGATCTCGGGCAGGACGCCGAAGACGGCTTCCTGGGCGGCGTCGTTGACGATCAGGTGCAGTTCGGCGAGCAGGTCCTCGACGCTCTGGAACTCCTCGTAGAACTGACGGCTCGACAGGCCCGCCTCCTTGCACAGCGCGGCCAGCCGCGTCCCACGGTAGCCCGGCTCCCCGCCGAACATCTCCAGGCCCGCCTCCAGGAAACGGGCGCGACGCTCCGCCTGCCGCTGAGCGGCGTCCTTGCCCCTGTACCGGCCTTCCGCCGGGGTGAACCTGCCCGCCACCATGCCCTCCGATCGGCGATGAGGAGATTTTCCCCCACGCGGGGTTGTGAGGGGGCCCCACCGCTACCTACCATCCGGTAACACACTCTGAACTTGGGCGGTTTCGAAGTTCAAACCAGCGCTGCCGCGAGGCCCACGAAGCCGCGCGGCGCATCGCCCGGCCATGCCCAGGAAGACCAGTGCGAACACTGTGCGCCGCCCTCCTCGCACGTGAGAGCGGCCCGGTGGGCTCAACTCCTCGGTTCCCCTCAGCCACCAACCCCCTGGAGCCCCCACATGCGCCACTTGTCCCGCCCCGTCGGGCAAAGAGCCCTGCTCGCGTTAGGTGCCGTCACCGCGGTCGTCGCGGCCTGCATCTCGGCCCCCGCCTCCGCGCAGGCATCCCCGGCCCTGCAGGAGGTGATGTTCGTCGGCAACAACTGGGAGGGCACCGCGACCGTCATCAAGGCCCGCGGGGACTTCGCCAGGATCGGCCGCATCAACGTCATCCCCGACAAGGATCGGCGGCTGGCCGAGATCTATCTCAACCCCATCAAATTGATCTACTTCCTCGGCATCCGCGAGACCGTGGGCGAGGGCCACGACCAGTTCGTCGACGACATGTACGCCACCCCCGACGGCACCGCCCTGGTCGCCTCCCGCCCGAGCTTCGCCGACGTCGTCTCCATCGACCTCGCGACGGGCGACGTCAAGTGGCGCTTCCCGGTATCGGGATACCGCTCGGACCACATGGCGGTCTCCCCCGACGGCACCCGCGTGGCCGTGTCAGCGTCCACGTCCAACACCGTCCACGTCCTCGACATCAACACCGGACGGGAACTCGGGAAGTTCACCACCGGCGACAAGCCGCACGAGAACATCTTCAGCAGGGACGGCAGGTACCTCTGGAACATGTCGATCGGCGAGGTCAACAACGACTTCGACGCCCCCTGGCAGGACTTCCTCAAGGGCGACCGGAAGATCACGATCGCGGACACGTCCACCTTCCAGGTCGTCAAGACGATCGACATGCGTACCCGCCTCGACGCCGCCGGCCGCAGCGACCTGTCGGACGCCGTCCGCCCGGCCGCCCTCACCCCGGACGATTCCAAGCTCTACTTCCAGGTCTCGTTCTTCAACGGCCTCGCCGAGTACGATGTCGCCACCGACAAGATCACCCGGGTCAAGACGCTGCCCGAGAACCCGGACACCAGTGACGACCGCACCACCTACGTCAACGACTCCCGCCACCACGGCCTGTCCATGAGCCCGGACGGCACCAAGCTCTGCGTCGCCGGAACCATGGACGACTACGCCACCGTCGTCGACCGCGCCACTCTCGCAGAGGGCCCGCTCGTCCCCGCGGCCAAGCCCTACTGGGCCACCGTCAGCGGCGACGGCACCGCCTGCGTCATCTCCGAAAGTGACGCCGACCAGGTCACCGCCATCAGTTTCGCCACCGGCCAAAAGATCGCCTCGGTCCCGGTCGGCGACCATCCCCAGCGCGTGCGACTGGCCCACATCCCCGTCGGCTGGACCGGCCTTACCGGCTGACCTCGACGGCGGGGCGGGGTCACACACGGGCTGGCCACCCGCTACGGCAAGACCCCGACAGCTACCTGGCCGGGCTCTACCCACACCGCGCCGTCATCCGGCTCCGATGCTTCCCACCGAGGCCTTGGATCGGAACTCAGAACAAGCCCGGGCTGTGGCCTTCCCCCCGAAGGGCCCTGGCGCGCCGGCGCCGGAGCCCTTCGGAACGGTCACGCGCGCATACCCGGTAGGCGACAGTCCTTACTCACCCGTCCCTGGATTGATCACGCTGGCGCCGCCTTCCCGCTGAGGCACTCAACGCCTGGCGAGCCCGACCGCCTACGGGGCCACCCACCCCCGGAGAGCCTCCGCGACTGCCCGGACGTCCAGCGCGTCCCGGTCGATGCGCGCTGCCAGCTCCGCCGCTTCCTTCGCGCTCACGGTCACGATGGCTCCGCTCGCCGTCAGGTATGCCGCCGCCACCACCGCGCCGAACAGCTCGTTGGCGTGCTCCAGCGCCGGCACCCGGATGAGCTGGTGCATGAGCGCGGCCGCTCGGTGGTGCGCCTCCGTGTACACAGGGGTCTCCATCACCCTGTCCGCGTGCCTGGCCACGGCTCCCGCCAACGATCCGAAGTCGGTGATGTCGGGGTCCCCGGGCATGTTCCGGTGCGCGAGGTCCAGCAGCCAGGCCCGGTCGATGTGGACGATCACGCAGCGGCCCCGGCGCCGTCGCCGGCCTTCGGGTGCCCGAACTGCTCGGCGAAGGTGTCGCCCCAGGCGTCGGCGAAGTGCGCGCCCGCGCCCAGGAACCGGTGCCGCAGGTCGTTCGCCTCGTCCGCCAGGACCTGGCGGGCGTAGTCCGCCACGCTCATGCCGACGGCCGCCGCCCGCGCCTCGATCCCCGCCGCCGTCTCCGCGTCCACCCGCACGTTGATCTGCTTCTGGCTGCTCATGGCAATACGGTAGCGGACCGTACGTCCTGCTACAGCTCTTTGCCGACATCAACGGGGCGGCGCGCACGCCGTCAGACAGGGGCTGGGGCCACAGCGGCGCGGGTCGGATGCCCCCGCCGGGCTGCCGCCGACCCGCGGTCTCCCCACGCCGACCGGCCGTGAGCGGGGCTCGAAGCCCGTTCCACGGCACCTGGGCCCCCGGACAAGTGGCCCAAGATTCTTTCGGCGCAGTGGCCCAGCTGAACGGGCCGCCGCGGAGTTACGGTCGGGATGTGACAACCGCTGTCGGCCACGGGCTGCGCCTTGTTCGGCCACTCAGTGCACTCGGCGCCCGAGCAGTCGGTGAGCCTCGGAGCCATGCGGCCGCTGTCCGAGGTGCCCGCCGCGTTCGCCCGCGACAAGCGCACGCCCGCAGGACGATCATCCGCGTCACGGAAGACTGAATCAGGAGACCCATCGTGATGGAAATGCGAATCGCCGGTGGGCTGCTCGCCGTCGCCACGCTGGTAACGGCCACGGCCTGCTCGGCCTCCAACGAGCCCGCCCATGCCAAGGTGGCGGCGACGGTCGCGGCATCGACACGCCCCTCCGATATCTTCAAGCCGCTGCTTCAGCAGGCGCTTCCGAATGTGAACGGCAAGACGTTCACCTCGGCGGTCGTCGACTTGCCGCCCAACGCGATCGCGCTGCCGCACCGGCACGGCCAGGCGTTCGTCTACGCCTACGTCCTCGAAGGCACCGTGCGCAGCAAGCTCGACGACAAGCCCGTGAGCACCTACCACCAGGGCGAGAACTGGGTCGAGCAGCCGGGCGCCCACCACGTCCTCACCGAGAACGCCAGCCGAACCAAGCAGGCCAAGCTTCTGGTCGTCTTCGTCTCCGACACCGGAGACAAGCTCAAGGTCGACGATCCGAAGTCGTAGCCCGGAAGACGCGGCGGGCGGCGACGCTCGCACGCACTATGACTTCCGCCGGAACTCATACCACCAGCCATCAAGACGCGCCCCGCGACATGCACGGCGCACGACACACGAAGGAATCAAACAAACCATGACCGACACCCAGCGGGTCAATATCGGCAAGCAGTACCCGGCCGCCTACAAGACCCTCATCGCCTTGTCGTCGGAGGTGGAAGAGGCTGCCGCTGCTGCGGGACTCGACCCGCTCCTGGTCGAGCTGTTGAGGATCCGCACCTCTCAGATCAACGGCTGCGCGTTCTGCCTGCGCATGCACACCGGCGACGCCCTCAAGAAGGGCGAGAACCCCGACCGGATCGCCGTCCTGCCCGCATGGGAAGAGACCGGCTACTTCTCCGAGACCGACCGTGCCGCCCTGCGCCTGACCGAGGCGATCACCCTCGTACCGGACGGACACGTCCGCGACGAGGACTACAACGCCGCAGCGGCCGTACTCACCGCGGACCAGATCTCGGCGGTCGCCTGGCTGGCCACGGTGATGAACGCCTTCAACCGCGTCGCGATCACCAGCCGGTACCCCGTCGGCACCTGACCTCGAAGGTGCACACGGCGGTCGTGATCAGGGACTCCGTCACCGCGTACCGCCGATGTCCCTGGCGCCATGACCGTCCTGTTCGTCGTGGTTTCCGTGGCGGTGGTGGTCCCGGCAGTCGCCGCCCCGCACGGCCCGGGCCCCCCGCTCCGGTCCTTTGACCGGCGCCCCGCGGGGGCGGCTTCTTCGACCCGGCCGCCCCCGCGCCCCGACGACCCGGCCGATGCACTGCACCGCCACACGCTGCGGACCGCCGCGATGGGCGCCCGGCTGCTGGGCCGGCCCGAACAGCCGCTGGGGGCCCGCCGCCAGGCCGAAAGCAACGCTGAGGACTGCCAGGGGATGCCGCAAGGCGCCCGGGCGGCTCGCGCCTACGAGTCGACGCCGTCCGCACGGGGGATGGGATGGGCGGACGGCGCGGGGGACGCTTCGGCCCTGGCCGCGTCGGCGAGGGCCGCGGCGGCGGCTTCTGCGGCCTGTACCGTGTCGCTGGCGGCCTGGGCAGCCATGTCGTCCGACGGCGGCTTCTCGCGGGTGGCCGGCGACTTGGGCAGCACCTCGCTGAAGGCGCGGGACACGCCCTGGAGCGCGGAGGTCACCTCGCTGGGGATCACCCAGAAGGTGCTCCCAGGGCCCTGCGCGAGTTGGGGCAGCATCTGGAGATACTGCCAGGCGAGCAGCTTGGGGTCGGGGTCGTTGCGGTGCACGGCCTGGAACACCTCGTCGATGGCTCGTGACTGGCCCTCGGCCTGGAGGATCGCAGCCGTGCGGTTGCCCTCCGCGCGCAGAACCGCGGCCTGCTTGTCGCCCTCGGCGGTGAGGATCTGCGACTGGCGTTGCCCCTCGGCCCCGAGGATCGCGGCCCGCTTGTCCCTCTCGGCCCGCATCTGCTTCTGCATGGCGTCCTTGATGGACTGCGGAGGGTCGATGGCCTTGATCTCCACCCGGTTGACCCTCAGCCCCCACTTGCCGGTCGCCTCGTCCAGCACTCCCCGCAACTGGCTGTTGATGGTGTCCCGTGAGGTGAGGGTCTTCTCCAGGTCCATGGACCCCACGACGTTGCGCAGAGTGGTGACGGTGAGCTGCTCGACCGCCTGGAGGAAGTTCGCGATCTCGTAGAAGGCCGCTCGTGGGTCGGTGACCTGGAAGTACAGCACGGTGTCGATCTCGACGACCAGGTTGTCCTCGGTGATGACCGGCTGCGGCTTGAAGGACACGACCTGTTCTCGGAGGTCGATCACCGGATGAACGCGGTCTATGTAAGGGATGACGAGGCTGAGACCGGGTTTCAGGGTCCGGTGGTAACGGCCGAGTCGCTCCACATTACGGGCGCGCGCCTGGGGCACGATACGGACCGCCCGCACCACGGTGAAGACCGCGAACAGTGCGACGATCAGGCCGGCGATCAGAAACGCCGTGGTCTCCATGTTTCAGTCCCTTGGGTAGACGATTGCGGTGGCACCACTGATCTCTATGACGTCGACGGTCGCTCCGGGAGGAATCACCAGCGTTTCGTCGTAGGCCCGGGCCGTCCACTCCTCGCCGTCGATACGGACCCTTCCGCCCAGGCCCGTCACCTCGGAGACGACGTAGGCGGCCTTGCCGACGAGTGCCTCCACGCCGAAGCGCTCTGACTGGGGCTGGAGAACATGACGTAGCGCGACCGGGCGCACGAACAGCACGGTGACCGTGGCGACGATGGTGAACACGAGGAACTGGAAGGGCGGCGGCAGCCCGACCGCGGCGGATCCCGCTGTGACCAGGGCGGCCACACTGAGCATTCCGAGCGCCGCGGTGAGCGTGAGGATCTCCGCCACAGCCAACACGGCTGCAATGATCAACCAGATCAGCCATGGATCCATTTGCGTGCCTCTTCTGACCGGAACGGGTACGAAGGGCCTGTCTCTCACCATTGGACCCCGGTGAGGCACCGCCGCGGTACCCCTGGGAGGAAACGGCTCGCGTTGCCGGACACAGGCGCCCTCCCGGGCCCTCGTGTGCCGTGCCGCGAATATCGGCGATCATGGGCGCCCGACCGCCGGGGTGGCCCGGGCCACCCGCTGTGGCGATGACGCCGACAGCAGGTCGTAAAGAACACGTAAAGACTGCCGGAATCCGGCAATGACCCTGTGCGTGGTCCGTGGCAACATCGCGCTGTCTTGGGGAGATCGGCGTGCCGGCGAAGGGGGGCGGGATGGAGTGGTTTCTCGGTCTTGGCATCGCCGGACTGGTGGTGCTGGCGCTGGCCCTCGTCTTCGACGGCATCCTGGACGGGCTTCTCGACGGGCTGGGTGGCCTGGACGGAGTGCTGTCCCTGCCCGCGATCGCCGGATTCGTGTCGATGCTCGGCTTCGCCGGCGCGATCACTTTGGGCACAACGGGCCTCGGGACGGCGTTCGCGGTCGGGGTGGGGGTGGCCGCGGGGGGCCTGGCGGGATGGCTGACCTGGAGGTTCAGCCAGGCGCTGATGCGCGGGCGGACCGCGGTCGCCCCCCGTGGCGACGACCTCATCGGCGGCTCGGGCACGGTGGTCACCGCCATCCCGGCGGACGGCTACGGCGAAGTGCTCGCGTACCTGGCGGGCCAACCCGTGAAGCTCGCGGCCAGGAGCACGGTCCCGCTGCCGCGGGGCACGAGGGTGTGGGTGGAGTCGGCGCTGTCGGCCACCTCTGTCGCCGTGCGGCCCGTGGACCACTGAGCGCCCCGGCCACTCACGCGTCTTTGTCGTATCTGTACTGATCAAGGGAATCCGGCATGAGCCCAGTACTCACCGCTGCGGTGGGCATCGTCGTACTCGTCGTCCTGCTCGCCCTCGTCGTCATCACCCGCTACAAGGTCGCCGGCCCCAGCGAGGCGTTCATCGTCACCGGCCGGCGTGGCAAGAAGTCCACCGACCCTGAGACCGGACGCGTGTTCACCGACAACAGCGGTCAGAAGGTCGTGGTCGGCGGGGGCGTGTTCGTCGTGCCCTTCGTCCAGCAGAAGTTCACCCTGGACCTGTCCAGCCGGCACATCCCCGTGGCCGTACGGGGCGCCGTCACGCTGCGAGGGGTGAAGGCCCACTTGGAGGGCGTCGCGATCGTCAAGGTCGGGGGAACCGAGGACTCCATCCGCGCGGCGGCCCAGCGCTTCCTGATGCAGCAGGACGGCATCGTCGGCTTCACCCAGGAAGTCCTGTCGGGCGCTCTGCGCTCCATCGTCGGGCGGATGTCCGTGGAGGACGTCATCCGTGACCGGGCGGCGTTCGCCGGACAGGTGGCCGAGGAGGCGGAGGCCAGTCTTTCCGGGCAGGGCCTGGTCCTTGACGCCTTCCAGATCCAGGACATCACCACCGAGGGCTCCTACCTGGAGGACCTCGGACGGCCCGAGGCCGCCCGGGCCAAGCAGGAGGCGGACATCGCCGAGGCCCTGGCGCGGCAGGCCTCGGAGCAGGCACGGCTCAAGGCCGAGGAGGAGATCGCGATCGCCCAGCGGACGTTCGCGCTCAAGCAGGCCGAGATCAAGGCCGAGACGGACGAGGCCGCCGCCCGCGCCGCTGCCGCCGGCCCGCTCGCCGAGGCCGCCCGCAGCCAGGAAGTCCTCACCGAGCAGGAGAAGGTCGCCGCCCGCCAGGCCGCGCTGACCGACCGCGAACTCGACACCAGGGTCCGCAAGCCCGCCGACGCCGCGCGGTACCAGGCCGAGCAGGAGGCCGAGGCCCGCCGCATCGCGCTGGTCAAGGAGGCCGAGGCGGACGCCCAGCGCTCCCGGCTGACCGGCGAGGGCGAGAAGGCGCACCGCGCCGCACTCGCCGACGCCGTACGCATCGAGGGCGAGGCGCAGGCCGCGGCCATCGCCGCGAAGGGGTCGGCCGAGGCCGAGGCCATGCAGAAGAAGGCCGACGCCTTCGCCCGGTACGGCGACGCCGCGGTGCTGCAGATGCTGGTCGAGGTGCTGCCCCAGGTCGTCGCGAAGGCGTCCGAGCCGCTCGCCGCCGTGGACAAGATGACCGTGATCTCGACGGACGGCGCGAGCCAACTGTCCCGCACGGTCGCGGACAACGTGGCCCAGGGCATGGAACTGCTCAGCTCCACCACGGGAGTCGACCTCGCCGATCTGCTCAAGGGCCTCGCCAAGCGGGGCTCCGCGGCGCCCGCCCACCCCTCCCCCGAGGCGCCCAACGGCAGGGTCGAGATCACCGACTGACACCGCGGGAAGGCGGAAGCCGTGCGGGACCGGCGTGATGGTACCCGCGGACCCGGCCGACGCTCTCACCTACGCGGTCGGGGCCGGACCCGTATCAGCGGGACTGCCCGCAGGCGCTCCCATGAGGGAGCGCCTGCGCCGACCCCGCCCGGACGCTCCCAGAGTGAGGGGATTCCGTTCACCCACGGACCGCCTTGCCCGCATCGGCGCACACGAGATCCTCACCACCCCTGCCGAGCAGGCGACATGGCGCGCGATCCGCGTGCTCATGCGTCTCGCACCCGAGACCGGCCTGCGGCTCCTGCTGCGCAGCGCGCTCTTGATCATCGGCCGCTAGACTCCCGGGGTTCGGATGGTGTCAGTGGACCGGAAGGCCAAGCCATGGACGATGACCGTTGGGACCGGTGGCCGGAGCCGTGGGTGGGCACGGACTGCGACATGCGGACCG
Organism: Actinacidiphila sp. bgisy160; assembly: GCF_057707815.1. NCBI lineage: Bacteria > Bacillati > Actinomycetota > Actinomycetes > Kitasatosporales > Streptomycetaceae > Actinacidiphila > Actinacidiphila sp. bgisy160. Next base: position 79,523 of record NZ_JBYIQW010000035.1, read on the forward strand.
TCGTGGGTGCGATCCCGCGGGAGGTCAAGGACGGGTTCAGATACGACCAGATCCCATGGGAGCGGTTCCCGCATTGTTACGGTCCGGGCGAGGAGGTTCCCGGTCTCCTCGCAATTCTCGCCTCCGGTGACACTGACGCCGCCCGGCGGGCGTTGGGGAACCTGTGGGAGTACCTGCATCACCAGGGCAACGGGATCGCGGTGGGAGCACTGGCGGTCCCATTCCTACTCCGGATCGCGGCCGCCGGGTCCCCCGAGCTCCGCGCGGAGACTCTCCAGCTGGTCGCCGAGATCGCGCGGTGCCAGCACTTCGGGGACGGCAGCCGCGAAGGTCTCCTCCAGGTCGCCGAGGATCCACAGGACGCGGACGGCACCACAATGTGTCCGGTGGACTGGACAATTCAGGCCGCCCGCGCTGCGATCACCGCGGATCTGCACCTCCTGCTCCCCCTTCTACCCGACCCCGATCCCGAGGTCCGCTCCGCCACGGCCTTCGTCCTGGCGACGGCGACCGGCGAGATGGCGCGCATCTCGTCCGCCCTCGACAACCGGCTGACCGTGGAAGACGACCCGACGGTCCGGGTGAGCCTGGTTCTGGCGATCGCCCAACTCGCCCGCGAAGACCACAACGAGTCCGTTGCCGCATGGACCCGGACCCTGTGGTCGGACGCCGCCCAACCGCTCGAGACTCGCGTCGGCGCCGCCCTCGCCTGGCTGTGCCTGGTCGACGACCCCGTCCCTGACGAACTCCGCACCCTCCTCACCGATCCCGGCACCGACCAACTCGGCGAACTGTTCCAACAGGTGCCCTGGCTCCCTCCGGTCGACTACTACGGCAACGCACTGCGCAGCTGCATCGACGAAATGCTCGCGCGGGATGTCCCTGGGAAGGACTCGTTCTCGCCCTGGGCCTGAGCCCCTCCCAGGCCATGGACGACGAGCCCCGCTGGGACACCGCCCGCCGCCTCCTGCACGAAGACACCCTGGGGCCCGAAAGCCGCCTCACCGGCCCGCCGTTGCTCCTCTACGCCCAATGGCCTACCGCGATCTCCCGCCTCACCGTCGACCACATCGAGGAGACCGACGAAGCCGTCCGTAGCCGTTTCGGCGCCGTCCCGGTCAAGCTTCCCGCGCCCGTCGTTGAACACGCTTTCCTGGCGCACTTCAAGAAGCGCAAAGTGTCCACCGACACCTGCGCTCGTCCCTTTCGGGTGTTCATGAACACGCTTGCATTCGTTGCTCGCTCCTCCGGCCGGACCCGCCCCAGCGCGGCCGGTTGGAGGCAATTCGCGACAACCTCGTCGCCCGCTTAGCTGAGGCGGGGCGTGAGGGCTGGCTCGGCAAAGTCGAAGGACTGAAAGTCAGCCTCGCTGGTGCGGAGGACAAGCGCGCCCAGATGGACGCCACCGCAGCCCGCACGGCCGCGGCGGTCGATCTCTGAATGCCTGGCTTCACGCCGGCCGCTGGACGCTCCAGCGACGCGTGACGACGGATATGCTTCGGTGGCTCAGTAGATTGGGAGCGCTAATTTGGGGGTGCCATGGGTCGGCCGTTGCTGTTCCTCGACGTCGACGGACCCCTGAATCCGTATGCGGCGAAGCCCGAGAAGCGCCCCGAGGGCTACACCACCCTTCGCGTCCCACAGGAGAGCGGGGCAGCTGGGGGGCACGGGAGACTGGGGACCCACATGGGGCCGCTACGGGTATGGCTCAACCCCGATCACGGGCCGGCACTGCTGGCTCTCGGCTACGAGATCTGCTGGGCCACAACGTGGATGAGCGACGCGAACACGTGGATTGGACCTACGCTCGGTCTGCCTGAACTGCCGTTCGTCGACTTCGGTGATGCCCTGCTCAACGAGCGCCCTGATGGCGTTCATTGGAAGTTGGAGCCATTGGTGGAGTACGCCAAAGGCCGACCGTTCGCTTGGGTGGACGACGAACAGAGCGACGCGGATCACGCACACGTGGCTGCCAATCACCACGCAGCCGCTTTGCTCCACCACGTCAATCCACGGATTGGCCTGCGGAACGACGACTTCACTACCCTCGCGGCCTTCGCAGTATCCATCGACACTTCGACGAACACTCCCTGAGCTTCAAGCGGCCAAGCCTAGTTCAGAGGAGCCTGTGTCCGTTGCCCGACGCTCCGCCTCGACCTCACCCAGGTCTTCCGGCCAGGGCTTGATCAAGTTCCTTGAGTGTCGGGGTTGTTGGTGATGCCCAGGAGTGGGAGTGCTCGTTCTGGCTGGTCGCGGATCGCCCGGGTGGTTTTGGCGATGTTGGCGGCTCCGAGGATCTTGAGCAGGCCGATGGCGAGGTTGCGGAGGGTCGCCATGGCGCGGGGTGCGGTGCCGGTGTGGATGGTGGAGGCGTCCTCGGCGAAGGTCACGTCTCTGACGTGGTGCAGGGCCTCTACCGTCCAGTGGCCGCGGATCGCGGTGGCGAGTTCGGCGGGGGTGGTCTGGTGGGCTTCGAGGCTGGTGACGGCGTAGACGGTCTCGCGGCTCTCGCGTCGGCCTGTCTGCCGGCGGCGACGGTGGACGCGGATGGCCAGTCGGGCGTAGGGGAAGGCGATGCCACCGAGTTCGTCCGCGATGCCGCAGGTCTTGATCGAGCGGGACTCGCGGCGGC
>NZ_JBYIQW010000036.1:0-80562 GCF_057707815.1 Actinacidiphila sp. bgisy160
CCCCCCCCCCCCCCCCCCCCCCCCCTGAGCCGGTCAGCCCGACGGCGTCAGCCGGAAGGACTGGGCCGCGGTGCCGTTGCAGGTGTACTGCTGCAGCAGGGCGCCGTCGGCCGCCGAAGCGGACGCGACGTCCAGGCACCTGCCGCTGTGCCGGGCCGTGAGGACGTACGAACCGTCCGCCTGGAGCACGGGCTTCCACTGCTGGTTGGCGGCGGCGGCCGCCCCGGGTCCGGCGAGCAATAACCCGGCGAAGGCCGCCGCGACCGCCGCGAGCACGGCGATCAGGCGTCCGATGTGGGGGTGGTGTGGCATCGCGGATCTCCTGTGTGGGGGGTGGAGACGGGATGGCGGGGGAGGTCAGGCCGCGCTGCGGGCGCGGCTCCGGTGGGCGGTGATGATCTCGGCGTAGCGGCGCCCGCTGCCCTTCACGGTCCGGCGCTGGGTCTCGTAGTCGACGTGGACGAGGCCGAAGCGCTTGTCGTAGCCGTACGCCCACTCGAAGTTGTCCAGCAGCGACCAGGCGAAGTAGCCGGCGAGCGGGGCACCGCCGCGCACGGCGCGGGCGCAGGCCGCCAGGTGCTCCTCCAGGTAGGCGGTGCGCTCGGGGTCGTGGACCTGGCCGTCGGGGCCGACGCGGTCCTCGTACGCCGAGCCGTTCTCGGTGACGTAGATCTTGCGGGCGCCGTACTCCTCGGTCAGCCGCAGCAGCAGCCGCTCCAGGCCGTCGGCGTGCACCTCCCAGTCCATCGCGGTGCGGCGGACGTCGGGGACGCGCACGGCGCGGGTGTGGGGGACCGGCCCCGACGGGTCGTCGGCGACGATGTCACGGAAGTAGTAGTTCAGGCCCAGCCAGTCCAGCGGGGCTGCGATGGTCTCCATGTCACCCGCCTGGACGGGCAGTTCGACCCCGTACAGCTCCAGCATGTCCTCGGGGTAGCCGCGGCCGTGGATCGGGTCCAGCCACCAGCGGTTGGTGTGGCCGTCGGCGCGCAGCGCCGCGGCGACGTCCTCGGGCCGGTCGGAGGCCGGCTCGCAGGGGCTGAGGTTGTTGACGATGCCGACCCGGGCGTGCGGGACCGCGGCGCGCAGCGCCTGAACCGCCAGGCCGTGACCCAGGTGCAGGTGGTACGAGGCGCGTACGGCGGCCGTGATGTCGGTGAGGCCGGGGGCCATCACGCCCTGCAGATGGCCGATCCAGGCCGAGCACAGGGGCTCGTTGAGCGTCGCCCAGTGGGTCACCCGGTCGCCCAGCCGTTCGGCCACCACGGACGCGTACTCGGCGAAGCGCAGCGCGGTCTCCCGCTCCGGCCAGCCGCCGCGGTCCTGCTGGGCCTGCGGCAGGTCCCAGTGGTACAGGGTGGGGAAGGGGGTGATGCCCGCCTCCAGCAGGGCGTCGACCAGGCGGTCGTAGAAGGCCAGGCCCGCGGGGTTGACCGGCCCGCCGCCCTGCGGCAACACGCGGGGCCAGGCGAGGGAGAAGCGGTAGGCGTCCAGGCCGAGCCGGCGCATCAGGCCGATGTCCTCCGGCACGCGGTGGTAGTGGTCGCAGGCGACGTCACCGGTGTCGCCGTTCGCGACCTTCCCCGGCGTGCGGGAGAAGGTGTCCCAGATGGAGGGCGCGCGGCCGTCCTCGGCCACGGCTCCTTCGATCTGGTACGCGGCCGTCGCGGCGCCCCACACGAATCCGTCGGGGAGGGCGCTGAGGTCGAGGGTCACGGACTGCCTTTCGTTCGGGGGACTCTGAGGGGCTGTGGGGCTCACTTGACGGCGCCGGCGGTCAGCCCGGCGACGAGGTAGCGCTGCAGGAGCAGGAACCCGGCGACGACGGGCACGCTGACCACGAGCGAGGCGGCCATGACCTGGTTCCAGTACACGTCGGTCTGCGTGGCGTAGCCCTGCAGGCCGACGGCGAGCGTGCGGCTGGTGTCGTTGGTCATGACGGAGGCGAACAGCACCTCGCCCCAGGCCGTCATGAAGGCGTACACGCACACCGCGACGATGCCGGGCACGGCGGCCGGGACGACCACCCGGAACAGCGCGCCCAGCGGCCCGCAGCCGTCGACCATGGCGGCCTCGTCCAGGTCCCGGGGGATGGAGTCGAAGTAGCCCGCCAGCATCCAGATGGAGAAGGGGAGCGAGAAGGTGAGGTAGGTCAGGATCAGGCCGCCGCGGCTGCCGTACAGGGCGATGCCCGTTGCGTTCCCGAGGTTCACGAAGATCAGGAAGAGCGGCAGCAGGAAGAGGATGCCGGGGAACATCTGGGTGGACAGGATCGTCACCGAGAAGAAGCGGCGCCCCTTGAAGTCGTAGCGGCTGACCGCGTACGCCGCGAAGACCGCCACCGCGACCGAGCACAGGGTCGCCCCGCCCGCCACGAGCAGCGAGTTCACGAAGTACCGGGCGAGTGGCACGGTGTGCCAGATGTCCGCGTACGGGCGCAGGGTGAAGCCGCTGGGGAACCAGCGGAACGGGCCCTGCACGTCCTGCAGCGGCTTCAGCGAGGAGACGACCATGACGAACACCGGCGCCAGCGCGAAGGCCGTCAGCACGGTCAGCACGATCCGCCGGGTCCACACGAAGGAGCGCGGCGCGGCCATGGGGCTGCGGACGTCAGGCATCCTTCCTCCTCAGGGAGGTCGCGAGCAGGTAGAGCACCGTCACGACGAGCAGGAACAGCAGCAGGAGCACGGACATCGCCGAGCCGGAGCCGAAGTTCCAGGTCACGAAGGACGACTGGTAGATGTGGATCGAGATCAGGTCCGCGGCGTCCGGCGCGGCCCGCCCGAACAGCACATAGGGCGTGTTGAAGTCGTTGAACGTCCACAGGAACAGCACCAGCACCAGCACCTGGTTGACCGGGCGCAGCGACGGCAGGGTGATCGCGCGGATCTGCTGCCAGATCCCGGCGCCGTCCATCGCCGCCGCCTCGTACAGCTCGCGCGGGATGTTCTGCAGGCCGGCCATCAGGCACAGGAAGGCGAACGGCCACTGCCGCCACACCGACACCGTCACCAGCGCGAAGAAGCTGTTGTCGCCGATCAGCCAGAAGGGCCGGCCGTCGGTGAGGTGCAGCTGGTCGTGGAGGACGTGGTTGATCATGCCGGTGTCCCGCTGGAACATGAACGACCAGGTGATCACCGCCGCGTAGACCGGCAGCGCGTACGGCACCAGGAAGACCGCGCGCAGCAGCCCGCGGCCGCGGAAGGCGTCCTGCATGAGGATCGCGGCGGCGGTGCCGAACAGCCAGGACAGCCCGACCGCCAGGACGGTGAACTCGCAGGTGACGAGGAAGGACTTGAGCAGGTCCTCGCCGACGGGCGCGTTGAAGTCCACCGCGACGCGGTAGTTGTCCAGGCCCTTCCAGGGGGCGGCCGACCAGTCGCTGATGAAGAACTGGGTGAGCTCCTTGAAGCTCATCACGACGCCGACGACCATCGGCACCAGGTGGATGAGCAGTTCCAGCGCGAGCGCCGGCAGCAGCAGGACGTACGGGAGCGACGCGCGCCGCAGCCGCGCCGGCAGGCGCAGCCGCGACAGCGGGGCCCTTCCCCCGGCGGCCGGCCGGCCGCCAGGGGAAGGCGTCTTGGAGCTGTGCCGGACGGGCGGCACGGTGGCGGTCATCGGTTCCTTCACGCTCACGAGGCCGGCATCTGCTGCTGGGCCTTTTCGAGGGCGGCCTTGACGCTCTCGGTGGTGACCGGCTTGCCGGCGGCGGCGTCGGCGAACAGGTCCTTCATCGCGGTGCCGACGGCGGTCTCGAACTGGCTCTCGTTGGCGACCTGCGGGAGCGGCGCCGCGCTGCCCGCGAGCGCGTCCGCGAGGACCTTCAGGTCCGGGGTGGCGAAGGCCGGGTCGGACTGGGCGGCCTTGACCGGCGGGAGCGAGCCGTAGGCGCCGTTGAGGATCTTCTGCTCGTCGTCGCTGGTCATGAACTTCACGAACTTCAGCGCGCCGTCGACGTTGTCGCTCTTCTTGAAGACGGCCAGGTTGATGCCCGCGACCATCGAGTTCACGGCGGTCTCGCCGGTGGCGCCCGCGCTCTGGAACGGCACCTGGGCGACGCCGTAGTCCTCGGGCTTCATGCCGTGGGACTTCAGGGAGGAGCCGGCGGCCTGCCACAGCAGCATGGCGGCCTTGCCGGTGGCGAAGTCGGCGACCGACTGGTTGGCGGCGTACTCGGCGTTGCCGGGGGCCGCGATCTTGTCCTTGGCGATGAAGTCGATGTACTGCTTGACGGCCGCGACGGCCTCGGGCGTGGTGAAGGTCGGCTTGCCGGAGGCGTCGAAGAAGTCGGCGCCGTGCTGCTTGCCGAAGACGAAGGCGTGGTGGACGTTCTCGGAGAGGTTGCCGCCCTCGACGGCGAGGCCGTACTTGCCGCCCTTGGTGAGCTTCTTGCCGTCGGCGACGAGCTCGTCCCAGGTGGCGGGCGGGTTGGCTATGCCCGCGTCGGCGAACATCTTCTTGTTGTAGTACAGGCCGTACGCCAGGGAGTACAGCGGCACCGCGGCCGGGTCCTTGCCCTCGGCGCCGGTCGCGCCCAGGGCGGAGGAGACGAAGCGGTCCTTGCCGCCGATGGCGTCGAACGCCTTGGCGTCGAAGGGGCGGAGCGCGCCGGTGGCCTGGAGGGACGCGGACCAGGTGTTGCCGATGTTGAGGACGTCGGGGCCCTGGCCGGAGGTGGCCGCGGCGAGGATCCGGTTGAGGAGGTCGGACCACGGGATGACCTCGAGCTTGACCTTGATCCCGGTCTGCTTCTCGAACTTCTTGAGCTCGGGCGTCAGGGTCGCCTTGTCCGCCTCGAGGCTGGCGCCCTGGTTGCTGGCCCAGTAGGTGAGCTCCTTGGGGCTGCCGTTTCCGCTGCCGTCGGTCGAGGAGCCGCCGCCGCACGCGGTGGCGGAGGCGATGAGCGCGGCCGCGAGCGTCACGGCGGCCGTGGTACGGGTGATGTGCATGACCGGGGATCCCTCTCCAGGGGTGGGTGCCTTCGGGAAGTGAAGTACGTCACGCCTTAATTCAAGGCGTGATTTAACGTCTGAGAAAACCTGGCGTCAAGACTTGGCGCAGCGATAGATTCAGCCGCGGAGGGAGCACCATGGCAGACCGAGGCAAGCGGACCGTACGCGACCTGCGGCGGGGCAACCGTTCGGCGCTCTTGCGCCACCTGTACTTCGAAGGACCCCTCAGCCGTCAGGAGTTGGCGAGGGACACCGGACTGAGCACAGGTTCCATCAGCAACGTCGTGGCCGAGCTCATCGCCGACGGCGTCGTCGAGGAGGCCGGCTCCGTCGAGTCCGACGGCGGCCGCCCCCGCGTCATGCTCAAGGTCGCCCCCCGTCACGGCTTCCTCATCGGCGTCGACGTCGGCGAGACCCGCGTCCGGGTCACTCTCTTCGACCTCGCCCTGACCGAGCTCTCCTCCACCGACCGCCCGCTGGCCGACAGCGGCCACGACGTCGCCCTCGTCGTCCAGCTGATCCTCGACGGCCTCGCCGTCGTCCTGGAGGACACCCGCGTGGACCCCGCCCTCGTGCTGGGCGTCGGCGTCGGCGTCCCCGGCATCGTCGAGCAGGGCGCCGGCGGCGCCGGCGCGGTCGTCCACGGCCAGACCATCGGCTGGGACGCCGTCCCCCTCGGCGTGCTGCTCGCCGAGGGCACCGCGCTGCCGCTCCACATCGACAACGGCGCCAAGACCCTCGGCCAGGCCGAGATGTGGTTCGGCGCCGGCCGCGGCGCCCGCAACGCCGTGATCGCCCTGCTCGGCTCCGGGGTCGGCGCCTGCGTCGTCGCCGACGGCAAGCCGTACCGCGGTGCCAGCAGCAGCGCGGGGGAGTGGGGCCACACCACCCTCCAGGTCGGCGGACGGCGCTGCCGCTGCGGCGCCCGTGGCTGCCTGGAGGCCTACGTGGGCGCCGAGGCGCTCATCGAACGCTGGGACGCGCCCACGGGGGTGAGCGAGGAGGCCGCGATCGCCGCCCTCCTCGACGCCGCCGAGGCCGGTGACGCCGCCGCCGTCGCCCTGCTCGACGAGACCGCCGAGTACCTCGGCGCCGGCATCGCCGACCTCGTCAACCTCTTCAACCCCGAGCGCATCGTGCTGTCCGGCTGGACCGGCCTGATGATCGGCCCCCGGCTGCTGCCCGCCGTCCGCGAGGCCACCGCCGCGTACGCGCTGCGCCACCCCTGCGCCCAGACCTCCATCGAGCTGGGCCGGCTCGGGACGGACGCGGTCACCGTCGGCGCCGCCACCTTGCCGCTCGCCCGCTTCCTCGACGCCGGCGGCCGGCCGCCCGCCCCCGCGGCGCGGCCGGAGGACCAGGCGGAACCGAATCGTCCGGGTCGTTCGTTGTCGGGTACATCCGTCTGAACGAGAGCATCCCGAGACCACCCGGAGCACCGCAGTGACCCTCAAGCAGCAGATCGTCGGCAACGCCATGCAGATGGCGGTGTGCACCCTCCAGCCCGGCCAGACCGTCTACTGCGAGGCGGGGAAGTTCCTGTTCAAGACCGCGAACGTGAGCATGGACACCCGGCTGGCCGGCCCCGGCGCCCAGCGCCAGGCCCAGGACGGTGCGGGGAGCGGCGGCATGGGCGGCATGCTCCGTCAGGCGATGGGCACGGCCATGCAGGTCGGCCAGCGGATGCTGGCGGGCGAGAGCATCGCCTTCCAGTACTTCACCGCGAGCGGCGGCGAGGGCACCGTCGGCTTCGCGGGCGTCCTGCCCGGCGAGATGCGCGCCCTGGAACTGGACGGGTCGCGCGCCTGGTACGCGGAGAAGGACGCCTTCGTGGCCGCCGAGTCGACCGTCGACTTCGGCATCGCCTTTCAGGGCGGCCGCACCGGCACCAGCGGCGGCGAGGGGTTCGTCCTGGAGAAGTTCACCGGCCGCGGCACGGTGATCATCGCGGGCGCGGGCAACTTCATCGACCTCAACCCCGCCGACTTCGGCGGCCGCATCGAGGTCGACACCGGCTGCATCGTCGCCTTCGAGGACGGCGTCCGCTACGGCGTGCAGCGCATCGGCGGGCTCAACCGGCAGGGGATCATGAACGCCGTCTTCGGCGGTGAGGGGCTGTCGCTGGCGACCCTGGAGGGCGACGGCCGCGTCATCCTGCAGTCCATGACCATCGAGGGCCTGGCCAATGCCCTCAAGAAGGCCCAGGGCGGTGACAAGCAGGGCCCCACCGGCGGTCTGTTCTCCACCCACGCCGGCTGATTCCCACCCGCCGTTCGGCAGCCGCGAGCGCGCTGCGACACGGCGCGACCGCCGCTGCCCGGCCGCGCACTCCATCCCGCACGCCCTGGTCCGCCGCCGTCCGCCCGGCGGCCGGGTACGCGCCGGGCTGATCCGGGGCGCGGTCCGCCGTTGTACCGGCGGGCCGCCATCAGGCGGGCCTTTGCCGCGCGGCTCGTACGGGCCGGGGGCGGTGGGCCGGAGCAGTCACGCGCGTCGTGCCTGCGCCACCCGCGGTCCGCATGCCTTCGCGCGGCGCCCCTGTCCGGGCGGTCGGCGCCGACACCGGCTGCCGGAGGGGCTCGAGGCCGTTCGCCAGGACGGCTCGTCGCCCCCCGCTCGTTTGGCGGGAGCGGGGCGCCACGCGCGCCCGTGCGACGCGGCCGGCCTCACCGGTCGCGGGCCGCCGGGTATACGCGGCCGGGAGCAGCGGGCCGGGGCGGACCACCAACCCGCGCGTCGTGCCGGCAGGCTCAGCCCACACCGGCGTCGGTCAGCACACGGCGAACCGCCCGCGCCAGGGAGGCCCGCACCGCGTCCGCGTCACCCAGCGCGGCGGTCATCACGGCACCGTCGCGCAGCATCATCAGCGTCGCCGCGTCCTCGGCGGGCTCGGGGGCGCCCGCCTGCGCGAGCAGCCGGGCGACCAGCCCCCGCAGCCAGTCCCGGTGGGCCACGATCGCGCGCGAGACGGGGTCGGCCGGGTCCGGGTACTCCGCGGCCGCGTTCAGGAACGGGCAGCCGCGGAAGCCCGGCGAGCACAGCTGGTCGCCGAGCGCGCCGGCCACCGCGGCCAGCGCCTCCCGTGCGCCAAGACCCTCCAGCGCGGCCGTGGTGAAGCTGCGGATCTGCTCGTCGGTGGCCCGGATGTAGCTCAGGACGAGCTGCTCCTTGCCCAGGAAGTGCCGGTAGAGCGTCGCCCTCGTCGTGGACGCCTCCGTGACGATCCGGTCCATGCCCACGGCGTGGATCCCCTCGGCGTAGAACAGCCGGGCCGCGGTGGCCAGGATGCGGTCACGCGGCGGCGCGTCCGCGGCGGCGATCGTGACCAGGGGAACGGCGGGTGGGGCACTCATGTCCTTGACGGTAGCGGACGGCACCGCGTAGCGTCCCGACAAGAACGAACGTTCTGTATCGTCACGCGCGACGCGCTCCACGACACCCCTGCGAGAGGACCCCGCCATGCCCGTGCCCGAGACCGGCACCCCCGCCCCCGACTTCAACCTCCCGGGAGTCCTGCTCACCGGATCGGGCGCCGAGCGCGGCGAGTACTCCCTGTCCGCGCACCGCGGCGCCCCCGTCGTGCTCGCCTTCTACCCCGGGGACGACTCGGCCGTGTGCACCAGGCAGCTCTGCTCCTACACCTCCGACCTCGACCGCTTCCGCGACCTCGGGGCGACGGTGTGGGGCATCAACTTCAGCGACCTCGACAGCCACGAGCACTTCGCCCGCAAGCGCGACCTGCGCTTCCCGCTGCTCGCCGACACCCAGCGCACGGTGGCGAAGGCCTACGGCATCACCATGCCGGGCCTCGGCCTGAAGCGCTCGGTCTTCATCGTGGACGCCGAGGGCATCGTGCGCTGGAAGCACGTCGCCCGCATCGGCCTGACCTTCCAGGACACCGACACCATCACCGCTCAGCTGGCCGCGCTCGCCCCGCGCTGAGCCCCGGCGCCCCGGCCCGGAGCGGCCGGCGCCACCCTTCCGGCCGAGCGTGAAGCTGCGCTGTTGCCGAGCTTAAGAAAAGATCGATGGACTGAACGCCCGAAGCCGGGCAGATTGCTGTGTGCCCGGCGCATCGCGCGAGCCGGCGCCGACGGGCGCCGCCGCTCCGCCCGGGCTCCCCCTGTGCCCGGTCCGCGTCCCCCCGCGCGGGCCGGGCCACCTCGTCTGCCGGCAGGAGTCGCAAGAGTGAAGGCACTGGTGAAGGAGAAGGCCGAGCCCGGCCTGTGGCTGCGGGACGTCCCGGAGCCGGAGATCGGACCCGGGGACGTCCTCATCAAGGTGCTGCGGACCGGCATCTGCGGCACCGACCTGCACATCCGTGCCTGGGACGGCTGGGCCCAGCAGGCCGTGAACACCCCGCTCGTGCTCGGTCACGAGTTCGTCGGCGAGGTCGCCGCCGTCGGCGCCGACGTCGCCGAGATCAAGACCGGCGACCTCGTCAGCGGCGAGGGCCACCTCGTCTGCGGCAAGTGCCGCAACTGCCTGGCCGGCCGCCGCCACCTGTGCCGCAACACGATCGGCCTCGGAGTCGGCCGCGACGGCGCCTTCGCCGAGTACGTGGCGCTGCCCGCCTCCAACGTGTGGGTGCACCGGGTTCCCGTCGACCTCGACATAGCGGCGATCTTCGACCCGTTCGGCAACGCCGTCCACACCGCGCTGTCCTTCCCCCTGGTCGGTGAGGACGTGCTGATCACCGGCGCCGGCCCGATCGGCATCATGGCCGCCGCCGTCGCCAAGCACGCCGGCGCGCGCAACGTCGTCATCACCGACGTCAGCGAGTACCGCCTGCAGCTCGCCCGCAAGGTCGGCGTCAGCCTCGCGCTCAACGTCGCCGAGACCACCATCGCCGAAGGGCAGCGCGAGCTCGGCCTGCGCGAGGGCTTCGACATCGGCCTGGAGATGTCCGGCCGCCCCGAGGCCATGCGCGACATGATCGCCAACATGACCAACGGCGGCCGCATCGCGATGCTCGGCCTGCCCTCGCAGGACTACTCGGTCGACTGGGCGAAGATCGTCACGTCGATGATCACCATCAAGGGCATCTACGGACGCGAGATGTACGAGACCTGGTACGCCATGTCCGTGCTGCTGGAAGGCGGCCTCGACATCGCCCCCGTGGTCACCGGCCGCTACTCCTACCGCGACTTCGACGCCGCCTTCGACGAGGCCGCGAGCGGCCGCTGCGGCAAGATCGTCCTCGACTGGACCTCCTGAGCCGTCCGGGCCGGCCCCGAGGCACGACCCACCCGCACCCGCAGCTTTCCAGGGAGAACCCCGATGTTCGACTCCGTCCGCGACGACCTGCGCGGCACCCTCGACGAGATCCGCGAGGCCGGGCTCTTCAAGCCCGAGCGCGTGATCGGCACCCCGCAGAACGCCTCCGTCTCGGTCACCGGCGGCGGCGCCCCCGGCGACGTGCTGAACTTCTGCGCCAACAACTACCTCGGTCTCGCCGACCACCCCGAGGTCACCGCCGCCGCCAAGGAGGCCCTGGACCGCTGGGGCTACGGCATGGCGTCCGTCCGCTTCATCTGCGGCACCCAGGAGGTCCACAAGGAGCTCGAGGCGCGCCTTTCCGCCTTCCTCGGCACCGAGGACACGATCCTCTACAGCTCCTGCTTCGACGCCAACGGCGGCGTCTTCGAGACCCTCCTGGACGAGAACGACGCCGTCATCTCCGACGCGCTCAACCACGCCAGCATCATCGACGGCATCCGGCTGTCCAAGGCCCGCCGCCTGCGCTACGCCAACCGCGACATGGCCGAGCTCGAGGCGCGCCTGAAGGAGGCGTCCGACGCCCGCCGCCGCCTCGTCGTCACCGACGGTGTCTTCTCCATGGACGGCTACATCGCCCCGCTGGACGAGATCTGCGACCTCGCCGACCGCTACGACGCCATGGTCATGGTCGACGACTCCCACGCCGTCGGCTTCACCGGCCCCGGCGGCCGCGGCACCCACGCCCTGCACGGCGTGATGGACCGGGTCGACATCATCACCGGCACCCTCGGCAAGGCCCTCGGCGGCGCCTCCGGCGGCTACGTCGCGGCCCGCGCGGAGATCGTCGCGCTGCTGCGCCAGCGCTCGCGCCCGTACCTGTTCTCCAACTCCCTCGCGCCGGTCATCGCCGCCGCCTCCCTCAAGGTCCTCGACCTGATCGAGGACTCCGAGGACCTGCGCACCCGCCTCGCGGAGAACACCGCCCTCTTCCGCTCCCGGATGACCGAGGCCGGCTTCGAGATCCTGCCCGGCGAGCACCCCATCGCCCCGGTCATGATCGGCGACGCGGCGAAGGCGGGCCGCATGGCGGAGCTGCTGCTGGAGCGCGGCGTCTACGTCATCGGCTTCTCGTACCCCGTCGTGCCGCACGGCAAGGCCCGCATCCGGGTCCAGCTGTCGGCCGCGCACTCCACCGCGGACGTCGAGAAGGCGGTGGACGCGTTCATCGCCGCGCGCGATGCCCTGGCAGGATGAATGGGTGATTGACGCACGACGGCTGCGGACCCTGCGGGCCGTGGCGGACCACCGTACGGTGACCGCCGCGGCCGCCGCGCTGTATCTGACCCCCTCCGCGGTCTCCCAGCAACTCGCGGCCCTGGAGAACGAGACCGGCCACCGGCTGCTGGAGCGCGGCGGCCGCGGCGTCCAGCTCACCCCCGTCGGTGAGATCCTGCTCGCCCACGCCAACACCGTCCTCGCCCAGCTCGAACGCGCCGAGGCCGAGCTGGCCGCCTACACCTCCGGCGCCGCCGGCGAGGTGACCGTGGCCTCCTTCGCCACGGGCATCGCGCTCGTGCTCGCCCCGGCCATCGCCGCGCTCGGCGGCACCGCCCCGGGCATCCGGGTCCGGGTCCGGGATGCCGAAGGCGACGAGTCGCTGCCCATGGTGCTCGACGGCCGCGCCGAGATCGCCGTCGCCGTCGAGTACCGCGGCGCCCCTCGCGCCGACGACCAGCGGCTCTCCCGCGTCCCCCTGTACGCCGAGCCCTTCGACGCCGTCCTCCCGGCGGGCCACCCCCTCGCCGATGCCGGGACCGGCACCGTCCGGATCGCCGGCCTCGCCGGCGAGACCTGGATCGGCCCCTACCCCGGCAACCCCTGCCACGACGTGGTGGTCCTCTCCTGCGAGTACGCCGGGTTCCAGCCGCGCCTTGAGCACTCCTCCGACGACTTCCGCGCGGTCGTCGCCCTCGCGGCGGCGGGCGCGGGCGTGGCCCTCGTCCCGCGCAGCGCGTTGCGCGACATGGACCTGTCCGGTGTCGCCGTCCGCCCCGTCGACGACGTCGTCGCCACCCGCCGCGTCTTCGCCGCCGTCCGCCGCGGCGCCGAGGACCACCCCCTGCTCCGCCCGGTCCTGGACGCCCTGCGCGACGCGGCGGAGGGCGCGGGCGGGGCGGAGTGACGCCGGCTCGCCGGGGGACCGGGGGCTGGGCCGCAGCGGACCTCGGGCAGGGGTTCCACCGGTAGTCGGATGGTACGGCGCAGGTGACGGCAGTCGTACGCGCGGCTTCCGTTCGACCGGGGCCGAGCCGGAGGGACCGGCTCTCCGGGACGCACGAGCGATCAGTCGTCCACGTCATGCTCCGTGGCGGGTCCGTATGGGTATGGAGCACACGTGCCTGTATCCGGTACTCGCTAGGGGGAGGCGACCGTGCAGTTGATCAGTTTCCGCACCGCGGACGGCGGTGAAGCGGTGGTCGAGATCGCGGACGACGAGCCCGGAATCGTCTCGGTCTCGCGGCGGGGAGACACCATCGCCCGGGCGACCGGCTCGCTGGAGGCGGGTTTCGACCGCGTGCGCTCGGTGGCCCAGACCGCGTTGGACCGGCTGATCACCCTGCCCCGGCCGCCGGAGGAGATAACCCTGGAGTTCGGCGTCCGGTTCAATGCCAAGGCGGGTGCGGTCATCGCGCACACGGAGGGGGAGGGACATCTGAAAGTCGTAGTGGTGTGGCGGAACCCGGCTTCCTGATCACCGTGGGACCGGAACGTGGCCAGGTGAGGGTGCAGTCCCGGGACGGCGCGTTGTGGGGAGCCGGGATTCTGGTGTCCCTCGGTGGAATGGGCACACATGTCCTCACCTGCGCGCATGTCGTCGCGGACGCGATGGCCGAGGCCTCGAAGGGGTCGCTCGTCGTAGACCTCCCCGGGCGCGGATGGTCGGCTCATGCGCGTCCGGTGCCGGGCGCGTGGTCCGAGGTTCCCGACCTCGTTCACGCGCCGGCGGGTGCGTCCTGCGCCGACCGAGCCGACTTCGCCGTGCTCACCCTCGACGCGGGACACCCACGTCTTCCCGGGGGGTGCGGTCCCCTGCCCCTGATGGCGTGCGGTTCCCCGCAGGACCGCCGTGTCGCGGTGATCGGCTACCCGGACGGCGCGTCGGCGGGCCTGATCGCCACAGCACGGCTGGCAGGTACCGGCGGCCCCTGCCCCGACTGGGTACAACTCGACGGACTCCGTGCCACGGGCGCCGCCGTCACACGGGGCTTCAGCGGTGCGGCCGTGTGGGATCCACTGCGAGGCCGCGTCATCGGCATCGTCACTGCCGCCTACACCGATCGCGCGTCCAGGATCGCCTGGATGCTGCCGACGGAGGCCGCCGTCCGGCTCTGGCCTCCACTCGGCGCCGCACTCCGTGTCGCAGCGCCCCGGACCACCGCTTCCCCCACCACCGAGGAGTTGTACGAACTCGCTGACGCGCTCCTGGAGGTGCCCCAGATCGCCCACGACTCCGGGCGCATGCTGCGGGAAGCCCTTCCCCCGGTGGTTCGTCGCAACATCCGGGACCACCCCTGGCCACGCCAGCAGCTCCTCTCCGTCGTCCAGGCGTGCGCGGATCACCGGGACGGCTGCGCCGCGTTGCGCACCGCCGTGTCGCAGCTCGGCGGTGATGCGGTGTCAGTTGTGCGAGCAGTGGGCATCCTTGACCGCATCTGCCGGCGTGGCGAAGGTGGTTCGGGGGGCGATGCATGATCGATCCGGGGTCCCTCGCGAACAGCGTCCGCCGCGAACTTCCCAGGTACCTCGTCGACGCGGTGCAGCAATTGACCTGCCTGGAAGATCCGATGACCTTCCGGCGTCTGGTGAACAGGTTCAACCCGGAACCGGCCGCACTCGGCGGAGGGCAGCGCGCCCAGTTGGTGCGGTTGATGGAGGGCGTGTCCCGGACGCCCGGGGGACTGACCTCGATGGTCCAGACCCTGGAAGTGTGGGAGGGCAGTACGGTCGCGGTACTGAACCTCAAGATCGCCCTTGCCGCCTGGGAGGTCGATCTCTTCGCCGTCGAGGAGTGGGAGGAGCTCTTCCGGCTCCTCGACGGACTCAGGGTGCCGGACCTCGGCAGGCGGTACGCAGACTTCCTGCGGGAGCAGGGGAGATTCTCCGCGCCGGTCCACTGCACCGAACCTTGGGCGGTCTTCCTCCACGCATCGACGCTCAACGCCCGGAACGGCCAGCCGCTGCCGTGTCTCCAGCTCCTGCGGCGACTCGCCTTCGCGGCCGAAGGCGAACGGCAGTTGGCCCTCATGGAGTGGGCCGACGCGCATGACCCGCACCCCACGGTGCCGGACGATGCCGGGCCGGCGGAGCCGGCGTACCGGAGTTCGCAGACCGAGACCGGCGTGTGGAGGCCGTCGGACTACCTCATCATCAGGCTTCGGCCCTTGCTCGACGGCGAGACGGAGGGCATGACGATCCTCTCCTACTGGCGCCGGGTGCACCCCGGTGGCCAAGTCCGCGGCGAGGACCGGCGCATCGCCCTCCAAGACCTGGAGCGGGAGGTGAGGACCCTGATCCACCAGGCCGAGAGCGACTGGGCCTACTTCCTCAAAGGAGAACTCGCCATCGAGTTCGTGCTTCCCTGGGACCTCCTGCACCTTCCCGTGGAGCGATGGGAGAAGTCGTCGTTCCGGGGGATCGGCGCCGTGCTGGGCGAGGACCATCCTGTCGTCATCCGCAGCCTGGAACGGCTCGACAGGCGCGACCTGCACGGCCGCTGGGGGAGGCGCTGGGACGCGTTCGCGGAGGGACGGGCGGGGCGTGCCCACTGGTTCGCCGATGACGGCCTGCCCCACCTGTTGTCCGACCCACCCCCTGCCGTCGCGGTGCTGAGTTCCGCTCCGGGGAGCGGTTCCACCGCGGGGGAGGAGTCCCGCCACACCCCCGACGAGCTGGGAGAAGCCCTGAGGGCCGGGATACCCGTGGTGCTGTGGGACAGAAGGGGGCGAACCGGTCCCGAGTTCCGCGCGGCGATCCGCGCGGTGCTGGACGACGGGGATCCCCGGCGGCTGCCGGCCCTGGTGAAGTCCTTGCGCATCACATCGAGAGACGGCGATTCTGAAGGTGCGCCCGTGGTCGGTCGTCATGTCGCCCTGCTCTGGGACGACCCCTATCGGCTACCTGTGGCAGCGACGGACTCTTCGCCATCGGTCAGGGACGGTTGGGAGGAGAAACAGACTCATGACACGGTCTAGCGACAGCGCGGCATTACCCGGGGACGGCCCACTGCCCCGCTGGTGGATATACCGGGGCACTGGACCGGCCCCCACCGAGTTCTCCCTGGCCGAGCACCTTCCACCACCGCCGCCGTGGCGGACCTTCGGCGGTGGCCCGGTCCTCCCGCCTCCGCCGCCCGACGACACCGAAACCGTCCGGCGGCTGGGAACCCACCTGCCCAACGGCGCCGTGTCCCGGTTCGCCGAACAAGAGGCGAACATGGTGAACGCGGCCCTGCTGCTGCGCCGGCCCTTGCTGGTCAGCGGGCGACCCGGCACCGGGAAGTCGAGCTTGGCGTACCGCATCAGTCGTGAACTGCGCTTGGGGCGGGTCCTGCGGTGGCACATCACCAGTCGCACCACTTTGCAGCGCGGGTTGTACGACTACGACGCGATCGGCCGTGTCCAGGACACCGCGGCTGCCCGGGCGGCCCGTGACGGTGATCCCTCCGAGGCATCGGACCCAGCACCGCTGGGGATCGGTGAGTACATCCAGCTGGGGCCGCTGGGTACGGCACTGCTCCCGTTCGCGGAACCGCGGGTCCTGCTCATCGACGAGCTCGACAAGAGCGACCTCGATCTCGCCAACGATCTGCTGAGCATCTTCGAGGAGGGCAGTTTCGCCATCCCCGAGTTGTTGCGGGCCCGGCGCCGGCACCCGGTGGTGCGTGTCCTGACCAGCGACCCCGGAGGTGAGGCCGAGGTGCGCGACGGAACGGTCACCTGCCACGCCTTCCCGCTGATCGTGATGACCTCCAACAGCGAGCGGGAGTTCCCGCCGGCCTTCCTGCGGCGCTGCCTGCTGCTCGACATGCCGGAACCGGGCCAGGACGACCTGGCCGACATGCTCACCGCACACTTCGGGGAGGAGACGGCACGGCAGTGGGGAGGTGACCTCATCGCCAGGTTCCTCGAACGCAGCCGGGAACGCGGCGGACTGTCCAAGGACCAGCTCCTCAACTCGCTCTACCTGGCGACGTCCGGGGGGATCGGCGGCCAGGACGGCTCGCTGTACGAGATCGTCGAAGCGGTGTGGCACCGTCTCAACGGGTCGGGACCCGGGACGAAGTTCTGATGGCGGCCGCGGGGGACGAACAGCGGTCCATGCCCACCGGGCCGGAGGTCCGGGACGCGATCTATCTCGCAGCGTACGCGGATTCCGTGTCGGCGGCTCCGGGCGCACGTGATGTGGAGGGCCTGTCGACGACCCCGGCGAGTTCGGGCCGCGGCCCACAGGGGGTGCGCTCGTCGCCCACCCACCTCGTCGAGTACCACCCCGGCAACGACGTCCAGCCGGACGGGGAGAACCGGCGGCGGGGTCCGGGCGGGGGCCACCACCGTCCGGAAGGCGAGTCGGACCGGCGCGGGCGGCGTACCTCCGTGCGCTTGCCGGGCGCACTCGCGCTGGCGCGGTCCCTCAAGCCGCTCGGGCTGTTTCGCGCCTCCCCTCACGCCTGGGACATGGACGAGGACGCAACGGCGGAGCGCGCGGCCTCGGAGGGGTGGTGGCTGCCGGTCCGTCGTCCGGTCATGGAGCGCCGTCATGATCTGTGGTTGATCGTGGACGCGAGTGCGTCGATGGCCCTGTGGCAGGACGTCGTTCCGGTGTTCGTGGACATGGTGGAGAGCGCGGCTCTCTTCCGCACCGTCAGCACGACCCGAGTCGACCTGTCCGAGGCGGGACCACGTGCCCGCCGCGACGGGCACTCCCTGCATCGCCCTCGAGAACTCCGGTCAGGAACGGACTGCCCCGTGCTGGTCATCACCGACGCGGTGGCCGAGACATGGCGGAACGGTGAAGCAGCGGCCTTCCTCAACGCCAAGGGCAGGATCTCTCCCACGGCGGTGCTCAGCCTGCTGCCGCAGGAGTTGTGGGAGTTCACCGTTCCCAGTGCCTTTCGCGTCCAGTTGAAGGTCCCGCACACCGCCGCCGCGAACCGCATGTGCTCGGTGATGCGGTCGGCCTCCTCCCCGTCACGGCCTGGTGGACTGCTGCCGTCGCGCTCAGGGCAGGCGGTCCCCATACCTCTGGTGGAGATGACCCCCGGGTCGCTCGGTCGTTGGGCCCGCCTGGTGGCGTCCCCGGGCGGCCGTCACACATCCGCGGTCCTGCTCACCGGCAGACGAGGAGACCTGGGGGCCCACACGTCCCTCCAATCGGCCGGGAACGACGCGCCGGCGGGCTCCGGCTCCAGGCGTCCGGCGAACGACCCGAACCGTACGCGTGACTCCGCCCGTGAATCCGTGCAGAATTTCATGGCGAAGGCGTCCCCGACGGCATTCCGGCTTGCCTGCCGGCTGGCTGCCGCACCCCTCAACCTGCCTGTGATGCGCATCATCCAGGATTCCGTGCCCGGAGCGCAGAACTGGAATACCGCCGAAATCATGATGTTCGGATTGTTGCGCCGAATCGAAAACGGTGCGGACGTGGAGGACGCCGAGCGCGTTTCCTTTGATTTCGTGGAGGGCGTCAGGGAGGAGTTGCTGGCCCTCGGCACACGTTTCGAGACGTTGCACGTACTGCGCCAGGTGTCGGAAGTCCTGGGTCCCCGGGTGGCTGCTTCCGGCGTGCAGGACGACGACCCCCTGTCATGGCGGGCGGATCACGTCGACCTGCCGGTGACTCCCGACACGCTGCCCTTCGTCCGTCCTCTGCGGGCTGTCTTCAAGGCTCTTTCGGGTCCTTACCTCGCGAGGGCGGCGCGGCTCGACGGCCTCCTGGACGACGGGGAGGGCGCGGAGCGGTACGGCGGCGGCGGTCGAGCGGGAGCGCAGGAAAGTCCTTTCGGGCCAGGAAAAGCAAGCGAGTCCACGGAGACGGAGCCACGTTCTCGAGCCGTTCGGGGAGAAGCCATGTCCAATTCAGGAACGGAAAGCTCGCGGCAGTTCCTGCCGCCTCAGCCGCAATTCGGCGGCAATCTTCCACTGCGAAATCGCAATTTCACAGGGCGTGAAGAACTCCTCGCCGTGCTACGTCAACGACTTGCCAGCGGAGTCACTACCGCGGTCCTGCCCGAGGCCCTGCACGGAATGGGCGGGGTCGGGAAATCCCAGATAGCGATCGAGTACGTCTACCGCTACGGGAAGGAGTATGAACTCATCTGGTGGATACCCGCCGAGCAGATCAACCTCGTCGTGCAGTCCCTCATCGAGCTGGGGGAGCACATGGGGCTGGACGCGGGTGCCAACCGCAGCGCCGTTCCGACCGTCCTCGAGGCGCTGCGGCGGGGCCGGCCGTACAAGAACTGGTTACTGGTCTTCGACAACGCGGAGAACCCGCACGAGGTCCTCCAGTTCTTCCCCCGCAACGGGCCGGGCCGAGTCCTGGTGACGTCCCGCAACTCCCAGTGGTCCACCCTGGCGAGTTCGCTCGAAGTGGATGTCTTCACCCGTCCGGAAAGCGTCGAGCTGATCAAGCGACGCAGTCCGCAGATCCCGGATGAGGCTGCGGACCGACTGGCGGACGCGCTCGGTGACCTGCCGCTGGCCGTGGAGCAGGCGGCCGTGTGGCTCGCCGAGACGGGGATGCCGGCGCAACAGTACCTGGAACTGTTCGAGACGAAGTGCGCCGAACTCCTGGAGGTATCTCCTCCCCCCGACTACGACCTTCCCGTGGCGGCGGCGTGGAACGTGTCGCTCGACCGCCTGCGCGAGGACCACCCGGCTGCGCTCCAACTGCTGCAGATCTGCGCGTTCTTCGCGCCGGAGCCGATCTCACGCGGGTTCTTCGAAGCGGTGCGCGGCGTCACCGCCCCTTCCGCCCTACGGGCTGCGCTCGACGACCCGATCAAGCTGTCCCAGGCCATCCGTGAGATCGGGCGCTACGCACTGGCCCGCATCGACCACCGGAACTCCACCATCCAGGTCCACCGTCTCGTGCAGCGGGTCCTCGTCGAGCAGATGGATACGGCGGAACGCATCGAGATGCGTCACTGCGCACATGAGATCCTCGCGAACGCCGACCCCAGGAATCCCGGGCAGCCGGACGAGTGGGCTCGCTACTCGGCGCTCCTGCCGCATGTGAGGGCCACGAGGCTGGTGGAGTGCGAGGACGGATGGGCCCGTCAGCTGGTGCTGAACGAGGCAGTCTTCCTGCGGGAGCGCAGTGACTACCAGGAAGGCTTGAAACTCGCGGAGGAGGCATGTGACATCTGGCGCCGCCTTCTGGGGGAGGACCACGAGCACATCATCGCCGCCGACCAGGCCCGTGCCCTGACCTTGCGCTGGCTGAACCAGTACGACGCGGCGTATGAGTTGCAGGCCGAATTGCTGGAGCGGTGCCGACGGGTCCTGGGAGAACGCCATGAACTCACCCAGCGAGCCGTCAGTGTGATGGCGATTCTCCTGCGACTGCGAGGTGACTTCTACGGAGCACGGGAATTGGACCAGCAGGCATACCAAACGACGCGGCTGGAACTCGGTTCGTACGACACCGGCACGTTGCATGCCGCCCACAACTACACCGTCAGCCTGCGTTTGGCCGGTGACTTCCAGGAGGCGCTTCGGATCGACGAGGAGACGTACGAGCGCCGTGTCGAGGTCCTGGGGGACTACAACACGCGAACCCTGAGCAGCCGCTATCAGATGGGTCTGGACCTTCAGGAACTGGGCCGACTGGACGAGGCGAGGCAGGTGTTCTCGTCCCTCAGGGACCTGACGCACTCGATGCTCGGCCCGAAGCACGATCTCGCGATCCGGGCCACCCGTGAACTGTCCGTGACCCTGCGCAAGCTGGGCGACCATGCGGGCGCGCGGGAACTGTCCTTCATGGTGCTGTCCGTTCTCAGGGCGCAGTTCGGAGAGGACTCGCTGGAGACCGTCCGCGCATCCCAGAACCACGCGACGGACCTCCGGCAGACAGGAGACCTCGAAGGGGCGGCCCAGCTCGGCCGGGCCACCATGGAGCGGTGTACGGCTCTGCTGGGCCGTGAGCACCCGCACACCTATGCGACGGCCAACAACTTGGCCGTCACGCTCCGCCTGTTGGGCCGCGTCGATGAAGCCCGGGAGCTGGACCAAGCGGCAGTGCACGGGCTGAGCAACGTGCTCAGTGCGGATCACCCCCGCACCTTGGTGTCGCGAACCGGGCTCGCCAGCGACCTCTGGGCCCAGAACCACTTCCAGGAGGCTCATGATCTGGACACCGTGCTGCTCGACGTGAGCACCTCGGTTCGAGGAGCGAACCATCCCGCGACGCTGGCGGTCATGCTCAACCTGTCGTACGACCTGAAAGCCCTGGGCCAGGTCGCGGCGGCGCGCACGTTGTACGAGCGAGCGCTGGCGGCCATCCGGCAGGTGCACGGCCCGCAACATCCGGCGAGCATCGATGCGGAGCGCAATCGCCGGGCCAACGTTGACATCGACCTACTGGGTGTCTGATGGCCGAGCGGTTCCTGCGAGACCGGTACCGAGCCAGACGGCAAGGGGTTCGGGTCCTGGGGATCGTCTGTCCAGCCGTTCCAGGGCGGCATGAACGGCCAGGACGAGGTCAGGACGCTCGGCAAGCAGCGACACTCCTGGGGACGCCAGGCCGAGGCCAATCCAGGTGGCCGGTGCAGGGGTCGCTTCGCGGTACGCCGCCAGCGCCCCCTCCGTGTCTCCGGTGATCAGTGCGACGTCCGCCGCGGTCGCTCCCGTGATCCCCAGCATGTCTGCGTCGCTGGTCTCCGCAGCGGCCCACACTTGTTTGAAGGCATCGGGGCGCGTCACCCACAGTCTTGCCAGCCAGGTCCTGGCGCCGGCCTCTGGAGCTGTGGCGGAGTGGACCATACGGGCGGGGGGCAGGTGGCGAGGTGCGGGCTGGCCGGCGTGCCAGCGACGAGCGAGCTCGTCTGCGTCGGCGGCATCCACTGCCAGATGTGCCGCTCGCCACGACGCCCACTGGTCCCGGCAACACAGCTCGGCAAGGGAGCCCGCCGGCTTGTTCACCGACTCCTGACTCCAGTCGCCGACCAACTCGGCCACAGCCTGGACGACGACGTTACCGGCGTAGGTGAGGCCCTCGGCACTGCGCAGAGCGGCCAGTGCCGACCGTACCTGCCACCTGTGCACGGCGAACTCGAAGTCCGCACGCTCCCCATCGGCCTCGCGGCGGCCTCTCCAGAACGCAGCGACCCCGGCGAAGGCGTGAGCTCCGAAGAGCAGACCACGCAGCGGGCGCGCATCGGCACGCCAGGGTGCGAAGTACAGGGCCTCGGCTCCTTGCTCCGTATGCTCCGTCGGTTTCAGAAGGGGCACCAGATGGTCCAGAGCGGTGAGCAACTGATGCTGGGACTCATGGACGAGCGTGGCGGCCAATGACTGTGCGTCCTCGGGCAGCGACATGGTCAATGCGCCGAAGGCGTCAGGGATGGACGCGCTGACGACTCGTAATGGTCCCGCACCCTCGACCGGAACGACCGAGCGTACCGTCCCCGACACCATGCGGTGGGCGGCCGGGTTGCTCTCGCGGAGGAGCTCGTACGCCTTGGTCAGTAGTGAGCGCCAGCTTGATACGGCCGTCGGACCCAGGTCGGTGGGGCCGCGCAACGCCCGGAAGTCGCGATAGGGAGAAAGGTGATCGAGTACCGCTGCCTGTGTCCCGTCCCGGCCCGCTGGGCTTACCGTCTGTAGCGGCGACCAGCCTTCGGCGGGCGCCGTCGGATCTTTGGGCACGTGTACGGACCCGCATTCGCCGGAGACCAGGCCTCCGTCCGGCCCGGCCTCCACGCTCACCACGGCCCACGGCGCAGGGCCCACGCTTGCCGTGATGCCCAGGGACGGGAGCCACAGCCGGCCGTCCCGGACCGGAACGCGAAGGGAGCAGGGGACTCCGGCACGAATGGCGGCTGCCGCTGCGAGGGTTCCGAGAACCGCGCTCGCCGCCCATCTGGGTGAATCGGAAACTGATTCAGCCGTCGGCCGTGCTAGTCGACGCACCAGCGCGAACGCCCAGGCACCGACGGCCGGGTCGCGCAGCACGGTCTCGACGGCTTCGGGAGCGACGCGCTGCACCGCACAAAGCGTCGCCCAGACCTCGCGCGGGCCGGTGGGTGATGGGCCGGGTTCCGGCGCTGAAGCAGCGGAGGCCTCGGCGGTACGCAGGAGTGCTGTGAGCGCCAAGAGCAGTCGGCTGCGCTGAGCCGATGCCAATAACGCGATATCGGCTTGGCCGACGTCTCCGCGGGCCACGCCGATCAGTGTTTCGCGAGCGACCAGGTATGGTTCAGCCGAGGTCAATGGTGGTCACGCTCGTCATGGCCCCGTAAGTCGTCTCGTATCCGGGCGCGATGCTGCCTTCGCACAACGGGGCCGATGCGCGCATCAAGCCGCTCCGCAGCGCTCCCCATGCATGCTCCAGACCGGTCATGCCTCCGAGATCGTCCAAGCGGAAGTCAGACAGGTCGATGAGCTCCGAGAGCAAACCGCGTGCGGATTCTGACACGTGCGCCACACCTTCCAGTCGACCAGATCCGACCTCCCCGTTGTAGCTTTTTGCGGGTCAAGAGAACGGTCACCCGCATTGAGCAGAACTGAGTGAGCTACAACTATCTGGTCCAGCATTAGTTGTGTATTGCGGAAAAATGTCTTCTGGCCTGTCGACCGATGGGCGCACGTGCGCCTGCGACAGGTTAGCACCAGACAGTAAGGGAACGCATGACGTGGCTGATCCGCTGATAGCGCGTGACGAGATCCATCTTCATCGCGGAGTCCGGGACGGGGAATCCTGAGCGGCGCGTCCGGTTGGTGGAGGTGTGTCCTGCCGGACCCAGTTCTCAAGGCTCGGGTGCGTGCGGGCGGACGCCGCCCCTTGGCGTGTCAGCGCTCCCCCGTCCCCGTCCCGTAGAGCCGCTCCAGGACGCGGGCCACGCCGTCGTCCTCGTTGGAGGCGGTGCGGTGGGCGACCTCGGTGAGCACGGCCGGGTGCGCGTTGGCGACGGCGCAGCCGGTGCCCGCCCAGGTCAGGACGGGCAGGTCATTGGGCATGTCGCCGAAGGCGATGACCTGCTCGGCCGCGATGCCGCGGGACGCGCACAGCGCCGCCAGCGCGGCCGCCTTGGTGACGCCCCGGGCGCTGACCTCCAGCAGGCCGTGGCCGCCGGAGTGGGTGAACTGGGCCCGGCCGCCGGCGGCGTGCTCCGCGACGGCGAGCAGGGCGTCCGCGTCGAGCGCGGGCGACCAGGCGAGCAGTTTCACGAACGGGTCCGGTGTCGCCCACAGTTCCGCGAGCGAGGGTACGGGGACCTCGGCGCCGGCGTCCTCGGGCAGGCGATGTCCGTATCCCGGGGCCCAGCGCAGCCGGTGGCCCGTCTCCACGGCGAAGCCGACGCCCGGCGCCGCGTCCCGCAGGGCGGCGGCCACCCTTCGTGCGACGGGGGCGGCGAGCGGGCTGGTTCCCATGACGGTGCGGCGGCCGATGTCGTACACGATCGCGCCGTTGGAGCACACCGCGGTGCCGGTGAGCCCGGTGGCCGCGGCGAGCGTGTCGAGGTAGCGGGGCGGCCGGGCGGTCACGAGGACGATTTCCGCGCCCGCGTCGGCCGTGGCGCGCAGGGCGTCCAGCGTGCGGGCGGAGAGCGTGCCGTCCTTCCGCAGGAGCGTGCCGTCGAGATCGGTGGCGACCAGGTGGGGGCGGGGCATCGCCGCATTCTACGGAACCCCGCGGAGCGCGGTGCCGTGACGGACTCAGGTCACCGAAAGATCGCGTTTTTAAGTTAATTAGCAATTAATATTGACAGACTTCGGGGGTCCGGACACAGTTTCCGCCGTGGCACCGGCGCCCGGCACGCCGTCTTCCGCAGGGTGGACGGCCGCGTCCATCAGGACGCGCTCCGGGCCGCGCGCGACCCGTTCGCCGCGTCTCGCGGCACCCCGCTCCACCTCGTTCCACCTGCGTTCCACCGGCGTCAACCCGCCTCATACGGCGCCAACGGGCGTGCCTCCAGGCCTTGTTCGGTGAGGGGTGCACCGCCCGGAAAATAAATTAGTAATTAATCTTGACGGGATGCTGACCCCTGCGACAGGCTGTGCCTGCCGCACCCAGAGCCGGGCCGTCAGGGGGCCTCAGCTCCGTTCCGTGGGCACTAAGGGAGTGCACAGATGACCGCCTTCAACGCCAGCCGCCGCCGGTTCCTCGCCGTGTCCGGCGCCGTCGGCGCCGGCGCGCTGCTCAGCAGCTGCGTCACCCAGAGCCCGTCCGCCTCCGGAGGAAAGTCCGGCGGCCCGGTGACCCTGCAGTCCAACCTCTCCTCCCCGCAGGCGAAGACCTCGATGCAGCAGCTCGTGGCCGCCTTCAACAAGCGTGGCGGCGCCGAGGCGAAGCTCAACACCGTCGCGTCGGAGACCTTCCGCACGCAGTTGCCGACGTACCTCACCTCGGCCAACCCGCCGGACATCTACACCTGGTACCCGGGCTCCGTCGCCGAGTCGTACGCCAAGAAGGACCTGCTCCTCGACCTGGACGACATCTGGGGCAAGCCCGAGCTGTCCGGCTACACCGACGCCCTGAAGAAACTGTGCACCTCCGCCTCCAGCGGCAAGAAGGTCTTCGTGCCCACCAGCTACTACTGGTGGGGCATGTTCTACCGGAAGTCCAACTTCGCCAAGTGGGGCGTCCAGGAGCCTAAGAACTGGGACGAGTTCCTCGACCTGTGCGACAAGCTCAAGAGCAAGGGCGTCGCCCCGGTCGGCCTCGGCGCCGGCGGCGACACCCCGTGGGTCGCCTCCGCGTGGTTCGACTACCTCAACATCCGCGTCAACGGTGCCGCCTACCACCGCGAACTGCTGGCGGGCAAGCACCGCTTCGACGACCCCGAGGTCCGCAAGGTCTTCGACACCTGGGACCAGGCCCGGCCGTTCTTCGACCCGAACGGCACGGCGATACCGTTCCAGGACGCCACCACCGCCCTCCTTCAGGGCCGCACCGGCATGATGCTCATCGGCACCTTCTTCGCCGACGCCGCGCCGAAGGACGCCCTGGGCGACCTGGACTTCTTCCAGTTCCCGATCATCGACCCCAAGGTGCCGGTCGCCGAGGAGGCGCCCACCGACGGCTACTTCGCCAGCGCCCGCAGCAAGCGCACCGACGGCGTCAAGGAGCTGCTGAGCTACCTGGCCACCGCCGAGGCGCAGGAGCTCTACCTCAAGAACTCCTCCGGCACCGCGCTTCCCACCCACCCGGACGCCAAGGACGCCGGCACCCCGCTGGTGGTCAAGGGCCGCAAGCTCATCGATAGCGCCGCCGACGTGACGCAGTTCTTCAACCGCGACTCCAGCGACGCCCTCCAGCCGACCGCCGACACCGCCCTGGTGCACTACCTGGCGAAGCCCAAGGAGATCGGCTCCATCCTCACCACCTGGCAGCGCAGCGCGCAGAAGATCTGGAGCCAGTGACGATGGCGCTGCTCGGCTCCACACGTCGGTCCAGGGCCACTCGGGTGCCCCCGGTGGTCCTGGCCTTCGTTCTCGTCCCGCTGCTCGCCGAGGCCTTCTGGGTCTTCTGGCCGGCCCTCCAGGGTTTCTACCTCTCCCTGACCTCCTGGGACGGCCTGGCGGCCCCGAAGTTCGTGGGCCTCGGCAACTTCAGCGAGATGCTGCACGACGCGGTCTTCCGCACCGCCGCGATCAACACGGTGCTGTGGCTGCTGCTCTTCGGCGGGCTCTCCGCCGCCCTGGGACTCGGCGCCGCGCTGCTGCTCCAGCAGGAGCGGCGCGGTGTCGGGTTCTACCGGGCGGCGCTCTTCCTGCCGGTGGTCTTCTCGCTGGTCGCCACCGCGCTGGTGTGGCAGGCCATGTACCAGCCGGACGGCCTGATCAACAACGTGCTGGAGGGCGTCGGCCTCGGCGGCTGGAAGCACGCCTGGCTCGCCGACCAGGACACCGCCTTGTACGCGGTGATCGTGCCCGCGCTGTGGCGCCAGGTCGGCTACGTGATGGTGCTGTACCTGGCCGGCCTCAAGGGCATCGACCCCGCCCTGTACGAGGCGGCCAAGGTCGACGGCGCCACCCGCCGGCAGCAGTTCCGGCACATCACGCTGCCGCAGCTGCGCAGCGTCAACGCGGTCGTCCTGTCGGTGATCATCATCGACTCGCTGCGCTCGTTCGACGTGGTGTGGGCGCTCACCCGCGGCGGCCCGTACCACTCCTCCGAACTGCTGAGCACCTACATGTACTCCACCGCGTTCCAGTCCCTGCGCCTGGGATACGGCTCCGCGCTCGCCGTCGTCATCTTCGTGCTGGCCTTCGGCGTCATCGCGAGCTACCTCGTGCGCGCCTTCCGGGAGGCCGACTGATGACAGCCACCCACGCCACCGCGCGCGTCGAGGACCCGGCCGGCCGTGACGGCAAGGCCGCCAAGGTCCCGGCCGCGGCGCCCCGCCGGCCCCTCCTGAGCGGCCGCGCCCTGCGCACCACGGGCTTCCACCTCACCGCGGCCGTGCTGTCCGCGCTGTGGCTGCTGCCGATCGTCCTCGTCCTGGTCACCAGCACCCGGACCTTCGACGACATCGCCGCGCACGGCGTCGGCAGCTGGCCGCACTCCTTCACCTTCGACAGCTTCCGTCAGGCGTGGGTGGACGGCGGCCAGCAGCGCGCCCTCATCAACAGCCTGCTGGTCACGATCCCCACCGTGCTGCTGTCGCTGGGCCTGGCCTCCATGGCCGCCTTCGCGCTCAGCCGCTACGACCTGCCCTTCCGGCGCGTCCTGCTGCTGCTCATGCTCGGCGGCAACCTGCTGCCCCCGCAGATCCTGCTGATCCCGGTCTCCAAGCTCAGCGAAGTGCTCGGCATCTACGACCAGCTGTACGCCCTGATCGGGGTGCAGGTCGGCTTCGGCGTCGGCTTCTACGTCTTCGTGCTGCACGGATTCATGCGGTCGATCCCCGGCGAGATCCAGCAGGCCGCCGTCATCGACGGCGCGGGCCCCTGGCAGATCTACTGGCGGATCATCCTGCCGCTGGCCCGCCCGGCGCTGGCCGCGCTGAGCGCGCTGTCGTTCACCTGGATCTTCAACGACCTGCTGTGGGCCATCACGGTGTTGCGCACCGACACCCAGATGCCCATCACCGCGTCCCTCATCGGACTGCAGGGCCAGTACGTCTCCATGTGGAACGTCATCGCGGCGGGTTCGGTGATCGCCGCCGCCCCGACGGTGGCCGTCTTCCTCCGCTTCCAGCGCCACTTCGTGGCGGGACTCAACCTCGGAGCCGTCAAGTGACCGCGCACGACCGGTGGCTGCTGCGCACCGACACCACCACCTACGCCGTCACCCTCGGTGGCGACGGCCGCTGGGCCGAACTCGCCGCCTGGGGGCCGCACGGCGCCGAGGACGGCCCGTCGCCCCTGGACTGGTCGCGCCGCACTCACTTCATCACCCCCGCCGACGCCGCCCCGGCCGAGTACATCCCCTACGGGCTGCGGCCGTTCACCGGCGCCGACCTGGTCGCCTCCCGCCCCGGCGGGGACCGCGGCAGCTGGTGGCGGTTCGACGGCGCCACACAGGACGGCGACCGGACCCTGCGCCTGGACTTCGCCGACGACCTCCTCGGGCTGCGCACCGCGCTGCACTACCAGACGGTGCCCGGCACCGACGTCGTGCTGCGCTGGACGGAGCTGACCTGCACGGGCGGGGACGAGGTGCGGCTGGAGCGCTTCGACTCCGCCGCCGTCAACGTGCCCGTCCAGGGCGGCGCGCGGCTGACCTACCTGGCCGGCCAGTGGTCCCAGGAGTTCCAGCTCAAGGAGGTGGCGCTGGAGCGCGGACGCTTCGAGATGGAGAGCACACAGGGCTCCGCCGGGCACGCGTACCACCCGTGGCTCGCGATCCAGGACGCGGCCACCCCCGCCGAGGGCGCCACGCCCACCTACGGCATCGCACTGGAGTGGTCCGGCAACTGGCGGATCACCGCCGAGGCCGAGCCCGGCGGGGCGGTGCGCGTACGGGCCGGCCGCGTGCCCCACGAGGGCGCCGTCCGCCTCGCCCCCGGGACCACCCTCGTCACGCCGCGGCTGGCCTGCGCCTTCAGTGCCGACGGCCTCGACGGCCTGGCCCGCGTCTGGCACCGCTACGAGCGGCACCTGACCGGCGAGCGCATCGACCGGCCCCGCAAGGTGCTCTACAACTCGTGGGAGGCCACCGGCTTCGACGTCGACGCCGAGGGCCAGCTGGAGCTCGCCAAGGTCGCCGCCGAACTCGGCGCCGAACTCTTCGTCGTCGACGACGGCTGGTTCACCGGACGGCCCGACGACACCGGCGGCCTCGGTGACTGGGACCCGGACCCCGCCGAGTTCCCCGCCGGATTCGACCGGTTCGTCGAGGACGTCCGCTCCCTCGGCCTGGACTTCGGCCTGTGGGTCGAACCCGAGGGCATCAGCCCCCGCTCCAGGCTCTACGCCGAGCACCCCGAGTGGGTGTACCGCATCGACGGCCGGCCCGCCACGCTCGTGCGCAACCAGTTGCTGCTCGACCTCGGCCGCGAGGACGTCCAGGAATTCGTCATCGGCACCCTGGACCGGTTGCTCGGTTCCCACGCCATCAGCTACCTCAAGTGGGACATGAACCGTCCGCCCACCGAGCGGGGCCGCCCCGGGCACGCGTCGGGCGCCGATCCCGAGCGCCAGGACCTCGACGCCGCGCACGTCGCCGGCTACCTCCGCGTCCTGGACCACCTGCGCACCGCCCACCCGCACGTCACCGTCGAGGGCTGCGCGGGCGGCGGCGGCCGCGTCGAGCACGCCACCATCGCGCGCACCGACGTGGTGTGGCCCAGCGACAACACCGCGCCCATGGACCGGCTGCGCATCCAGTACGGCTATCTGCACGCGCACGCCCCGCACACCATGAGCTCCTGGGTCACCGACGCCCCCGGCGTCTTCGACCCGCGGCCGCGCTCGCTCGCCTTCCGCTTCGTCAGCTCCATGGCGGGCGTGCTCGGCATCGGCGCCGACATCCGCCACTGGACGCCCGGGCAGCGGGCCGAGGCCGCCCGGTGGATCGCCCGCTACAAGGAGATCCGCGACGTCGTCCACCACGGCGAGGTCCACCTGCTGGGCAGCCCCGCCGACCCGACCTGCGGCGTCCAGTACGAGGAACCGGGCGGTGACCGCCTGGTGGTGACGGCCTGGAACACCGGCCTCCTCGACGGCGCGCCCCTGGTGCCCGGCCGCGCCGCCCGGCTGCGACTGCGCGGGCTGCGACCGGACGCCGTCTACACCGACACGGCCACCGGCACCCGCTACAGCGGCGCGTACCTCCTCCACTCGGGACTGCCGTACGCCTGGACCGCGGATCACGACGCGGAGTTGACCGTCCTTTCCCGTCAGTGACGACAGCGGAAGAATCTGCACCCACCCGCCCCCTCGAACAGGAGACGACCCACCCCATGAACCCAGCGGCCCGCTTCACCAACCGCGTCGCCGTCGTCACCGGCGCCGCGTCGGGCATCGGCGCGGCGACCGCGGCCCGTCTCGCCGTGGAGGGCGCGGCCGTCGTCCTCGTCGACATCGCCGCCGACCGCGGCGAGGGGACCGCCGAGCGGCTGCGGGAGGACGGGGCCCGGGCCCTGTTCGTCGCCGCCGACGTCGCGGACGAGGACGACTGGCAGCGGGTGGTCACCGCCGCCCACGGTTTCGGGCCCGTGGGCGTCCTGGTCAGCAACGCGTACACAGTGGCCGTCGCGCCGGCCCACGAGACCAGCCTCGCTTCGTGGGAACGGCAGCTGTCCGTCAACCTCACCGGCGCCTTCCTGGGCGTGAAGGCGACACTGCCCGACCTGCGCGAGCAACGGGGGGCCGTGGTGCTCGTCTCCTCTGTCCACGCCCACCGGGGCATCCCCGGCCACCCGGCGTACGCTGCCAGCAAGGGCGCCCTGCTGTCGCTGTGCGGTCAGCTCGCCGTCGAGTACGGTCCGGACGTCCGCGTGAACGCGGTGCTGCCGGGGCCGATCCTGACCGCCGCCTGGGACCGCGTCCCGCAGGCCGACCGTGCGTCGAGCGTCGCCGAGACCGCGGCCCGCCGCTTCGGCACCCCTGAGGAGGTCGCCGCCGCCGTCGCCTTCCTCGCCGCCGACGAAGCCTCCTACATCACCGGATCGAGCCTGCTCGTGGACGGTGGCTGGAGCGTCACCAAGGCCTCGGCCTGACGGCACCGGACGCACCGGCCACCACCGAACAGCAAGAAAGGCAAACACATGACGCCATACGCGCGCCGCGGAGTGCACGGCCAGACCGTGGAGACCCTCGCCCGCCGAGTGCTCAGCGGCGAGATCCCCGAGGGAGCGACGCTCGACATGGCGGCCCTGCAGAGCGAGCTGGACGTCAGCCTGACGGCCCTGCGTGAATCGCTGAAGGTGCTCGCGGCCAAGGGCATGGTCGACGCCCGGCAGAAGCGCGGCACCTTCGTCCGGCCCCGCTCGGACTGGAACCTGCTCGACGCCGACGTGCTGCGCTGGCAGTTCTCCGAGAACAGCGGCACCGGCGCCGACTCGGCGCTGCTGCACAACCTCGGTGAGGTCCGCGGCATCATCGAACCCGCCGCCGTACGGCTGGCCGCGGCGCGCCGCACCGACGCCGACCTGGAAGCGCTGGAGACGGCCCTGAGGGCCATGGGCGAGGAGGGCGGCGCGAACCACGCCGTCGCGGCCGACCTCGCCTTCCACCGGGCGCTGCTCGCGGCCACCCACAACGAACTGCTGGAGCGCATGGAGGTGGTCATCGAGTCGGGCCTGGCCCAGCGTGACCAGCTGGTGCACAGCGCCCCGCACAGCGAGGACCCGGTGCCCAGCCACCGCGCGGTCCTCGACGCCGTGCGCGACCGGGACCCGGACGCCGCGGAACACGCCATGCGCGCCCTGCTCGACCAGGCGACGCGCGACCTCGACAAGGTCAGCGGCCCGCAGGCGCCCGAGGGCGCGGACGGCTCCGCCGAGCAGAAGGACGGCCAGGCACAGTGAAGATCGCGCGCGTCGAGACCTTCCTCGTCCCGCCCCGCTGGCTGTTCTGCCGCATCGAGACCGACGACGGCGTCGTCGGCTGGGGCGAGCCGGTGGTGGAGGGCCGGGCCGAGGTGGTGCGGACCGCCGTGGAGGTGCTCGCCGAACACCTCGTGGGCCAGGACCCCCTGCGGATCCAGGACCACTGGCAGGTGCTCAGCAAGGGCGGCTTCTACCGGGGCGGGCCCGTCCTCTCCAGCGCCGTGGCCGGCATCGACCAGGCCCTGTGGGACATCGCGGGCAAGGCCCTCGCAGTGCCGGTGCACACCCTGCTCGGCGGCCCCGTCCGCGACTCGGTCCGGGTGTACGCCTGGGTCGGCGGCGACGAGCCGGACCGGCTCAAGGAGGAGATCACCGCCCAGGTGGAGGCGGGCTTCACGGCCGTCAAGATGAACGCCGCCGGGCGCACCCCGCCGCTCGGCAGCCCCGCCGAGACGGCCGCCGTCGTGGAGCGCGTCGCGGCCGCCCGCGAGGCACTCGGCCCGCACCGGGACGTCGCCGTCGACTTCCACGGCCGGTTCACCGCTGCCAACGCGCGGCGCGTGCTGCACGAGATAGCCCCGCTGCACCCGCTGTTCGTCGAGGAGCCCGTCCTGCCCGAGCAGGCGCACCTGCTGCCGGGCCTGGTCGCCGCCTCGTCCGTGCCGCTCGCCACCGGCGAACGGCTCTACGGACGCGCCGACTTCCTCCCGGCCCTGACGGCGGGCATCGCCGTGGCCCAGCCGGACCTGTCGCACGCCGGCGGGATCTCGGAGGTCACCCGGATCGCCTCGCTCGCCGAGACCTTCGGCGCGCACCTGGCGCCGCACTGCCCGCTCGGACCGATCGCGCTGGCCGCCAGCCTGCAGGTCGCCTTCGCCACGCCGAACTTCCTGATCCAGGAGCAGAGCCGTGGCATCCACTACAACAAGGACGCCGACCTGCTGTCCTACCTGGTCGACACCGAACCGTTCCGGTTCGTCGACGGCCAGGCGCGCCGCACCGAGCTGCCCGGGCTCGGCGTCGTGATCGACGAGGACGCGGTCCGCGCCGCGGACCGTTCCGGCCATGCCTGGCGGAACCCGGTGTGGCGGCACGCCGACGGCTCCTTCGCCGAATGGTGAGCGGCGACCGGGTCCCGGTCGCCGTGGTCACCGACCTCGACCACGGCGGCTGCTGGACCTCGCTGACCGCGGGCGGCCGCCAATGGCTCTGGCACCGCGACGAGCCCCGCCGCATCCTGGTCCGGCCCGGCGACCCCTTCGCCGACGCCGGCGGCCTGGAGGAGTGCGTACCCACCGTGCGCGGGCTGCCCGACCACGGTG
Organism: Actinacidiphila sp. bgisy160; assembly: GCF_057707815.1. Classification (NCBI taxonomy): domain Bacteria; kingdom Bacillati; phylum Actinomycetota; class Actinomycetes; order Kitasatosporales; family Streptomycetaceae; genus Actinacidiphila; species Actinacidiphila sp. bgisy160. Next base: position 32,718 of record NZ_JBYIQW010000036.1, read on the forward strand.
ACGCCTGGTCACGGCCCTGGCACCGGGAGGGGGACGCGGAGGTCGTGGACTGCCCCGACTTCCGGCTGACCCGGCGCCTGAGCGCGGAGGCGGGGGACGCCGTCGCCGACTACACGCTCACCGCCGAGCCCGGCTACCGCTTCGTCTGGGCCGCCCACGCCCTGCTGGAGCTCTCCCCGGACGCGTGGATCGGCATCGACGCGGGCGCGCAGACCCGGCTCTATCCGGACGAGGGCGCCGGCTGGATCACCGGTCAGTGGCCGCGCGTCGAGGGCATCCCCCTCGACCGGCTCGGCCCGGATGACGGGACCGCCGTAGGGGCGGTCGTCCTCACCCCGCGGGTGACCGTGCACGACGGCCCCGACGCGCTGCACCTGTCCGTCGAGGCCGGCGGACAGCCGGTCGCGGTCGCGCTGTGGCGCAATCTTGGCGGCTTCCCCCAGGACGCGCCGTACCGCTCGATCGGCGTCGAGCCGATGCTCGGCCGTGTCTTCGACCGCACCGGGGCCGACGACGGCGACACGGCCGTCGTCCCGCCCTCCGGCGAGGTCGCCTGGCGGCTCACGGTCGCCGCGACCCGCCGCCCCTGAACGCCCATCACCAGAAGGGATGTCGGATGGACCTGCTCGCCGCGCTGCGTGCCCACCGGCTGCTCGCCATCGTCCGCGGCAGTGACCCGGACGCCGCCCTGACCACCGTGCTCACCCTCGTCGAGGAGGGGATCACCCTCATCGAGGTGTCCCTCAGCGGACGTGACGCGCTCGGCGTCATCGCCCGGGCGCGCGCCGCGCTCGGTCCGGACGCGACCCTCGGTGCCGGAACCGTGCTCAGTGCCGAGGACGCACGGGCCGCCCACAAGGCCGGCGCCGCCTTCCTCGTCACCCCCGCGGTCAGCGACGGCGTCGCCACCGGCCGGGAGCTCGGACTCCCTGTGCTCGCCGGGGTGATGACCCCCACCGACATCCTCCAGGCACTGCGGCTCGGCGCCGACGCCCTCAAGCTCTTCCCGGCCGGCAGCGCGGGCGGCCCCGGCTACCTGCGGGACCTGCGTGGCCCCTTCCCCGACCTGCCCTTCGTGCCCGTCGGGGGAGTGGACGCGCCGGCCGCCATGACATATCTGCGGGGCGGCGCCATCGCCGTCGGCGTCGGATCTCCCCTGATCGGGGACGCCGCCGAGGGCGGCAGCATCACCGCCCTGCGCGAACGCGCCCGCGGCTTCCTGGACGTCGTCCGCGCGCAGGCCCGTCCATGACCGGCACCGTGCCCCCCGCGGTCCTCGGGACCGACCGCCTCGAACTCGGCGAGGGCATCCGCTGGACGGACGGCCGCGCCGTGCTCACCGACATCCTCAGCGGCCGGCTGCTCGCCGCTTCCGACGGCCCCGCCGACCCGCACCGGCTGATCGCGCAACTGCCCTGCCCGCTAGGCGCGGTGGCCCCGGTCGAGGGGCACCCCGGCCACTGGGTCGCGGCGGCGGGCACCGGCATCTGCCGCATCGACCCCTCGGGGGGCGTCGACTGGATCGCCCGCCCCGAGGACGACGCCCCGATGGCGATCCGGATGAACGACGGCGTCGCCGACCCGCACGGCCGATTCTGGGCGGGCAGCATGGCGTACGACACCACCGAGGACGCCGGTTCGCTGTACCGACTGGACCGCGACGGCCGCCTCACCCGCGTGCTGCGCGACATCACGATCCCCAACGGCCCGGCCTTCAGCGCCGACGGCGCCGTCATGTACCTCGCCGACAGCGCCCGGGGCATCATCCGGCGTTACCCGGTCGACCCCGCGAGCGGCGACCCCGGCACGCCCGAGACCTTCGCCACCCTCGCCGACGGCAGCCCCGACGGCATGACCACCGACAGCGAGGGCGGGCTGTGGACCGCCGTCTGGGGCACCGGACAGGTCCACCGCTACCTCCCGGACGGCAGCCTCGACCGGATCGTCGACCTGCCGGCCGGGCAGCCCGCCGGACTCTGCCTCGGCGGTCCGGACGGCCGCACCCTCCTCGTCACCAGCGCCCACATCGGCCTCTCCGTGCCCGGGCCGCTCGACGGCGCCGTCTTCGCAATCCGGGTGGACGTGCCCGGCACACCGGCCGCCCCGTACCGCCCGACGCGCCTCCCCGGCCGCGCCGACACCCCCTAGGAAGCCACCATGAGCACCCCCCGGCCGCTGCGACCCGGGCCCGTCGTCTGCGTCGGCGAGACCATGGCCGCCCTCGCCCCCGACCCGCTCGGGCCGCTGGACGACGCGGACCTGCTGCGTGTCGACATCGCGGGCGCCGAGTCCAACGTCGCGCTCTACCTCGCCGACCACGGCATCCCCGCCCGATGGGTGTCCGCGGTCGGCGACGACCCCTTCGGCCGGCGGGTCCGCGAGCGGATCGCCGCGGGCGGCGTCGACATCGGCGGGGTGCGCACCGACCCCACCCGGCCCACCGGACTCCTGCTCAAGGACCCGGGCGCGCACGGCACCCGGGTCCACTACCACCGCACGGGGTCCGCGACCTCGGCGCTCACCCCCGACGTGCTCGACGACCCGGCCCTGGACGGGGCCGCGCTCGTCCACCTCAGCGGCATCACGCCCGCGCTGTCGCCCGGCTGCCACGCCCTCGTCGAACGGGCGCTGCGCCCCGACCGCCCGTGGCCCGTCAGCTTCGACGTCAACCACCGCCCCGCGCTGTGGACCGGTCGTTCCGCCGCCGACGTCCTGCGGCCGCTCGCCGACCGGGCCGACATCGTCCTCGTGGGCCTCGACGAGGCCCAGGTGCTGTGGGGCGCGGGGATCACCGACGCACGCTCGGTCCGCGAGCTGCTGCCCGGGCCCGGCGTCCTCGTGGTCAAGGACGGATCCCGGGCCGCCACGGCCTTCACCGGTTCCGACGCGCACAGCGTGCCCGCCCTCACGGTCCGGGTGGCCGAACCGGTCGGCGCCGGGGACGCCTTCGCCGCCGGCTTCCTCAGCGGTCTGCTGCGGGACCTGCCCATGGAGCGCGCCCTGCGGCTCGGCCATCTGACCGCGGCCTCGGCCCTGCGCGTCGCCGCCGACCACGGACCGCTGCCGGACCCCTCCGTCGTCGCCGCGCTGCTGGAGGCCGACGAGGAGACCTGGCGTGCCGCCACGTTGGGGTGAGTCCTTCGGATGAGACCTTCCGGGGTGTCTCGTCCCGCAGGGTGACGTGTCGCGGCGGGCCGCCGGGTTAACGTGCGGTACATGGACACGGTCGATCTCACGGTCTACGGCGAGGAGTTCACCGCCGATCCCTATCCCGTCTACGCCAGGCTCCGCGAGAAGGGGCCCGTGCACCGCGTACGCACAGCCGACGTCGGGGAGCTGTGGCTGATCGTCGGCTACGACCAGGCCCGGGCCGCGCTCGCCGACACCCGGTTCGCCAAGGACTCCCGAGCACTCGGCTGGACCTCCTACGACGAGGAACTCCTCGGCCGCCACATGCTCGTCTCCGATCCGCCGGAGCACACCCGGCTGCGCAAGCTGGTGGCCCGGGAGTTCACCGGCCGCCGGGTCGAGGAGCTGGCGCCGCGCGTGGAGGAGATCACGGCCGCCCTGCTCGACACGATGCTGGCCCGCCCGGACGGCACCGCCGACCTCGTCGAGGCGCTCGCCTACCCGCTGCCCATCACGGTCATCTGCGAGCTGCTCGGAGTGCCCGACCTGGACCGGGCGGCCTTCCGCGCCTGGTCGAACGAGGTCGTCGCACCGACCGGAGCGGAGGCCGAACGCAGGGCCTTCGAGGAACTGGCCGCCTACCTCCACGAGCTGATCGAGGACAAGCGCTGCGCGCCCGGCGACGACCTGATGAGCGCGCTCATCCGTACCACTTCCGAGGACGGCGACCGGCTCTCGCGCTCCGAGCTCAGCGGCATGGCCTTCCTGCTGCTGATCGCCGGACACGAGACGACGGTCAACCTGATCTCCAACGGTGTCCGCGCGTTGCTCACCCACCCGGACCAACTCGCGCTCCTGCGGGCCGACATGGGCCTGATCGACGGCGCGGTGGAGGAGATGCTCCGCTACGACGGCCCGGTGGAGACCGCCACCTTCCGTTTCACGACGGAACCGGTCGACGTCGCCGGCACGGTCATCCCCGCCCGCGAACCCGTCCTCGTCGCCCTTGCCTCCGCCGACCGCGACCCGGGCCGTTTCGCCGAGGCCGATCGCTTCGACATCCGCCGGGACACCCGTGGCCATGTGGCCTTCGGGCACGGCCTGCACTACTGCCTCGGCGCCCCGCTCGCCCGGCTCGAAGGCCGCGTCGCCATCCGCGCCCTCCTGGGGCGCTGCCCCGACCTCGCCCTCGACGTCGATCCGGCGAAGCTGGACTGGCTGCCCGGATTGCTCATGCGCGGTGTGCGCCAGCTCCCCGTGCGCTTCGCGCCCACCGGCCCCGGTACCCCCGGCGCCTAGAATGACGGTGCCCCTCACCAGGGCGTTCCCGAACGTCAGGCAGCACAGGAGAGCACCGTGACCGTCGTCGCCGTCCCCGGTTCGAAGTCCGTCACCGCCCGGGCGCTGTTCCTGGCGGCGGCGGCCGAGGGGACGACCACACTGCGGCGGCCGCTGCTCTCCGACGACACCGACGGCTTCGCCGAGGGCCTGCTCAGGCTCGGCTACCGCGTGGACCGCGGTCCGGACGTGTGGCGCGTCGAAGGACGCCCCGCCGGGCCCGCGGTCCCCGAGGCCGACCTCCACTGCCGCGACGCCGCCACCGCGGCCCGCTTCCTGCCCGCGCTCGCCGCGGCCGGGCACGGATCCTACCGCTTCGACGCCTCCGCCCAGATGCGCCGGCGTCCCGTCGCCCCGCTCACCACCGCCCTGCGGACGCTCGGTGTCGACCTGCGCCACGAGGAGGCGGAGGGCCACCTGCCGCTGACCGTCACCGCGGACGGCATCGAGGGCGGCGCGCTCGACCTCGACGCGAGCCGCCCCGGTCGAGATCGCCTGCCACGGCGACCACCGCATCGCGATGAGCTTCGCCGTCGCCGCGCTCCGCACGGAGGGGGTGACCTTCGACGAGCCCGGCTGTGTGAAGAAGACCTTCCCCGAATTCCACGAGGTGTTCGGCGCGCTCCGCGAGGAGTGGGGCATGTAGTGGCGGCTGAGCGCACCGGCCCGCCGTCGTGACGATCTTCCTGTCCATGCCGGTCGTCCTCTCTCCGTGACGGCCCCGAGGCCGCGATGGCCGTGCTCCCTGACGGCCCTTCTCACCGGGAAACCGCCACCGCCGCGGTTCGTGTTGCACGCCCGCGCCGAATTAACCGGATGCGGTGAACCGCCGGCCCTGCGAAGCTGCGCGCATGGACCGACGCCGTATCTCGCGCATCGCGCACACCCACCACCCCGTCGCCGCACCGCTCGACGACGCCACCGTTCGCCGTCTGCTCGGCAGGTCGCTGCGCCGTGGCGACGAACGCGTCCTCGACCTCGGCTGCGGGGAGGGTGCCTGGCTTCTGCGGGCCCTGGGCGACCACCCGGGCGTCACCGCGGACGGCGTCGACCTGGACACCGGGGCGCTGGAGAAGGCGGCCCACGAGGCCGCCGCGCTCGGCGTCGGCGACCGGCTGACGCTCCACGAACGCGACGCGGGCGACTTCACCTCGCCGCACCCATTCGACGTCGTCCTCAGCGTCGGCGCCGCGCACGCCTTCGGAGGCCTCCTGCCGACCCTCGCCGCGGCCCGCGCCCACCTCGCTCCCGGGGGCACCGTGCTCGTCGGCGACGGCTTCTGGGAGCGCGAACCGACCCCGGAACTCGTCGACGTGCTGGGGGAGTACGAGGACCTGGCGAGCACCGTGGACCGGATCGTCGCGGACGGCTGGACCCCGGTCCTGGCCCACGTCAGCTCCATCCGGGAGTGGGACGAATACGAGTGGTCCTGGACCGGCTCGCTCGCCGAATGGGCCTTGGACCACCCCGCCGACCCCGACAGCGGCGCCGCCCTCGAAGCCGCCGCCGTCCACCGTGCCGAGTGGCTGCACGGCTACCGCGGCACGTTCGGCTTCGTCACGCTGCTGCTGCGCCGCACGACCGCCTGACGGCCTGACCGCGACCGCTCAGGTGGTCTCCGGTCCCGCCGGCCGGGAACGGAAGCTCGCCACCACGATGTGGAGGCTGACGACCAGCGCCCACAGGGGAAAGACCAGTTCGGCCAACCGCACGTTCGGCACCACGAACAGCAGGGTGACACCCACGAGGTAGCCCAGCAGCACCAGCCAGCGCGGGAACGACCCCAGCAGCAGGGCGACGGTGGAGGCCGACAGCACGAACACCGCGGCCATCCGCATCGAGTACGTCGTCAGCAGGCTGTAGGTGAGGTGCTGCCCGAAGTAGGACAGTTCGGCCCTGGGCGTGCCGGGCGAGGCGACCTCCGTCGTGGCCAGCAGGCTGCCGGCCGCGGCGGCGGCGCCGAAGAGCGTCGCGACGAACACCAGGCCGCTGCCGAGGAACACCGTCGAGAGGAACTTGTCCTCGCCCGGGCCGACGTGCGCGCGCACCGCGCCGATGAACCACAGGAAGAAGATGCCGGCGAAGGGGATGAGGGCCAGCGCCGTCTGCACCCCGCCGCGCGAGGAGACGGTGAGGGACGAGCCGGTCAGCGCGCCCTCACCGCTGGGGATGGAGGCCCGGACCAGGACGATGGCGGCGCCGATCAGCACCGCGAACGCGATTCCCGCCAGTCCCGCCGCTCGGGGCGTGCGCAGCGCCTGGACCTTCATCGCCATGAAAGGTCCTTCCTCGTGGACAGCCCGGACCGACTCATCCCAGGAAGCACCGGCGTACCTGTTCACGCCACCCGGGGCGGACCGCGGGGGTGACGTGCCCGCGTCGCCCCGTGAGGTCACTCCGCGCGCTTCGCGGCGCGCTCCGCGACCTCGGCCATCTCGGCGATCGTGACCGGCCGCCGCTCCCTGCGGGAGACCTCGCACGCCTCCGCCACGAGCAGCGCGTCGAGAGCCTCGCGCCCGTCGCAGGGGTTCTGCGACCGGCCCGACACCACCCGCAGGAAGGCGTCGATCTCCGCACGGTACGCGTCCCCGAAGCGGTCCACGAACCCGGTCCACGGGTCCGGCACGCCGGGCGCCGCGCCCGGTTCCACCGACGTGACCGGCGTACGGGGGCCGACGCCGACCGCGATCTGGTCCAGCGATCCGGCGAGTTCCATGCGGATGTCGTAACCGGCGCCGTTGTAGCGGGTGGAGGTGGCGGTCGCGAGGGTGCCGTCGTCGAGGGTGAGCAGGGCCGCCGCGGTGTCCACGTCGCCCGCCTCGCGGAAGAATCCGGCCCCGCCGTTGGCGCCCATGGCATACACCTCGGTGACCTCACGGCCGGTCACCCAACGCACCGCGTCGAAGTCGTGGATCAGGCAGTCCCGGTACAGGCCGCCCGACAGGGGGACGAACTCCGGCGGCGGGGGCGCCATGTCGGAGGTCAGGGCCCGTACGGTGTGCAGCCGTCCGAGCCGGCCGGCCCGCACGGCCTCGCGGGCGGCGCGGTAGCCGGGGTCGAAGCGGCGCTGGAAGCCCATCTGGAGGACGGTGCCGGCCTCCTCGACCTCCCGCAGGGCGGTGACCGTCGACTCCAGGTCGAGGGCGACGGGCTTCTCGCAGTACGCGGGGAGCCCGGCCCGCACGGCGCGCGAGATCAGCCCGGCGTGGGCGGAGGTCGTCGAGGCGATGACGACCGCGTCCGCGCCGTCCGTGAACGCCGCGTCGACCGAGGCCGCCGCCCGTGCCCCGGCACCGAGCCGCGCGGCGGCCTCGGCGGCCCGCGCGGCGTCGGCGTCCGCGAGGACCAGCTCCGAGACCTCGGGGTGGGCGTGCAGGGTGGCCGCGTGGAAGGAACCGAGGCGCCCGACGCCGAAGAGGACAACGCGCATGTACGGGGTGCCTTTCTCACGGGTGCGGTGAAGGCGCGGGCGAGACGGCCAGGGAGTAACCGCCCCGCCCGCGCCGGATCCGGGGTGACCGGGGACGTGCGTCCCTCAGCGGTAGAACGCCGGGCGGCCGACCAGCTCGACCTCGACGCGTCCGCCCGCCTCCTGCGAGCGGACTCCCGCCTCGCAGACGGCTGCCGCGGCGTAGCCGTCCCAGACGCTGGGGCCGGTGACCTCGCCGCGCCGGGTGGCGTCGACCCATGCCTGGACCTCACGGTCGTAGGCGTCGGCGAAGCGCTCCACGAAGTCCTGGGCGATCGTGCCGCCCCAGCGGCCCGCGGCGTTGACGAGCAGGTCGTGCGCGTCGCCGATGCGGGCGCTGCCGCGCTCGCAGACCGCCTCGGCCTGCACCTGGTAGCCGAAGCCGCAGTTGAGGAAGACCTCGACGTCGACGACCGCCCCGCCGTCGGTCTCGAACACCACGAACTGCGGGTCGTCCAGGCCCTGCGGCGCGTTCGCCGACGGACGCGGGCGGAGCACGGTGACGGCGGTGATCTCCTGGCCGAGCAGCCAGCGGGTCACGTCCATCTCGTGCACGAGCGAGTCGTTGACGAGGTTGGCGTTGGTGAAGCCGGGCGGGATGCTCGCGTTGCGGTGCCTGTTGTGCAGCATCAGCGTCCGGCCCAGCTCACCGCTGTCCAGCAGGGCCTTGAGCTTCACGTACTCCGCGTCGTAGCGCCGCATGAAGCCGACCTGCACCCGCCGGTGCCCCAGTCGCTGCTCGGCCTCCATCACGCGCAGCGCGGAGGCCGCGTCCGGCGTGAGCGGCTTCTCGCACAGCACCGGCAGGTCGTGCTCGAAGGCGGTGAGCAGCGCCGCCTCGTGGGCGGGGCCGGGGGAGGCGATGAGGACGGCGTCCACGTCGGCCGCGGCCATCGCCGCCGCCGGATCGGTGTACGCGGTGCAGCCCTCGACGCCGTCGGCGACCGCCTTCACCCGCTCGGCGTCGACGTCGGCGACGGCGGTCACCCGGGCGCCGCTGACGACGTCGTTGATACGGCGTACGTGGTCGGCACCCATCTTGCCGGTCCCGATGACGGCGACCCCGAGCGGTCCGTGCTGCGTCATGATGCGTGTCTTCCCTTTCGTGGGCGGTGCGTCAGGCACCGCAGGAGCGTAGGAACTTCCGGGTGCGCTGCGCGATGGGCAGCGGCCGCTCCGGCTCGCAGGGGTACATGTCCTGCTCGACGATGGCGAACAGGTCGACGCCCAGGCCCTGCGCCGCGGCCAGCACCGGCTCCAGGGCGGGCACCCCGGCGGGCGGCTCGCACATGACCCCGCGCTGCACGGCCGGGCCGAAGGGGATCGCTTTCTTGACGACGTCGGCGAGGATCTCCGGGTCGACCTGCTTCAGGTGCAGGTAGCCGATCCGCTCGCCGTAGGTCTCGATGAGCTTTACGCTGTCGCCGCCGCAGTAGGCGTAGTGGCCGGTGTCCAGGCAGAGGCTGACGAGTGCGGGGTCGGTGGCGTCGAGGAAGCGCTCGACGTGCTCCTCGGTGTCGATGTGGGTGTCGGCGTGCGGGTGGACCACGATGTCCAGGCCGTACGTGTCACGGACCTGGCGGCCCAGCCGCTCCATGCCGGTGGCGAGGTGCCCCCACTGCTCGGCGGTGAGTTCGCGCGGCTCGATGATCTCGGCGGTCTTGTCGTCGCGCCAGAAGGACGGGATGACCACCAGATGCCGGGCGTCCATCGCCTGGGCGAGCGCGGCGACCTGGCCGACGTGCTCCCAGGTGGCGTCCCACACCGACGGGCCGCGGTGCAGGGAGGTGAAGACGGTGCCCGCGGAGACCTTCAGACCCCGGCGCGCGGTCTCCTCGGTGAGCCGGGCCGGGTCGGTCGGCAGGTAGCCGTGCGGGCCGAGCTCGATCCACTCGTAGCCGGACTGGGAGACCTCGTCGAGGAACCGCTGCCAGGGCACCTGTTGAGGGTCGTCGGGGAACCAGACACCCCAGGAGTCGGGCGCGGAGCCGATCCGGATCCGGTCCAGAACGGGGGAGGGGGCAGTCATGAGGAGGGCTCCTCTCACCGGTCGCCGCGGACCGGTCGTGGTTCGGTAGGGCGGCCCGTCAGGGCGGTGGTACGGATGCCCGCGAAGCTCCGTGGTCCCGCTGGAAGCTTCGCCGTCCGGCCGGGCAGCCGTCAAGAGTTGGTCCTGACATACGGACGTCATGTCAGAGTGGGGGCAGGGCCGGCCCTCATGAGGCGGGGCAGCCTTCGCCCGGGCCGTTTGGTTCGGGCAGTTCCTCCACGTCGACACCGCGGACCTGGGCCAGTTCGTGCTTGAGCGCGGCCAGCTCTGCGCCGCCGGCCATGTGGTGGGTGAGCTCCTCCAGGGAGACCTCCTCCCGGCCCGCGCTCAGCTCCAGGGTGCCCAGCCGCAGCACCGAGAAGTGGTCACCCACCATGAACGCGTGGTGCGGATTGTGGGTGATGAAGACGACGCCCAGACCCCGGTCGCGCGCGGCCGCGATGTACTTCAGGACGACTCCCGACTGCTTGACGCCCAGCGCCGCGGTCGGCTCGTCCAGGATCAGCACCCGCGCGCCGAAGTGGACCGCGCGGGCGATGGCCACGGACTGCCGCTGGCCGCCGGAGAGGGTGCCGATGGGCTGTTCCAGGTCGTCCAGGACGATGCCCATCGCCCGCAGTTCCTCGTCCGCGGTCCGTTTCATCCGGGCGATGTCCAGGCGGCGTACGGGCCAGGGCCCGCGGGTCAGCTCGGAGCCCAGGAAGAAGTTCCGCCAGACCGGCATCAGCGGAACGGTCGCCAGGTCCTGGTAGACGGCGGCGATACCGCGGTCCAGGGCCTCCCGCGGGGTGTTCAGCCGTACGGGTGTGCCGTCGATGCGGAACTCGCCCTCGGTGTGCTGGTGCAGCCCAGAGATGATCTTGATCAGGGTGGACTTGCCCGCGCCGTTGTCGCCGAGGACGCAGCTGACCTGCCCAGGGCGGACGGCCAGGCCGACCCCGTGCAGGGCGCGGACGTTGCCGTAGCTCTTGCCCACCCGGTCGAGTTCGACGACGGGCTCGGGGACGGCGGTGGTGCCGCCGGGGGTGGTGGTGGCGGTGGTCATCGGGCTCACCTCCGGGTCGCCGTGCGGCGGACCCACAGATTGACGAGGGTCGCGATCAGCAGCATCACGCCGAGGAAGAACTTGAACCAGTCGGGGTTCCAGTTGGCGTACACGATGCCCTGCGAGACCATCCCGAAGATGAAGGCGCCGATCACCGAGCCGATCGCCGAACCGTAGCCGCCGGTGAGCAGGCAGCCGCCGATGACCGCCGCGATGATGTACAGGAACTCGTTGCCGACACCCTCGCCGGACTGCACCGCGTTGAACGAGAACAGCAGGTGCATGCCGGTGAACCAGGCACCGAGGCCCACGGCCATGAACAGCGCGATCTTGGTGAAAGCCACCGGAACGCCGACCGCCCGCGCGCTGTCCTTGTTGCCGCCGACCGCGAAGGTCCAGTTGCCGAACCTGGTGCGCAGCAGCACCCAGGTGGCCAGGGCCGCGAAGCCGAGCCACCACAGCACGGTCACCTTGAGCCGGACCCCGCCGATGCCGATCTCCGAGGCGAACAGCGCACGGGCCTGGTCGAAGCCGTCCATGTCGCTGATGGAGTCGGTCGCGACGTTGCCGGTGAAGATCTTGGTGACCGCCAGGTTGAGGCCCTGCAGCATCAGGAAGGTGGCCAGGGTGATGAGGAAGCTGGGCAGTCCGGTCTTCACCAGCATGTAGCCGTTGAGCGCCCCGATGCCCAGGGACACCACCAGGGCGACGGCCACACCGGTCCACACGTTCATGCTCAGCTGGAAACTGAACATGCTCGCGGTCAGGGCCGACGCGGTGACCGCGACGCCGGCCGAGAGGTCGAACTCGCCGCCGATCATCAGCAGGGCCACGGGCAGCGCCATGATGCCCATGACCGACGCCTGGTAGAGCACGGTCGCCAGCGAGCCCGCCTCGCGGAAGGACGGCGCCACCGCGAAGAAGAAGAGGTACACCGCGACGGCGGCGATGAGCGCCCCGATCTCCGGGCGGGCCAGTGTCCTGCGCAGGAGCGAGCGCTCGGCGGTGCGGCCGTCCGCCTCGGACGCCGGTGCCGCAGGTGGTGAGGGGGACGCCGCGGGGGCGGCTGCCTGGGACACTGGGATCACCGGGTGCCCTTCGCGGCGAACGAGGCCACGGACTCCACGTTGTCCTTGTCGACGAAGGCCGGACCGGTCAGGATCGGGGCCACTCCGCCGCCGCTGACGTTGCCGTTGGTCTTGTACAGCCACAGGGAGTCGACGGAGAGATAGCCCTGCAGGTACGGCTGCTGGTCGACGGCGAACTGCACCCCACCGTCCTGGACGGCCTTGACCAGGTCCTTGTTGAGGTCGAACGTGCCGACCTCGGCCTTGCTGCCGGCGTCCGCGACCGACTGGACGGCCGTGAGCGCGAAGGGCGCGCCCAGGGTGACGACATAGTCGATGCCGGAGTCCTGCTTGAGCTTCGCCGTGATCGTGGACTTCACCGACGGCATGTCCGTGCCGTTGACGTAGAGGTTCTCGGTCTTCCCCTTGAACGTCTTCTTCACGCCGGCGCAGCGGGCCTCCAGGGCGACGTGGCCCTGTTCGTGGATCACGCAGATGTTGTGCTTGGCACCCAGGTCGTTGAGCTTGTTCCCCAGTGCCTCGCCGGCGACGCTCTCGTCCTGCCCGAAGTACTCCAGCAGCCCCTGGTCCTTCCAGTCGTCCAGACCCGCGTTGAAGCCGACCACCGGGATGCCCGCGGCCTCGGCCTTGGCGACGGCGTCCTTCATGGCGTCCGGCTTGGCCAGGGTGACGGCTATCCCGTCGACCTTCTGGTCGATCGCGTTCTGGATCAGGTTGGCCTGGGTGGCGGCGTTGGGGTCGTTGGAGTAGACCAGCTTCACGTTGTCCTTGGCGGCGGCGGCCTCGGCGCCCTTGCGGATCAGGTCCCAGAAGGTGTCGCCGGGGGGAGCGTGGGTGACCATCGCGATCTTCATCTGCGGTGTACCGGCCTTGCCCGCGGCGGCGGTGTCCGCCGACTCCTCGGCCTTCTTCCCGCCTGAGCTGCTGGAACAGCCGGCTGCGAGGAGGACCGCGGCGGTGGAGAGCGCGGCGACGGCGAAGATCCGAGGGTTTCTGCGAGAGCGTTCCATGTTCCTGCACCTCACTGCGGTGGGAGGGAGAAGGGGACGGACGTGTTCACATGGCCGGGTGCTGCACGGGAGCAAACCCCTCCCGGGGGTCCCTGTCAAGACTTTGTCAAGACATCAATTCATATCTACGTAACGACAAGGTAACGAGCCGGGCTCTGGGCGGGGCGGTACGTTCGTATGTAAGGACATAGCGTTGACATCGCGCGACCGGGCGGGCTAGACCTGACAGGGCCGCAGAGCGGCCCCCGGTGACGCACGACGAGGAGTCACGCCCATGACCGAGCCGTACGACCTGATCACGATGGGCCGGATCGGGGTGGACCTCTACCCCCTGCAGACCGGTGTGCCGCTGCCCCAGGTCGAGACGTTCGGCAAGTTCCTCGGCGGCTCCGCCACCAACGTGGCCGTCGCCGCGGCCCGCCTCGGCCGCGGCACCGCGGTCATCACCCGCACCGGCGACGACCCCTTCGGCAGCTACTGCCACCAGGCGCTCAAGGAGTTCGGGGTCGACGACCGCTACGTCACCCCGGTCGCCGCGTACCCGACGCCGGTCACCTTCTGCGAGATCTTCCCTCCGGACGACTTCCCGCTCTACTTCTACCGGCTCCCCAAGGCCCCCGACCTGGAGATCCACGCCGACGAGCTGGACCTCGAGGCGATCCGGAGCGCCCGCATCTTCTGGATGACCGGGACCGGCCTGTGCGCGGAGCCCAGCCGCACCGCCACCCTGGTGGCGCTCGAGGCCAGGGCGCGGCGCGGCACCACCGTCTTCGACCTCGACTGGCGCCCCATGTTCTGGAAGGACCCCTTCGAGGCCCGCCCCTACTACGCACGGGCGCTGGCCTCGGCCACCGTCGCCGTCGGCAACCTCGACGAGTGCGAGATCGCCACCGGGGTACGTGAACCGCGCGCAGCCGCCGAGGCGCTGCTCGCCGCGGGCGTCGAACTGGCCGTCGTCAAGCAGGGCCCCAAGGGCGTCCTGGCCGTCCACCGCGACGGCACCACCGCCGAGGTCCCGCCGGTTCCCGTCGAGGTGGTCAACGGACTCGGCGCGGGTGACGCCTTCGGCGGCTCCCTCTGCCACGGTCTGCTCGCCGGCTGGGACCTGGAGCGGATCATGCGCCACGCCAACGCCGCCGGCGCGATCGTGGCCTCCCGTCTCGCCTGCTCCTCCGCGATGCCCACCGCGTCGGAGGTCCGGGACCTCCTCGGCCGCGGCTGACGGTCCGTCCTCTGCCCGAAAGCGAGCTCCTCTTGAGCATCAGCATCTCCGACCTGGTGAAGGTGCGGACCCACCACCCCGAGGCGATCGCCGAGGCCGCCGCGCGCCGCGCCCGCCGCCCGCTCGTCGGTGACAGCGGCCGGCTGATGATCGTCGCCGCGGACCACCCCGCGCGGGGCGCCTTCGCCGTGGGTGACCGCGAGTTCGCCATGGCCAACCGCGTCGACCTGCTGGAGCGGCTGTGCACCGCGCTCTCCCGCCCCGGAGTGGACGGGGTCCTCGGCACCGCGGACATCCTGGAGGACCTGCTGCTGCTCGGCGCGCTCGAGGGCAAGGTCGTCATGGGGTCCATGAACCGCGGCGGTCTGGCCGGCGCCTCCTTCGAGCTCGACGACCGCTTCACCGGCCACCGCGCCCAGGACATAGCCCGGCTCGGCTTCGACGCGGGCAAGCTGCTGCTGCGCATCAGCTACGAGGACAGCGGCTCGCTGAGCACCATGGTCGCCACCGCCCGCACCATCGACGAGATGGCCGAGCGCCGGCTTCCGGTCTTCGTCGAGCCCTTCATATCCCGCCGCGTCGACGGCAGGGTGCGCAACGACCTCAGCGCGGAGGCCGTCACCAAGTCCATCGCCATCGCCTCCGGGCTCGCCGGGACCTCCGCCTACACCTGGCTCAAGGTGCCCGTCACCGAGGACGTCGACGACATGGCCACCGTCATGGAGACCTCCACCCTCCCGGCCGTCCTGCTCGGGGGAGAGGTGGGCGGGGAACAGGAGGCGGTCTACGAGAAGTGGCGCAAGGCGCTGCGCCTGCCCACCGTCCAGGGGCTGGTCGTCGGCCGCACCCTGCTCTATCCCGCCGAGGGCAGCGTGGAGACCGCCGTCGACACCGCCGTCGGGCTGCTGTGAAGTCCCGGTCGAACCGCGAGAAGTGCGAGGCTCACGCCATGACCAGCACCGAGAACCACCTGGCCGCAGGGAAGGCCGCCGCCGGCCCGTACGCCGTCGACGTCGACCCCGGACGGGCCGGCTGGGACCACTCCTCCCTGCGGATCCTGGAACTGCCGCCCGGCGGACGGCACGAGTTCGCCGCGGGCGACAGCGAGTGGATCGTGCTCCCGCTGGCCGGCGGCTGCGAGGTCTCCGCCGCGGGCCTGACGTTCCGGCTCGCCGGGCGCGAGAGCGTGTTCGCGGGGGTCAGCGACTTCGCGTACGTCCCGCGCGACGAATCCGTCACTGTCACCAGCGCCTTTGGCGGTCGCTTCGCCCTGACCGGTGCCCGCTGCGAACGGCGGCTGGCCGCGCGGTACGGACCGGCCTCCGCCGTTCCCGTCGAGCTGCGGGGCAGCGGCAACTGCAGCCGTCAGGTCAACAACTTCGGCGCCGCCGGGGTCTTCGAGTGCGACCGCCTGATCGCGGTCGAGGTGCTCACCCCGGCGGGCAACTGGTCGTCCTTCCCGCCGCACAAGCACGACGAGGACCGCGAGGGCGAGTCGCGCCTCGAGGAGATCTACTACTTCGAGATCGCCGCGGCGCACGGCAAGGAGGGCATCGGCTACCAGCGCGTCTCGCCCTCCGGCAACGGCCGCAACACCGACGTCCTCGCCGAGGTCCGGCAAGGCGACGTCGTCCTCATCCCCGACGGCTGGCACGGCCCCTCGATGGCCGTCCCCGGCCACGACATGTACTACCTCAACGTCATGGCGGGCCCGGGGCCAGAGCGTGCCTGGCTGATCCGCGACCACCCCGACCACGCCTGGGTCCGCGACACCTGGCCGGACCAGCCGGTCGACCCGCGCCTGCCCCTGTACACCGCCCCCGCCGCCACCGACGAAGCCCCCGCGAGGTCCTGATGAGCAGCCAGTCCGTACGCCGCCTCACGGTCGCCCAGGCGCTGGTGCGGTTCCTGTCCGCGCAGTACACCGAGCGCGACGGGGTCCGCCGCCGTCTCGTCGCCGGGACGTGGGGCATCTTCGGCCACGGCAACGTCGCCGGCATCGGCCAGGCGCTGGTGGAGTACCGGCGGGAGATGCCCTACCACCAGGGCCGCAACGAGCAGGCCATGGTGCACGCCGCGGTCGGGTACGCCCGCCAGCTCAACCGGCTGTCCGCACAGGCCGTCACCACCTCCATCGGCCCCGGCGCCACCAACCTCGTGACCGGCGCCGCGCTCGCGACCGTCAACCGGCTGCCGGTGCTGCTGCTCCCCGGCGACTCCTTCGCCAACCGCGTGCCCGACCCGGTGCTCCAGCAGCTGGAGCACAGCCAGTACGGCGACGTCACCGTCAACGACGCGCTGCGCCCGGTCTCCCGCTGGTTCGACCGGGTCACCCGGCCCGAGGCACTGATCCCGTCCGCGCTCCAGGCGATGCGGGTGCTCGCCGACCCGGCCGAGACCGGCGCCGTCACGCTCGCCCTGCCCCAGGACGTCCAGGCCGAGGCGTGCGACTGGCCGGAGGAGTTCTTCACCGAACGCGTGTGGCACGTACGCCGCCCGGCTCCCGAGGCCGCCGAACTCGCCGCCGCCGCCGACGCGGTGCGTGCCGCGCGGCGCCCGGTGATCATCGCGGGCGGCGGCGTCCACCACAGCGAGGCCGAGCCCGCCCTCCGCGCACTGGCCGAGGCGACCGGCATTCCCGTGGCCTCCACCCAGGCAGGCAAGGGCTCGCTGCGCCACGACCACCCGGCCGACCTCGGTGGCGTCGGCCACACCGGCACCGCCGTCGCCGACGACATCGCGCGGACCGCCGACCTGGTCATCGGCGTGGGCACCCGCTACACCGACTTCACCACCGCCTCCTCCACGCTTTTCGCCGCCCCCGGGGTGCGTTTCCTCAACCTCAACATCACCGGCTTCGACGCCCACAAGTTCGGCGCCCGCACCCTGGTAGGCGACGCCCGCGCGAGCCTCGAAGCCCTCGCCCAGGCCGTGGCGGGACACCGCGTCGCCGCGGAGTACGAGGCCGAGTACCGCGCCGGCAAGGAGCGCTGGGAGCGCGTCGTCGAGGCCGCGTACGCCGCGGACGACGCGGAGCGCCCCACTCAGACCCAGGTGCTGGGCGCGCTCGACTCGGTGGTCGGCGACGACGACGTGGTCATCAACGCCGCCGGCTCCCTCCCTGGTGACCTGCACAAGCTGTGGCGCGCCCGCTCCCCGCGCCAGTACCACCTGGAGTACGGCTACTCCTGCATGGGATACGAGATCCCGGCCTCCATCGGCGTGCGGATGGCGGCGCCCGACCGGCCCGTGTGGGCGCTCGTCGGGGACGGCACCTACTTGATGATGCCGACGGAGATCGTGACCGCCGTCCAGGAGGGCGTGAAGGTCAACCTCCTCCTGATCCAGAACCACGGTTACGCCTCCATCGGCGGCCTGTCCTCCGAGGTCGGCGGCGAGCGCTTCGGCACCGCCTACCGCTACCGGGCCGCCGACGGCTCCTTCACCGGCGACCCGCTCCCGGTGGACCTCGCCGCCAACGCCGCCAGCCTCGGGATGGACGTGCTGCGCGCCGAAACGGTGCGCGGGCTGCGCGAGGCGCTGGCCGCCGCCCGTACCTCCGAGCGTCCGACCTGTGTGTACGTGGAGACCGACCCCACGCCGACGGCCCCCGCCGCCCAGGCCTGGTGGGACGTTCCGGTTGCCGAGACCGCCTCCCGAGAGGCGGCCGTCGAGGCCCGTAAGTCCTACGAGCGGCACCTGGGCGACCGCCGCCGCCACCTGTGAGGAGGCTCCTCGTATCCCGCTCCCGGAACCCGGCACCATCGACCGCACCGGCCCGTCCGCGGGCCCTCGAGAAGTCATGGACCCAAATGTTCGGACAATGTGATGTCAGAGTTTCCTGAGATCGAGACCGGCGGATACGCTCCCCCTGTGTCCAAAGCAGAGTCCGCGCCGCTCGAGTTCGAGGTGGACCGCTCCAGCCCGGTGCCGCTGTACTACCAGCTCGCCCAGCAGCTGGAGGGTGCCATCGAGCACGGCAGGCTCGCCCCCGGCAGCCTCCTGGGCAACGAGATCGAACTCGCCGGACGGCTCGGGCTCTCCCGGCCGACCGTCCGGCAGGCCATCCAGTCCCTCGTGGACAAGGGGCTGCTGGTGCGCCGTCGCGGTGTGGGCACCCAGGTCGTGCACAGCCAGGTCAAGCGGCCCCTGGAGCTGAGCAGCCTCTTCGACGACCTCCAGGCCGCCGGGCAGAGCCCCGCCACCCGGGTGCTGCGCAACGAGACCGAGCCGGCCTCCGCCCAGGTCGCCGCCGCGCTGGGCATCGCCGAGGGCAGCGACGTCGTCGTCCTGCAACGCCTGCGCTTCACCCACGGCGAGCCGATGGCCCACATGTGCAACTATCTGCCGCCGGGACTGCTCTCCCTGGACAACGCCAAGCTCGAGTCCACCGGCCTGTACCGCATGATGCGCGCCGCCGGGATCACCCTGCACAGCGCCCGTCAGTCGGTCGGCGCCCGCTGCGCCACCGAGGCGGAGGGCGAACTGCTCGCCGAGGACCCCGGGGCCGCCCTGCTCACCATGAGCCGGACGACCTACGACGACACGGGACGGGCCGTCGAGTACGGCACGCACATCTACCGCGCCTCCCGCTACGCCTTCGAGTTCCAGCTGCTCGTACGGGCCTGAACGGCTACGGAACCCCCCCTTCCGCAAGCATCGCACCCTGTGACGGATACTTGGTCGGTTCCAAGACCTGCAGGGAAAGGCACGACGTGGAGAGCGCGACCAGGGGAAAGCGTGCGCTCGGTGCGCTACTGACAGTGGTCATCGGTGTGGCGCTGGCGGGCTGCAGCAGCACCGGGGGCCTGCGAGCGGAGCAGCGGGCCAAGGAGGCGCAGGCCAACGGTTCGGCCGTCGACACACCGAGGTGGACGGTCGCCATGGTCACCCACGCCGGCGCCGGCGACAGCTTCTGGGACATCGTCCAGAAGGGCGCCCGGCAGGCTGCCGCCAAGGACAACATCAAGTTCCTGTACTCCAACAGCGACCAGGGCAAGGACCAGGCGCAGCTGGTGCAGACGGCCATCGATCAGAAGGTCGACGGCCTGGTCGTCACGCTCGCCAAGCCCGAGGCCATGAAGGACGTCGTCCTGAAGGCGGAGAAGGCGGGCATCCCGGTCATCACCATCAACTCCGGGTCCGCCCAGTCCGAGGAGTACGGCGCCCTGGCGCACATCGGCCAGGACGAGACCATCGCCGGCGAGGCCGTCGGCGACGAACTCACGGCGCGCGGCAAGAAGCACACCCTGTGTGTGCTCCACGAGCAGGGCAACGTCGGCCACGAGCAGCGCTGCGCGGGCGTGAAGAACACCTTCAAGGGCACGACGGAGAACCTCTACGTCAACGGCACCAACATGCCCGACGTCCAGTCCGCCCTCCAGGCCAAGCTGGCCGCCAACCGCTCCATCGACGCCGTCGTGACCCTCGGCGCGCCCTACGCCGCCACCGCCGCCAAGGCGAAGGAGCAGGCGGGCAGCCAGGCCGAGGTCGACACCTTCGACCTCAACGGCCAGGTCGCGAGTGCGCTGGAGGCCGGCACCATCGGCTTCGCCGTCGACCAGCAGCCGTACCTGCAGGGCTACGAGGCCGTCGACCTGCTGTGGCTCCACCGCTACAACGCCGACGTGCTCGGCGGCGGCAAGCCCGTGCTCACCGGCCCGCAGATCGTCACCAAGGACGACGCGGCCGCGCTGAAGGACTACGCGAAGCGGGGCACCCGATGACCGCGGACAGCCTCGCGCCGCCGCGGCGGCTCGGGCACCGCCTGTTCAGCCGCCCCGAGCTGGGCGCGGCAGTCGGCGCCGTGGCCGTCTTCGTCTTCTTCTCCGTGACGGCGGACTCCTTCCTGCGGCCGGCGAGCCTGGGCACCGTCCTGTACGCGGCGTCCACCATCGGGATCATGGCGGTGCCGGTGGCGCTGCTGATGATCGGCGGCGAGTTCGACCTGTCGGCGGGCGTGCTGGTCACGTCCTCCGCCCTGGTGTCGTCGATGTTCAGCTACCAGTTGACGGCGAACGTCTGGGTCGGCGTCGGCGTCTCGCTGCTGGTCACCCTCGCCTTCGGCTTCTTCAACGGCATCATGCTGGCCCGCACGAAGCTGCCGAGCTTCATCATCACGCTGGGCACCTTCCTGATGCTCACCGGGCTCAACCTGGGCTTCACCAAGCTCATCGACGGCACGGTCAGCACCAAGTCGATCTCCGACATGGAGGGCTTTCCTTCGGCGCGGGCACTGTTCGCCTCGCACCTGACCATCGGCGACGTCGACCTCCAGGTCACCATCCTGTGGTGGGTCGCCCTGGTCGCCGTCGCCACCTGGGTGCTGCTGCGCACCCGGGCCGGAAACTGGATCTTCGCCTCCGGCGGCGGCCCCGACGCGGCCCGCGCGGTCGGCGTTCCCGTCACCCGTACGAAGACGGGCCTCTACATGGCCGTCGCCTTCTGCGCGTGGATCTCCGGGCAGCACCTGCTGTTCTCCTTCGACGTCGTGCAGTCGGGAGAGGGCATCGGCAACGAGTTCCTGTACATCATCGCCGCCGTGATCGGCGGCTGCCTGATGACCGGTGGCTACGGCTCGGCCATCGGCTCGGCGGTCGGCGCGTTCATCTTCGGCATGACCAGCAAGGGCATCGTGTACGCCGAGTGGAACCCGGACTGGTTCAAGTTCTTCCTGGGCGCCATGCTGCTGCTGGCGACGCTGCTGAACGCCTGGGTGCGCAAGCGGGCGGAGGCGGCGAAGTGACGGCCCTGGTGAAGCTGACCGACGTCAGCAAGTCGTACGGGCACGTGCGCGCCCTGGAGGGCGTCTCCCTGGAGGTGCACGCGGGGGAGATCACCTGCGTCCTCGGTGACAACGGCGCCGGGAAGTCCACTCTGATCAAGATCATCGCTGGGCTGCACCAGCACGACGGGGGCGGCTACGAGATCGACGGTGTGCCGGTGCGCCACGCGTCCCCCCGCGAGGCGCTCGACCATGGCATCGCCACGGTCTACCAGGACCTGGCCGTCGTCCCGCTGATGCCGGTGTGGCGGAACTTCTTCCTCGGCTCCGAGCCGAGGAAGGGCCGCGGCCCCTTCAAGCGCCTGGACGTCGCCATGATGCGGGAGACGACGCGTACGGCACTGCGCGACATGGGCATCGACCTGGGCGACGTGGACCAGCCCATCGGCACCCTGTCGGGCGGGCAGCGGCAGTGCGTCGCCATCGCCCGGGCGGTGCACTTCGGGGCCAAGGTGCTGATCCTCGACGAGCCCACGGCGGCGCTCGGCGTCCGGCAGTCCGGCGTCGTCCTCAAGTACGTCGCCGCCGCGCGGGACGCTGGGCTCGGCGTGGTCCTCATCACGCACAACCCCCATCACGCCCACCTCGTCGGCGACCGCTTCGTCCTGCTGCGCCGCGGCACGATGACCGGCACCTACACCAGGGACGCGATCACGGTGGACGAGCTCACCCGGGAGATGGCCGGCGGCACGGACCTCGAGACCCTCGCCCACGAGCTGCGTCGCCCGGCACAGTGACGGCGGACGGGCGGCCCCGGCCGCCCGCCCCGCACCGTCCGGTTCCCGCCGCGGGCCCGGGGCCACACCCCCCGAGATCCCCGGCACTTAGAATCACTCGGAGAAACGCCCCCGACCCCGGAGAGACGAGCCTTGCGAGCGACGACCGAGCAGCAGTTCGGGACCGAGTCCGGGATCGGATCCACGGGGGTGAACCGATGAGCATGTACCGGGGTGCCGCCCGCTCCTCCAGCAGCTCCACACTCCTGAGCACGGTGGGCCGCCGCGAGCGCCGCTCGCACCTCACCGCGCCCCGTGTCCCCACCGTCGGAATCGACATCGGCGGCACCAAGGTGATGGCCGGCGTCGTGGACGCGGACGGCAACATCCTGGAGAAGCTGCGCACCGAGACGCCGGACAAGAGCAAGAGCCCGAAGGTGGTCGAGGACACCATCACCGAGCTCGTCCTCGACCTGTCCGAGCGACACGACGTGCACGCCGTCGGCATCGGCGCGGCCGGCTGGGTCGACGCGGACCGCTCCCGGGTGCTCTTCGCCCCCCATCTGTCCTGGCGTGACGAGCCACTGAAGGCCCGCCTCACCGAGCGCCTGCGGGTCCCCGTCATGGTGGACAACGACGCGAACACCGCCGCCTGGGCGGAATGGCGCTTCGGCGCCGGCCGCGGCGAGAACGACCTCGTCATGATCACGCTCGGCACCGGCATCGGTGGCGCCATCCTGGAGGACGGCCAGGTCAAGCGGGGCCGCTACGGCGTCGCGGGCGAGTTCGGCCACATGCAGGTGGTGCCCGGCGGGCACCGCTGCCCCTGCGGCAACCGCGGCTGCTGGGAGCAGTACAGCTCGGGCAACGCCCTGGTGCGCGAGGCCCGCGAACTGGCGGCCGCCGAGTCCCCGGTGGCGTACGGGATCATCGACCGGGTCGACGGCCAGGTGCAGGAGATCACCGGTCCGCTCATCACGGAGCTCGCCCGTGAGGGTGACGCGATGTGCGTCGAGCTCTTCCAGGACATCGGCCAGTGGCTGGGCGTCGGCATCGCCAACCTCGCCGCCGCCCTGGATCCTTCCTGCTTCGTCATCGGCGGCGGCGTCAGCGCGGCCGACGACCTGCTGATCGCTCCGGCCCGCGACGCCTTCCGGCGCCATCTGACCGGGCGCGGCTACCGGCCGGAGGCGCGTATCGTCAAGGCGCAGCTCGGCCCCGAGGCCGGGATGGTCGGCGCCGCGGACCTGGCGCGGCTGGTCGCGCGCCGCTTCCGGCGGGCCAACCGGCGGCGGGTCGAGCGCTACGAGCGCTACGCGAAGGTTGTCGGCAAGTGAGTGCCATGCCCCCGAGGAAGCCGCCGCGCTGGGTTCAGTGGACGGTCGTCCCGCTGCTGATCCTGGTGCCCATCGGCTATGTGATCATCTCGGCGGAGCAGAGCCGCGACAGCGGCGAGGAGAAGCAGGAACAGGCGGCCGCCACCACCCTCACCTACCTGTGGCCCACCAAGGTGCAGCGGCGCATCTACGAGGTGATGATCCCGTCCGGTTCGACGCCGGTGGCGTACCTGGAGACCAACAACTGGGCGGCCAGTTCCTTCTACGTGCAGTTCCGCACCAACCAGGGCGGCCTGGACACCTTCCTCGCCCAGTACGGCCGGAGCCGCGCGGCCCTCAAGGACGGCGACGTGACCGTGAGCCCGAAGCAGGCCCGCACGGTGCGCTGGACCTTCGGCACGGACCGCAAATGGGCCGGCCTCCGGCTCAAGCAGCACGGTGACAAGCCGGACCACAACATCACGGTCGACTTCTCCAACCCTGACCACCCCGTGGTCTATGTCGTGTCCACGATAAACTTCCGCTGACGCGCCCAGGCGCCGCAAGGGCGCCGCGTCGTCCGCAGGGCCTGCCCGTGGAGTCGGATGAACCCCGTCACATCCGTTCAGTCGTGGGCGCTCTTCCTGAAACTTGGCACTCCGAGTGGAACAATATCTGTGCTCGCGAGGTGAGGCTTTGGCGGACCGCGTAGTGAGAGTTTTTGCCGCACTGAACAGAGCGGAATTGCATAACGCGCACGGGCTGTTCCCGTGTGCTACTGTCGATCTCAGTTGCAGTTGTGGTTCCCGAAACTTCAAGTGCTCCAGACCGGTTCTTCCGGATGGGAGCGCTTATGTATTTCCGGTCATTTCCGGGCGGGGTGATCATCGCGACGACACGGCGTCCGCGCAGTGCGGATTCCGATGTATTGCCCCAAAGGAGATATGAGATGGCTGCTGGTACCGTGAAGTGGTTCAACGCGGAAAAGGGCTTCGGTTTCATCGAGCAGGACGGTGGCGGCCCCGACGTGTTCGCCCACTACTCGAACATTGTCGCGCAGGGCTTTCGTGAGCTGCTCGAAGGCCAGAAGGTGACCTTCGACATCGCGCAGGGCCAGAAGGGCCCGACGGCCGAGAACATCGTTCCGGCCTGACGTCGACGCACAGACTGCAGCTGGGGCCCGCATCCTTCGGGGTGCGGGCCCCAGCTGCACGCATCTTCCGCGGCGGTTCCACCTGCGGGGCGGCTCGGAGGAATCCGCAGTCTGACCACGCGCGGCTCCTTCGCCGGTGATGCAGGAGCGTCCTGAAGAGCTGCGCCGCAACCGGCGCCCGGACCTGCGTCCCCATCGCGTCACCCGTTTCAGCACCTGTGCCCCCGGATATTTTCGACGGTCCGGATCTGTTTTCTTTGCCGCCGGTTCATACTTGTGATTCTCCATGTCGCTCATTGCTGCGGGAATTCCTTGATATGTGCCACATCGAGGAAGGTTCCGCATGAACCGCACACGCACGAACGACCGCTTCGACCGATCCCGTCACGGCAGTGCCGACGCCGGAAAGGGCGGCAGTCGCAAGGGTGCCCAGGCACCGCGCCGTTCGGGTGGGCCTGCCCGTTCCGGTGGTCACGGCCGCCGGCCGGCCGCCATGCAAGGTGAGTTCGCGCCGCCCAGGACGATCACCCCCGCGTTGCCCGCCGTGGAGGGCTTCGCCGATCTCGACATGCCCGAGCGCCTGCTGGCCGAACTCGGCAGGCAGGGGGTGACCGTACCGTTCCCGATCCAGGGCGCGACGCTGCCGAACTCCCTGGCGGGTCGTGACGTACTGGGCCGCGGGCGCACCGGCTCCGGCAAGACCCTCGCCTTCGGTCTCGCCCTGCTCGCCCGTACCGCTGGACAGCGTGCTGAGCCCCGCCGGCCGCTGGGGCTGATCCTCGTTCCGACGCGTGAGCTGGCGCAGCAGGTGACCGACGCGCTCACCCCGTACGCCCGTTCCGTCCGGCTGCGGGTGGCCACGGTGGTGGGCGGGATGTCGATCGGCCGGCAGGCCGGCGCGCTGCGCGGCGGGGCCGAGGTCGTCGTCGCGACGCCCGGACGGCTCAAGGACCTCATCGACCGTGGCGACTGCAAGTTGGACCACGTGAGCATCACGGTGCTGGACGAGGCCGACCAGATGGCCGACATGGGTTTCATGCCGCAGGTCACCGCGTTGCTCGACCAGGTGCGTCCGGAGGGGCAGCGGATGCTCTTCTCCGCCACCTTGGACCGCAACGTCGACCTGCTGGTCCGCCGCTATCTGACCGACCCCGTCGTGCATTCGGTCGACCCGTCGGCAGGTGCGGTCACGACGATGGAGCACCACGTTCTGCACGTCCACGGCGCTGACAAGCACGCCGCCACGACCGAGATCGCCGCCCGCGACGGCCGCGTGATCATGTTCCTGGACACCAAGCACGCAGTCGACCGGCTGACCCAGGACCTGCTCGGCAGCGGGGTACGCGCCGCCGCGCTGCACGGCGGCAAGTCGCAGCCGCAACGCACCCGCACGCTGGCGCAGTTCAAGGCAGGGCACGTCACTGTGCTGGTGGCGACCAACGTCGCGGCGCGCGGTATCCACGTCGACAACCTCGACCTCGTCGTCAACGTCGACCCGCCGACCGACCACAAGGACTACCTCCACCGCGGCGGCCGTACCGCCCGCGCCGGCGAGTCCGGCAGCGTCGTCACGCTTGTCACACCGAACCAGCGCCGCGGCATGGTCCGCCTCATGTCCGACGCCGGAATCCGGCCGCAGACCACCGAGATCCGCTCGGGAGGCGAGGCCCTGAGCCGGATCACCGGCGCCAAGGCCCCGTCCGGCATCCCGGTCGTCATCGCCGCACCGGTGGTCGAACGCCCCAAGCGCAGCGCCTCCCCTCGAGGCCGACGCCGCCCTTCCGCGGCGGCGACCCGGCGCGCCCGCGCAGGCCAGCCCGTCCTCGACGCGGTGTCCTAGAACCTTCGTGATCCGGAAGCCGACCCATCTCCGCAGGAGGCACCTTTTGACGCTGATCCAGATGCAGCCCCGCTCGGCGGACGCAGACCCCGTGCACGGGACGGAGGCGGAGGCCATGGACGCGGCCGGACCGCAGGTCTGTGACGACATGAGCGTCGAGGTCGTGCTGGCCGTCATGGCCGCCGCACGCACGGGCCGACTGGTCGTCTGCGACCAGGACGACCAGCGCATCGGCCTGGTGACCCGAACCGACCTCACCGCCGTCCGCGACAGCGGCGCCTACACGGACCGCGTCCGCCTGCGCGACATCCTCGGCGACCACGGATCGTCCACCTCACCGTGACCACCATGGCGAAGCCGAGCACGGGATGTGCCTCCGTCGGTTCGGTGCTCTGCGAGTCGTGGACGAGCAAGGCAGCGCCCCGGGCATCCCCGGCTTCTCCTGCTGAACGCCTTGCCCGTGGGCGGACCGTTTTCCTTCTCCCTGTGAGGCCACATGCGCTGCGTCATCGCCCGCTTCCCCTTCGAGCTCACCAAGGGCGGAGTGCTGGAATCGATGAAGGGCATCAAGCCCGAACCGGTCACCGGCGCATCGTTGATCATCGGCCGCCGCCACTACCCCGTCAAGCAGGTCGGCCAGGTCGTCACCCGCCAGGACCGCCGTGACTTCAGCGCCGCCGAAGTCCTCCGGGCCATGACCCGGCTCGGCTTCACCTGCCGCGCCCTCCCCAAGACCGCGCCTGTCGGCATGACCGGCTCGCTGCAGCACGCCGCAGCGTTGCTCGACACCCCGGAGACGGTCTGACGGGCGAACAGGCACGAGATGACATCTGACCAGCAGTGTGGGCCCGACCGGTACGCCGGCCGGGCCCACACTGCGTGCAGCGGGTTCCCGTCGCCGTCGCTCGGTGGTCGAAACAGCTGAAGTCGTCCACGGTTCAGGCGCTGACTGCCGCAGAGCCACAGTGGTTGCCTGAAGGGGACTGACGACCGCAGTCGGTGCATGACGGCACCTGCTGCCGTGCGCCCGTGTCTCGGCAGCCCACGGCCTGCACGAGTCGGGGGCCGTGCCGGTTCGGGCAAGCGGCCCATGCGCGGCGATGCCACCGGCTGGGCGAGCGCGAGGAAGCAGATCCTCCTCAAGGCACTGAGGCGGCAGTAGAGGCGTCGACCCGCTCACGGCTGGAAGCGTCCGTCCCGGGCGGTGGCGTTCTTCGCGGGACGCGGTCCCGGCCGGTGCCCGCCGACGGCAGCCGCGGCGTGGTCGGCGATGTAACGCTCAGCCTGACGTGCTGCGCGGCGCTGGGTCACTGTGAGCGCCGGACTGAGCCTCGGAGCTGCTGCTCGAACCACCCATGGACCGGTCGAGGCGGATTACTTCACCTTCGAACACATGGAAATCTGTGCCAGCCAGAGTAGACATTTGGTTGGCGGCGTGGTTATGTTTCTCTTGTAACCGAGATCGAATGAGGCCTGGCAGACATGAACTGCCGGGCAGCGGTAACGCAGATGCAGTGCGCAGGACGGTGCGGCGTGGAGTCCCGAAGCCAGAGCGGTTGCAGGACGGTGACGGGGCTGACGGCCGGACCGGGTGGCCCGCAGTGATCAGGGGCTGCCATGAGTGGTGCTGCAGTGGCAGTACCCGTAAGTGAAAGTTCGCAGTACCCAGCAGTGAAGTCAGTGAGCAGTACCTCGGTGAAGGCGTCGGCTGCGGGCGCGCGCACCGGGAGGTTCGGCAGTGGGGTCCCGAGCCGGAGCAGACGCAGGACGGGCGACGGGGCCGGCTGCCGAAGGGTGGTGCTGTTCGAGGCCACCAGCGGTCTGCGGTACCAGCAGTTCGTAGTTTCCGTCAGTGAGTAGTTGCCCAAGAGGGAAGAACGGAGGAGCCGAGCGCCATCAGGATCGCCCGGGTGGAGGTCTTGGACCCGGGTACCGCAGGACATCGATAGTGAGGTGGTCTCCGGTCAAGCAACCGCGATCCCCGCGCCCCCGACAGCGTCTCGTTCGGGTCCGCGGAAACAGAGGGCCGGTGCAGTATCAGGGCCGGCAGATGGTGTAGTAGTTCCTTCGGGGCCCTGGTGCCAGACGGCGCCAGGGCCCCTCAACGCGTTGACACAGAGAGGTGCAATGACAGCAGACGACACGTTCGGCCGTCTCGACGACGACGATTACCCCGCCTACACCATGGGCCGGGCCGCCGAGATGCTCGGCACCACCCCCGCCTTCCTCCGCGCCCTCGGCGAAGCGCGACTGATCACTCCCCTGCGCTCCGAAGGCGGCCACCGCCGTTACTCCCGCTACCAACTGCGCATCGCCGCTCGCGCCCGGGAACTGGTCGATCGGGGCACCCCCATCGAGGCCGCCTGCCGGATCGTCATCCTCGAAGACCAGCTCGAGGAAGCCCAGCGCATCAACGCCGAATATCGCCGCGCCGCCGAATCAGGGAACCCGACGGCAGCAGAATGAGCTGAGCGTGCCCGTCCTCGTCGGCGGGCATCGCGTGCACGGTCGCGCAGGCGGGCCGGGGGCCGGGCCCACGGCGGCGTAGGAGGTGCTCGGAGCGATCGGGGCATCCGCCTCGGCGAGTACGTCGCAGATCGGCTGGACGCCGAAGGTCTCCTTTCACTGGCCGATGTGGGCGACCTTCATGGCAGTGGACGGTCCAGCTCCGCGGCGAAGAGGGCGAGGCGGACTTCAATGTCGCGTTCGCCCGCCGCAGGTGCTTCACCTCGCGTGGTTGCGTCAGGCGAACGCCGCATTGCACCGGATCGTGCGGACCCGGCTTCGGTTCGACCCACCCACCCAGGACTACTGCGAACGGCGCGTCATGGAGGGGAAGACCGGAAACAAGGTCGCCCGGTGCCTTGAGACGTACGTCGCCCGAAAGGTCTTTCCCCTGGTCCGGGCCACATCCTCACAGCCCCCGGTAAAAGGGCAGCAGTGGGAGATGAGAGGGTCTGACAGGTGAGCGAGACACCACCGAACACCCTGCAATACCGCTTTGACGGGCCAGAAGCCGCACCTGTCCTGGTCCTGGGGCCCTCGCTGGGTACCACGTGGCACATGTGGGACCGGCAGATACCCGAGCTGACCCGGCAGTGGAGGGTGCTTCGGTACGACCTCCCAGGGCACGGCGGTGCTCCCGTGGAACCCTCGGTCTCCACCGCCGACCTCGCCGACCGACTGCTGCGCACCCTGGACGAGGTCGGCGTCGAGCGCTTCGGCTACGCGGGCTGCGCCTTCGGTGGCGCCATCGGCACGCAGCTCGCGCTGCGCGCCCCACAGCGCCTGGCCTCGCTGGCGCTGGTCTCCTCGGCCGCCCGCTTCGGCACGCCCGACGCCTGGCGGCAGCTCGGGGTGGTCGTCCGCGCGAACGGCCTGGAGCAGATCGCCCTGAGCGCCCCCGAACGCTGGTTCGCCCCCGCCTTCCGGGCCGCCCAGGCCGCAATCGTGGACTGGGCCGTGCAGATGGCCCGTGCCGTCGACCCCGAGTGCTACATCGCCGCCTGCGAGGCGCTGGCCGCCCACGACGTGCGCGCCGCACTGGGCCGGATCACCGTGCCGACGCTGGTTGTGGGCGGCGCCGAGGACCAGGTGACACCGCCCGCCGACGCCCGTGCCCTGGTCGCCGGGATACCCGACGCGCGGCTCGCGGTCGTCCCCGGGGCCTCGCACCTGGTGCCGGTCGAGCAGCCCGCCGCCGTGGGCGAGCTCCTCGTACGCCACTTCGAGGCCACCTGGACCGAGCAGCCCCTCGCCCTCGCCGTCCCCGCGCAGCCCGCACCCTCGGCCCCCGAGCCCGTACCGGCTACGGCCCCCGTGCGGCCCGCGCCGCGGTACCAGGGCGGTGCCGCGGCCGGCCGCCCGGACCCGTACGCCGAGGGCGACCGCACCCGGCGTGAACTCCTGGGCGACGCGCACGTCGACCGGGCGGCCGAGGAGGCCGAGGACTCCGCCGGGGGCTTCGAGGAGTTCGTCACCCGCTACGTCTGGGGCGAGGTCTGGAACCGGCCGGGGCTCGACCGGCGCACCCGCAGCGTCATCACCCTGACCGCGCTCGTCGCCGGCGGCCACCACACCGAACTGGCCGCGCACACCCGGGCCGCGCTGCGCGGTGGGCTCACACCGGCCGAGATCGAGGAGGTGCTGCTGCACACCGCCGTCTACTGCGGGGTGCCCGCCGCCACCTCCGCCTTCGCGGTGGCGCGACGTGTCATCCGGGAGGAGACTCGGCCGCGGGAGTGAGCCCGCGCGCGGCGGCACGGTCGCGCCGTCAGCCCATTGGCGTCTCCACCCGGATACGGCGTGTGCGGTGCGCACGGCCTCGGCCATGATGGTCATGCAAAGGATCACCGCGCCGGAGGAGAGTCATGAAGCTGACGAAGAGGGGCCACGCCTGCGTCCGCCTGGAGAAGGACGGGCGCGCGCTCGTCATCGACCCCGGAGCCTTCACCGAGCCGGACGCCGCGGCGGGTGCGGAGGCGGTCCTCATCACGCACGAGCACGCGGACCACTTCAGCGAGCAGCAGCTGCGCGCGGCCCTGGAGGCGAACCCCGCCGCCGAGATCTGGACTTTGAAGAGCGTCGCCGACCAGGTATCGGCCGCCTTCCCGGGCCGGGTCCACACCGTCGGCGAGGGCGACACCTTCAGCGCGGCCGGCTTCGACGTCGAGGTGTACGGCCAGATGCACGCCGTGATCCACCCCGACATCCCGCGCATCACCAACGTGGGCTACCTCGTCGACGGCTCCGTCTTCCACCCCGGCGACGCCCTCACCGTGCCCGGCCGCCCCGTCGAGACGCTGCTGCTGCCGGTGCACGCTCCCTGGAGCAAGGTCTCCGAGGTCATCGACTACCTCCGCGAGGTGAAGCCGGCCCGCGCCATCGACGTTCACGACGGGCTGCTCAGCGACATCGCGCGCACCGTCTACGACCGGCTGCTCGGCCCCGACGGGCCCGGCGTCGGCGGCGCGGAGCACGGCAGGATGGCCCCCGGCGACAGCGCCGACCTGGGCTGACGACCCCCGCGGACGGCTCCGGGGAACGCTCCGGGACCGGTTGTCGGAGGCGGGCGGTACATTCGGGTCCATGCGCATCGCCACCTGGAACGTCAACTCGATCACCGCCCGCCTGCCGCGGCTGCTGGCCTGGCTGGAGAAGAACAGCCCGGACGTGCTGTGCATCCAGGAGACCAAGTGCGCCGAGGCGCAGTTCCCGTTCGACGAGCTGCGCGCCCTCGGCTACGAGACCGCCGTCAACGCCACCGGCCGGTGGAACGGCGTCGCCCTGCTGTCCAAGGTGGGTCTCGAGGACGTCGTCGTCGGGCTGCCCGGCGGCCCGCTCTACGAGGAGGTCGACGAGCCCCGCGCCGTCTCGGCGACCTGCGGCGCGGTCCGGGTCTGGTCGGTGTACGTGCCCAACGGCCGCGAGGTCGGTCACGAGCACTACGCGTACAAGCTGCGCTGGTTCGAGGCGCTGCGCGCGGCGATCGCGGAGGACGCGGCGGGCGATCGCCCCTTCGCGGTCCTCGGCGACTACAACGTGGCTCCCACCGACGAGGACGTGTGGGATGCGTCCCTCTTCGAGGGGATGACCCACGTCACCCCGGCCGAGCGGGAGGCGCTGGCGCGCCTGCGCGAGGCCGGGCTCAGCGACGTGGTGCCCCGCCCGCTGAAGTACGACCGCCCCTACACCTACTGGGACTACCGCCAGCTGGCCTTCCCCAAGAACCGCGGCATGCGGATCGACCTGGTCTACGCGAACCAGCCCTTCACCAAGGCGGTCGGCGACGCCTACGTCGACCGCGAGGAGCGCAAGGGCAAGGGCGCCTCGGACCACGCCCCCGTCGTGGTCGACCTCGACGTCTGACCGGTCCGGGGGACGCCCACCGCGAAGCGCCCGCCGACCCTGCGCTGGAACTCGACGTAGCCGCGCAGGCCGGGCGGGCAGGGCAGGTGCAAGGTGGCCGGATGGGTCACCTCGCGCAGGTCCACCACCAGGGCGTCGTCCGGCAGCCCGGCCAGCGCGGCGGCCAGCTCCGGGTCGGCGTCCGGCCGGGTCTGCCCCACCGGTGCGCCCCGTAGGTCGGGCCGGTAGGAGAAGACGTGCGAGGTCTCGGCGAGCCGCTCCAGCACCGCGGTGTGGTCCGGGACCGTCCCCTCCGGCCGTTCGGGCCCCGGCTCCGGTGCCGTGCGCTCCACGGCCGCGAGCCCGGCCCGGGCCAGCAGGGTGACCCAGTCGACCAGCGAGGGCGCCACGTACGCCCAGGTGTCGAGGAAGACCCCGGTCGCGGCGAACACCCGGCCCCAGGCTCCGGTGCCCCCGTCCACGTCGACGAAGAGCGTGTTCCCGCCCGACTCGTGGAGCAGGTGCGCGGAGCCGGGCGGCCCCACGGCCCAACCGCCGGGGTGCAGACCGCGTTCCGGTGCCAGCCGGTACTCATCGAGGCCGCCGACGCGGATCGACCGCACCCTGCCGACCAGGTGCCGCACCTCGTCGGGCAGGGGCACGCCCCACGCCGCGATCTCGGCGTCGTCCGCGCCGGGTGCCAGCCGTACCGTCCCCGGGGCCCGCGCCGCCAGCTCCTCCAGCAGCCGCCAGGCGCGGTCCGCCGCCGCCCGAGCTCCGGCTTCCCGTTCATCCCGCATTGCGTGGCCCTTCTCGCGCCGGGCATCCTTACGTCACGTATTGTGAGGCAACGGAACGTATACAACGTGTCGTTACCGTTGGCATACGTCCGCGCATACGCTCCGGCCATGAAGAGCTTCTCCGCCGATATCGCCGCCGCCGGGCTCGAACCCGAACCCCTGGACCCGGGGCAGATCGTCTCCGGCTCCCCGGAGGTCACCGGAAAGGTGCTGTGGCAGTCGCCCGACGGCACCCGTACGAGGGGGATCTGGCAGATCACCCCGGGCGTGGTGACCGGCACCGAGGCGGACGAGAGGTTCGTGGTCGTCAGGGGGCGGGCCACCGTCGAGGTGGAGGGCGGAGCGACCCTGGAGCTCGGCCCGGGCGACGTCTGCGTCCTGCGCGAAGGAGACCGCACGACATGGACCGTCCACGAGACGCTGCGCAAGGCCTACGCCATAGGCTGATGCTCATGGACATCTCCTTCCTGGACAGGTGGCGCAAACGGTACGGCGAGGTCCGCGGCGCGGCGGTTCCGGAGTCCCTCGCCGAGGACCCGGAAGGAGTCGTGGAACTGCTCTCCGAGTGCGAGTTGCTGCGTGCCAGGGCCGGGACCGAGGGAGTGGAACTGGACGACACGGCCGTCTCGTTGGAGCGCCTGGACCAGCTGGTGCCGCGCTGGCGCGACGACCCTGACGAACTGTCCTGGCTCGGCAACGACGCCGGGCTCTACCTCGGTACGGTCGTCGTGCGCACCGTGCCCGGCGCGAGCTGGCAGATCTGGCCCAACGGCCGGCCCGTCATCCTGCTGGCCTCGGGCCGCGAACTCGACGTCGTGGAGGCCGGCCACGAATGGGCGGAGAGCGGCACCCCGGAGCTGTCCCAGGTCTACGCCGAGGCGTCCGAGACCTGAGCGCAGCCCGGTTCCCGGGTGACGCTGCTTCCTAGATGACGCGTTCGGCCTCGCCGAGCATGGCCTCGAACCAGCGGTCGAAGCCGTAGGGCAGTGAGCCGGGCGGAGTGGTGGACAGCCGGTAGACCAGCGAGCCCCGTGGGTCCGCCGGGGGTCCGATGACGGAGACGAAGGTGGCACCGTCGAGGCGTACCAACCGCCACACCGGCGTGGTGCGGTAGCGGTAGACCTCGAGCTGAATCGTTCCTTCTTCGGCGAGGGCGGCGAGCATGTCCTCCGCGAAGCGCAGGCTCGACGCGAAGAAGCGCGGAGTCTCGCCGACCTCCTCCGCGATCCGGGCGACCGCCGGACTGTCCGGGTGCAGCAACAGCAGCCGCATGCGGGCGGCCTCGGTCCGGCCCTGGCGGGTGAGCGGCCCGCGCAGCAGCGAGTCGCCGAGCGCCACCAGGCCCAGGGCGCGCACGCCCACCACGTCCACCGCGTCGGCGCTCGCCGCCACCTCGCGGATCTCCGCGGCCGCCTCGGGCTTGGTCAGCGCGACCGCCGCGACCTGCGGATGGTCCATCAGGTCCCGGACGCCGTACGAGCGCAGGCGGCGCGGCGCGAGCCCCATGAGCATCCGCGCGTGGTCCGGCATGCGCAGGCCCTGTGCGATTCGCTCGAACACGTCGAACCGCACCACTGAACGGCGGCCCCGCACGATCTCGTTGACCCGGCCCTGCAGCAGCCCCGTCGCGGCCGCGATGCGCGACTGGCTCGCGCCGCCGTACTGCTGCGCGAACCGCAGGATCGCCCCGGCGTCGCGGGCCCGCAGGGCCTCCCGTATCTCCTCGCGCTCCCAGGCCCACGCGGGGATCTCGACGGCATCACCGGAAACCGGTTCCGACATCCACGACTCCCGTCCACCCCGGCGCGGTCCACCGGCGTTACCAGCGGGTATGTCGTGGTGAGAATAGCGCGGGGGTATCGCGTGCACGTGTGCTTCACCGGAATGCTCGGCGCCACCTACGACACCTGTGAGGTGGTCACATGGGGGATGAACTGGCCGCACAGCCCCCGTTCTGGCACGTCGCCCCCGGTGCCGACCGCGGCGCGGGTCATGAGCCGGCCCTGGAAACCCTCCATACCCACGATCCGGCGGCCGAACCCGTCCCGGCCCCGCTGGCCGCCGTCCTGCTGGGCGAGGTCTTCCTGCCCGCCGACGACCTCGCGCCCGCCCAGGCGCGCCGCATCCTGGCGGCGACCCTGGACGCGTGGGGTCTGGGGCACCTGCTGGACACCGCGAGCATCGTGCTCGCCGAACTCGTCTCCAACGCCGTACGGCACGCCGGGGGCCGGCGGGTGGGCGTCACGCTGTCGCGACGGCTGACGCTGGTGCACATGTCGGTCCGCGACGCCTCCCGCACTCCGCCCTGCCTGGTGCTGACCGGGCGGGTCCCCGACACGACGAGGAGCGCCCGCGGTCTGCAGGTGGTTTCCGCCCTGGCCTACCGCTGGGGGACAGAACTCCTCCCGGGCGGCAAGCGTGTCTGGGCCGAGATCGCCGTCTGACGGGGCGTCGGGAGGTGCATGATGGGGGCATGGACTCCCTGCAGCAGATGCCCAACATCGGCGCGGTCCTGGCCGAGCGCCTCCGCAGCGCCGGCGTGCCGGACGCCGACGAGCTGCGCCGCCTCGGATCCGGAGGGGCCTTCGCGATGATCCGCGAGGGGCTTCCCGAGGACGCCTGCACCCACACCCTGCTCGCCCTCGAGGGCGCGATCCGCGGTACCCGCTGGACCGCCATCCCCAAGGCCGACCGCGATGCGCTGGTCGGCCGGGTGCTCGGCGAGGGCCACGCGGGCGCCGCAGCCGGAGGCCGTTAGGGCGTGTCGTCACATGAGCGCCGGCCGCCCGGAGGGCGGGCCCCGCGGTGTCTGGTGCGGTGCATCGCAAGGCGGAGAGTCGTCCTCGTAGTGGGCTACCCGGACGATTCGACAACGCAGCGAGGTGCCGTGCCAGGCGCCGCGGGGCAGGCGGGCATGTGACGACACCCCCTAGCGACCGCACCGCACCACCGGCGGACGGGGCGCGGTCTCTCCGCCCGGTCAGGACGAGAAGTCGATGCTGTAGGCCACCCGCCAGCGGTCGGCTCGGATCACCGTGTCCGAGGTTTCCACGGCGCGGTCGTGCGCGTCGAAGTACGTCCGCTGGACCGCCGTCACGCACTGGCCGTGTGCGCAGCCGAGGGTCTGCGCCTCCCAACCGGTGGCGGGCCGCGACTCCAGGACCTCGCGGGCCCGCACGACACGGACCCCGATCGCGGCCAGCCGCCCCCGTACCCCGCGGCGGGCGTAGGGGCCGCGCTCGGGGTGCGCGACGTCCGTGCCGCCGGTGATGGCCAGCGGTTCCCAACTGGTCGCGAGCTGCACGGGCCGGCGGTCGGCCAGGTACTCGTAACGAGTCATCACCACCGGGTCGCCGTTGACGATGCCCAGCCGTTCGGCGATGGCCGGCGGGGCGGTCGTCGTGACGGTCGAGGCCTCCCAGTCCACCGTCGTGGCGTCGCCGACGAGCCGGGTGGCGAAGGGCGAGTCCACGGCTCCGGTGCCGCGGTCGAGCGTCCCGCGGGCGGAACGGTCGAGCACGAACACCCCGCATTCCCCCTGAGGGTGACCCCGCCGGCTCCCGTGATGTCGATGAAGTGGACGGAGGGAGCGGCGGAGGTGCCGGTCGCGTGGGCCGCGGCGGCGGGGGCGGTGACCGTGGTGTCGGGCTCCGCGAGGGGGGTCGCCTGCGCGGCGGGAGCCCCGATGCCCGGTGCCGTGACGGCGAGCGGAACGGTGGAAAACGATCCCGCGGTGGTGCGAGGCGCTCTCATGGCGGCTCCAGATGTCCCCGCGACAAAGTGACTGGAGAGTAACCAGGGCTGCTCACCGTTGGTAATACCTCCGCATGTTACGCGCCAGTAATGATTGCTCGGAGCTGAGGGAACGTCAGTCCATCGAGCGAACTTGCGACGCATCCATTGACTTCGGCCACGTGGGGCGCCGAATCTGAACCCGTCAGCGTCGACAGGGGGAGGGCCCGATGGGTGTCGGACGTGCATCGATCCTGGGAACGGCCGCGGCGTCGGCCGCGCTCGTACTCACCGCCGTGAGCGCGGTTCCGGCCACCGCGCACACGCATGACGGCCACCATCAAGGCCACGGTCACCGGGACGCGTACGTCGCGCTCGGTGACTCGTACACCTCCGGACCGCTCATTCCCGACCAGGTGGACGCCAATTGCGCCCGGTCGAACCGGAACTACCCCTCGCTGGTGACCCGGCAGCTGAGCGGCACCACCCTCACCGATGTCAGCTGCGGCGGGGCCACCACCGCCGAGATGTGGAAGGCGCAGGGCAGCAACCCGCCGCAGCTGGATGCCCTGAACCGGCACACCTCCCTGGTCACCCTGCAGATCGGGGGCAACGACATCGGCTTCGGCAGCATCATCCGCACCTGTGCCGGCGCCGCCGTCTCCGACCCGACCGGCAACCCCTGCGAGAAGCACTACATGGCAGGCGGAACCGACCAGTTGCGGGCCGCCGTGGAGGCGACGGCACCGAAGATCGACGCCGTGCTGGACGCCGTCCACCACCGTGCGCCGCGGGCCCGGGTCGTGGTCGTCGGCTACCCGGCCCTGCTCCCCGACAGCGGCGTCGGCTGCCGTCCGGCCGTGCCCTTCGCGGACGGGGACTTCGCCTACCTCCGGGACACCGAGAAGCGGCTCAACACCATGCTGGCCCGTCGCGCCAGGGCCGCCCACGCGACCTATGTCGACACCTACACCGCCACCGTCGGCCACGACATGTGCACCGCCCCTGGTGTCCGCTGGATCGAGCCGCTCACGCCCGCCGCTCCGGCCGCGCCCGCCCACCCCAACGCGCTGGGCGAGAAGGCCATGGCCGGCGCCGTCCTGGACCGGCTCTGCGTGCGCGGCCGCATATGACAGGGCCGCGGGGGCCCGTGCCCCCGCGGCCCCTCGCGCGGCACCGGGCCGTCACTCGGCGGCGACGGCCACCGGGGGACTTGCGGGGGTCTTGGCCTCGCGGGTGACGTCGGCGACGACCTCCACCACGTCGGGTCCGTAGGCGTCGGAGTTGACAACCTTCAGCAGCAGGCAGAAGGTGCCGTCCACCCCGTACTTGCGGGACAGCCGCAGGTAGTGGCGGGCGAGGTAGCGCACGGCGGCCTGGTTGGTCACCCCGCGCTGGCCGGAGGCGAGGAAGACCGGGCGATTGTTCCCGGTGTTCTCGTCGGCGGCCAGCCGGGCCAGGAAGACGTACTCCACCTTGCCCTTCTCCATGCGGTAGGTCTCGCCGCCCACGGTCAGCGCGCCCTGCTCCTCCACGGGACCGGTGAAGTCGTTGACCTGGAAACCGGGCAGCATGGAGCGCAGATGCGCCGCCATGCGGTGGTTTGATATCGGGCCGCCGATGCAGAACTCCGTGCGCGCGCCGAAGCCTTGCCAGGCGGTGTCGTGGGGAAGGATCTCGGCGTGCGCGCCGCACTCCTTGATCAGCGCGGACAGTTCGATGAGCGCGAAGACGTCATGGCGCGCCACACTCCATCCCCGCGTCGAGCCCGGGTCGCGGTTGATCACCAGCAGGCACTCCGAGCCGGTGGGCAGTCCGAAGAAGCGCTGTTTGCGCCGCAGCTTGCGCCGCCACAGGTACGTGCGGACGAACCAGCCCAGCGCGGCGCTCAAGCCGCTCGCGGCCAGTCCCAGGACGATGTTGCGCACGTCGTCGCTCATGGGCCGGGATCGTAGTTGAGGCGTTCCTGACGAGGAAGGCAGGGTGGGGTTAGGCTGCCCGGACGGTCGCCCCAGTGGAGGTCCACGTATGCGTCGTCACGCTGTACGGAGTCTGTCGCTGCTCGCCGTAACGGCAACCGCCGCGTTGTCGGTGGCCGCGGCCCCGCCGGGGGTGGATGCCCCGGCCCGGGACGCCACACCGCCGAAGGTCCCCCTCGCCGTCGGCTACGGAGGCGCGGTCTCCAGCGTCGACGCCGACGCCTCCGCCGCCGGGATCGAGGTGCTGCGGCGCGGTGGGAACGCCGTGGACGCCGCGGTCGCCACCGCGGCCGCCCTGGGCGTCACCGAGCCGTACTCCTCGGGCATCGGCGGCGGCGGTTACTTCGTCTACTACGACGCCAAGCAGCGCGAGGTCCACACCATCGACGGCCGCGAGACGGCCCCCAAGAGCGCCACCGACCAGCTCTTCGTCGAGAACGGTCAGCCCCTCCCCTTCAACGACGCCGTCACCAGCGGTCTGAGCGTCGGTGTCCCGGGCACTCCCGCGACCTGGGACGCCGCCCTGAGATCCTGGGGCAGCCGCAGCCTGCGCGACGTGCTGAGGCCCGCCGAGCGCCTCGCCCACGACGGCTTCACCGTGGACGCCACCTTCCGCAGCCAGACGGAGGCCAACCAGGCGCGCTTCAAGGACTTCCCGGCCACCGCCGCGCTCTTCCTGCCCGGCGGGCAGCCGCCCGCCGTCGGCTCCACCCTCAAGAACCCCGATCTGGCGCGCACCTACGCCGAGCTCGGCCGCAAGGGTGTCTCCGCCGTCTACAGCGGGGGCATAGGCGCCGACATCGTGAACACCGTGCGCAAGCCGCCGGTGGACCCGGCCGCGACCCGGGTCGTCCGCCCCGGCGACCTCACGACGGCCGACCTGAAGGCCTACAAGGCCAAGCCGCAGACCCCGACCCGCGTCTCGTACCGCGGCCTGGACGTCTACGGCATGGCCCCCTCCTCCTCCGGCGGCACCACGGTCGGCGAGGCGCTGAACATCCTGGAGCGGACCGGCAGCCTCTCCCGGCTCTCCGAGGCGCGGTACCTGCACCGTTTCCTCGAGGCGAGCCGGATCTCCTTCGCCGACCGCGGGCGCTGGGTCGGCGACCCGGCCCTGGAGAAGGTCCCGACCGCCGGGCTGCTGTCCCAGTCGTTCGCCGACTCCCGGGCCTGCCTGATCAAGGACGACGCGGTGCTGACCAGCCCGGTCGCCCCCGGCGACCCGTACCACCCGGCGCGCTGCGCCCACGGCGGCAAGGCCGCCCCGACGACCTACGAGGGTGAGAACACCACCCACCTCACGGTCGCCGACAAGTGGGGCAACGTCGTCGCTTACACGCTGACCATCGAGCAGACCGGCGGCAGCGCCATCACCGTCCCCGGACGCGGTTTCCTGCTCAACAACGAGCTGACCGACTTCTCGTTCGTCCCGGCCGGCGCCTCGGTCCACGACCCCAACCTGCCGGGCCCCGGGAAACGGCCGCGCTCCTCGATGTCGCCGACGATCGTGCTGAAGGACGGCCGTGCCGACTTCGCGCTCGGCTCGCCCGGCGGTGCCACGATCATCACCACCGTGCTGCAGGTGCTGACCGAGCACGTCGACCGCGGCATGCCGCTGGTGGACGCGATCGCCGCGCCGCGCGCCAGCCAGCGCAACGCCGCGAGCACCCAGGTCGAGCCCGCCTTCCTCGCGAGCGATGTGGCGGCGGAGCTGAAGGACATCGGGCACAGCTTCACCGACGCGGGCGAGATCGGTGCCACGACCGGCGTCCAGCGGCTGCCGGACGGCCGGTGGCTCGCCGCCGCCGAGACGGTGCGCCGCGGCGGCGGCTCGGCGATGGTGGTTCAGAGCACCACGCGGTAATGGGTCGTCAGGCGCCGCTCGTCGTCGAGCACATGGAAGGCGACGCCGGGCGGCGCCGAGCGGTCGGCCACCGAGCCGTCCGGCTCGCCCTCCCACGGCATGCGCAGCGTCCACGTCACCCCGGGCGCGGCGATCAGCGGCCGACCGGCGAAGGTGGTGGCGGCGGCCGTGTGCGCGTGCCCGGTCAGGAGGGCGATCACCTCGGGGTGCGCGGCCAGCAGTTCCGCCAGGGCGCCGGACCGGCCCAGCCGGTAGCCGTCCGGCAGCGGATGGTGGAGCGCGACGGGCGGGTGGTGGAAGGCCACCAGCGCCGGGGTGCCAGGGGCCAGCCCGTCCAGCGTCGCGGACAGCCACCCCAGGGTCTCCTCGTCCAGGAGCCCGTCGTCCTCCTCCGGGATCGTCGAGTCGCACATCAGCACCGTCGTCCCGGCCACGAGGTGCGCGCGGTTCACCGGTCCAGCCGCCTCGGACTCGCCCAGCAGCGCCTTGCGGTAGGCGGCGCGCCGGTCGTGGTTGCCCGGGCAGGGGAGCACCGGGAAGGGCGCTTCGAGGATCCGGGCGGCCTCCTCGTACTCGCCGGGCGCGCCGTGGTCGGCGATGTCCCCCGTGACCAGCAGCGCGTCCGGCGGCTGCGGGAGCCCGCGCAGGTATGCCATGACGCGGGTGGCGCGCTCCGTCGAGCGTTCGGTGCCGTCGAGATGCAGATCGCTGATGTGAGCCAGCAGCATGGGCCGCTCCCCTCCAAGCCTAATGTTTAGCCTCGTCTATACCATTAGAACGGTAGAGTGCGGCCGGCGGACGAACAAGAGGAGGGGTGCCGTGGAGCGCTACCTGGCCCTGGAGCTGGTGAGCACCATCCGGCACGACGGCGACGGAGGCGTCACCGACGACCTCGGCGACGCCTCCGCGCTCACGGCGTGGGTCCGCGAGCACCTGCCCGAGGCCGGCGGCCTCACCGCGGACGACACCTCCCTCCGTGACGTCCTCGCTCTGCGCCGCGCTGTACGGGCCCTCTTCGCCCGCGCCGTGGCGCCCGGACCGCCGAGCTCCGCCGACGCCCGGCGCCTGATGCCCGCCGGGGAGGCCCTAGCGCACCTCAATGCCGCCGCCGCGCGGGTCCCCGTCGCCCCCCGGCTCGTGTGGGACGCCGGGCGGGCTCCCGTCACCCGACTGGAGCCGGGGGCTGAGCCGGCCGATCCCGCCGCCCGGATCGTCGCCGAACTCGCCCGTGCCGCCGTCGACTTCCTCGCCGGACCCGAGCGCGAACGGCTGCGTGCCTGCACCGCGCCCCGGTGCGTCCGGTACTTCGTCAAGTCCCACGGCCGCCAGGAGTGGTGCAAGCCGTCCTGCGGCAACCGCGCCCGTGTCGCCCGCCATTACCGCCGTCACCACCCGGAGGCGGCCCAGTCCTGAGGGGGAGTGGCGCCGCGGCGGCGGATCCCGGCCGAGGGGCGCGCCGCCGTGCCTCCGCGCCGGGCGCGAGCGCCCGTGCAGCCTCTGCCCCCTGCGTGAAAACTCTCCGTAGCGCTCCCGTAACACGACGGGTGTCGAATGCCGTGCGGACCACACGCTTGCGCCGCCCGGCGGCGGACAGGGAGGAGCGACAGTGGAACGCGGGGCGCGCAGCCAGGTCAGCGAGCGGGTCGGGGAGTTCGCCCGGTACCTCCGGGGCCTCGTTGCCGCGGCGGGCGACACGCCCGGCTGGTACGCGGTCTTCGCCGAACGCGATCCCGACGGCGTCCGTGCCTGGCTCGACGGCACCGACGTCCCGCCGTGGGACGTCGTCCTCGCCCTGCTCCAGGACGTCGCCGCCGCCGGCGGCACCCTCCCGGCGGAGCAGGCGGCCGAGCTGGCCCGCGGGCTGCACGCCGCCGCGATCGCCGCCCACGACGCCGCACCGGGCAGTGAGGTGGCGCTGAGCACACGGCTGGACGCGTTACTCCGGGAACGCCAGTACGCGGTGCTGCACGAGCGCGACGTCACCGCCGCTCTGCGCGGCGCCGCCACCGCCGCCGAGGCGGAGCGCCTCGGCAACGAGCTCGCCTGGGCTCGCGACGACCGCGAACGGGCCGTCGCGCGCTGCGCGGAGCTCCAGGCACGCATCGACGCGGTCCGCTCCCGCCCCGCCCTGCCCGACGCGTGGTTCCGCCCGGAGACCGACCCGGCCCGCCGCTCGCCGACGTCCCGCGCCCCGGCGGCGCCCCCGCCGCCGGGAGACGACGGCCCGCCCGCCGTACCCGGACCCGGCGACGGTGCCCCCGCGCAGGACCGGACGGCCCACCGGTCCTTCGGCCGCGGACGCAGGGAACGCCCCCGCGGCGGAGCCCGGTACGGCGGGGCCCGCTTCGCGGGGGCGCCCGAGGCCGAGGTGGTCGCGCCGCCCGTCGCCGCGACACCGCGGGACGGCGCCACCCCCGGCCCCCGCGGGGCACGCTTCGCAGGTGCGGCGGCTCACGACACTTCCCACGGCCACGACACTTCCCCCGCCCACGAGGCCGCGCGCGGGCGCACCGACGTCCGGGAGGGGCACGCCCGCGGGGAGGCCGCGCGGCAGACCGCGGCGCGCATGGCGGAACTGCGCCGCACCGGCCGTACCGGCGAGGCGTACGTGCTGATGAGCGAGGCCCTCGCGGGGCCGCCCGAGGACGTCCCCGAGCTCGCGGCCGCTCTGGAGCGCTCGGGGCTGGCCGCGGACGTGGCCACCCTGCTGTGGGAGCTGGCCGCGCAGACCCCGCAGCGTCTGGCGGTCGCCGCGACCGCCCTGGACTCGGCCGGCCGCGGCGACGACTGCAGGGCCCTGCTGCACCAGGCGGCCGCCCGGCCCTCCGCCGAGGTCGCCGCGACCGCGGGGGCCCTCCTCGACGCCGGCCGGCGGGACGCGGCGCTGAGCCTGCTGGTCGCCCTCGTCCGCGCCCGCAGCCCCGAGACGGCGGCGGGCATCGCCCACGACCGCGCCGGGCTCGTCGGCCCGATCCTGGAAGCGGCGGGCCTGGTGTCGGTGTCCAAGCGCCGCGACGTGGCCGCCGCACTGCGCCGAGCGGGTCTGCCCGACCGTGAAATCTGATCGGCTTCGTTGAGTAACGGCGCCGGTATTGCCACAGTGGGCTGTGGGCTCTTACGTTCGTCCCAGCGCCGGATCTACGTGCGTAGACCCGCCCGCCGTTCCGGCGTGACCTCGCGTCAAAGGAGCTGTCATGCCCAATGTCGTACGCGCCGCGCTCGTGCAGGCGACGTGGACCGGTGACACCGAGTCGATGATCGCGAAGCACGAGGAGCACGCCCGCGAGGCGGCCGCGCAGGGCGCACAGGTGATCGGCTTCCAGGAGGTGTTCAACTCGCCGTACTTCTGCCAGGTGCAGGAGCCCGAGAACTACCGCTGGGCCGAGCGGGTGCCGGACGGCCCGACCGTGCAGCGCATGCAGGCCCTCGCCCGGGAGACGGGCATGGTGACAGTGGTGCCGGTCTACGAGATCGAGCAGGACGGCTTCTACTACAACACCGCCGCCGTGATCGACGCCGACGGCAGATACCTCGGCAAGTACCGCAAGCACCACATCCCGCAGGTGAAGGGCTTCTGGGAGAAGTACTACTTCAAGCCCGGGAACCTGGGGTGGCCGGTCTTCGACACGGCGGTCGGCAAGGTCGGCGTCTACATCTGCTACGACCGCCACTTCCCCGAGGGCTGGCGGGCACTGGGCCTCGCCGGCGCACAACTGGTCTACAACCCCTCGGCGACCCACCGCGGGCTCTCCTCGTACCTGTGGCAACTGGAGCAGCCGGCCGCGGCCGTCGCCAACGAGTACTACGTCGCCGCCATCAACCGGGTCGGCCAGGAACCGGACTACGGCGACAACGACTTCTACGGCACGTCCTACTTCGTCGACCCGCGCGGCCAGTTCGTGGGCGACGTCGCCTCCGACAAGGAGGAGCAACTGATCGTGCGTGACCTGGACTTCGACCTGATCCCCGCGGTGCGCCAGCAGTGGGCCTTCTACCGGGACCGCCGCCCTGACGCCTACGGCACCCTGACGGAGGCGTGAACACGTCCATGACCATCACCGAGAACCCGCACGCCGCGCTCCACTCCCGCCACCGGGCCGTGATGCCGCAGTGGCTCGCGACGTACTACCGGGAGCCCATCGAGATCACCCACGGCGAGGGTCG
This sequence comes from Actinacidiphila sp. bgisy160, assembly GCF_057707815.1. Taxonomy (NCBI): domain Bacteria; kingdom Bacillati; phylum Actinomycetota; class Actinomycetes; order Kitasatosporales; family Streptomycetaceae; genus Actinacidiphila; species Actinacidiphila sp. bgisy160. Next base: position 77,264 of record NZ_JBYIQW010000036.1, read on the forward strand.
TCACGTCTGGGACGCCGAGGGCCGGCAGTACCTCGACTTCTTCGGCGGCATCCTCACCACCATGACCGCCCACGCCCTGCCGGAGGTCACCGCCGCGATCCGCGAGCAGGCCGGGCGGATCCTGCACTCCTCCACGCTCTACCTGAGCTCGCAGGCCGTCGACCTCGCCGAGCGCATCGCCCGCCTGTCGGGCATCCCCGACGCCCGGGTCTTCTTCACCACCTCCGGCACGGAGGCGAACGACACCGCGCTGCTGCTCGCCACCACCTACCGGAAGTCCAACCAGATCCTGGCGCTGCGCAACAGCTACCACGGCCGTTCCTTCTCGGCGATCGGCATCACCGGCAACACCTCCTGGTCGCCGACGAGCCTGTCGCCGCTGCAGACGCTGTACGTGCACGGCGGTGTCCGCCACCGCGGCCCGTACGCGCACCTGTCCGACGCCGAGTTCACGGCCGCGTGCGTGGCGGACCTGGAGGACATGCTCGGCCAGGCCAACGGCCAGGTCGCCGCCCTGATCGCCGAGCCGGTCCAGGGTGTCGGGGGCTTCACCTCGGGCCCGGACGGGCTGCTCGCCGCCTTCAAGCGGGTCCTGGACCGGCACGGCATTCTCTGGATCACAGACGAGGTGCAGACCGGCTGGGGCAGGACCGGTGAGCACTTCTGGGGCTGGCAGGCGCACGAGGGCTCCGGTCCGCCGGATGTCCTGACCTTCGCCAAGGGCGTAGGCAACGGCCTGTCCATGGGCGGCGTCGTCGCCCGCGCCGAGGTGATGAACTGCCTCACCGCGAACTCCATCTCCACCTTCGGCGGCAGCCCCATCACCACGGCCGGCGCGCTGGCCAACCTTCAGTACCTCCTCGACCACGACCTGCAGGGCAATGCCCGGCGCGTGGGCGGCCTGCTCAAGTCGCGGCTGGAGGCGATCTCCGCCGGGCTCCCGGTGGTGCGCGAGGTGCGCGGCCGCGGACTGATGCTCGGCGTCGAGCTGGCCTCGCCGGCCGCGGCGGGCGTGGTTCTGGAGGCGGCCCGCGAGGGCGGTCTGCTGATCGGCAAGGGCGGCCGGGAAGGCGACGCGCTGCGCATCGCCCCGCCGCTCTCCCTGACCGTCTCCGAGGCGGAGGAGGGCGCCTCGATCCTGGAGTCGGCGCTCAAGCAGGCGCAGAGCGAGCTGGGTGACGGCCTGTCCTGACGGGCGTGTCCTGATGGGGGTCACATGGGCTCGCCGGGGCCGGGGCCGGGGCCGGGGCCACGGGCCCCGGCCCCGTGCCGCCGCGGTCAGAGCTCCAGGTCGACGACGAGCGGCCGGTGATCGGAGACCGGCACGGCCGGCGCCCTCGCGGAGCGCACGGCGGCCGGCCCGACACCCGCCGCCAGTACGTGGTCGAACTGCACCACCGGACGGTGCGAGGGGTAGGTACGCGTACGGGCCAGTGCCCGCCAGGCCCCGCCCAGCGCCAGCGACGGCACCGGGCCCACCAGGTTGAGATCGCCCAGGAGCAGGTGGGGCCGGGGCAGGCCGGCGATCCATCGGCGGACCGCGACCAACTGGCCCACGTTCCAGCCGGGGACGAACGAAAGGTGCACCGCGACCACCGTGAACGGGCCGCGCGCACCCTCCAGGACAGCGGCCAGGGCGCAGCGTGGCCGGTCGGCCATCATCCGGAGCCCGGCGACCCCGGGCACCCGCAGCGGCAGCCCCACGGGCGAGGGGGACAGCCGCCGGGCCCGCCACTCCCGTACGGGAAGCCGGGTGGCCAGGGCGATCCCTTGCGACGGCGGGCCGTTGCCGTGGGCCGCGTCCTCCGGCCTGTACACACGCATCCCGGGCTCGGCCGGATCGCGCACCCACCCGGTGCCCGGCACCGAGCGGCCGTGCGCCGCCGACGCGTAGCGCCATTCGCCGGCTCCCGACGCCGCGGCGGCGGCCGCGGCCTGATCGACGCGGCCCGACCGCTCCTGGAAGCGGTCGAGTTCCTGCAGCGCGAGGACGTCGGCGTCCAGGGACGCGACGGCCCGCGCGAGCGGCTCCCCGGCGGCGGCACCGCCGGGGAAGGGGGCCGGTCTGCCGTCCCTGATCGGCAGGCCGTGCAGCACGTTGAACGTCGCAAGCCTCATGGGCGCGCCGCCCGCGGCCCGGCGTGGGCGGGGGAGGGCGACTCGGCGCCGTCCCGGCGCCGCGGACGGCCCGGTCTGCGGAAGTGGGCATACGGCGGGTACGCCTTGAAGGCGACGTCGAGCTCGGGCCCGCGCCCGCGGTCACGGGACTCCAGCAGCGGAGTGAGCTGTTCGACCAGGGCCATGTGCCCCTTCACCACGCCCTTCTGACGCGGCCCCTGACCGGCCGCCCGCGCCAACTGCGTGGCGGCGAAGGAGAACGTACCGCGGCTGCCGACGAGGAACAGCGTCCGCGCGTGGCCGACCGGCCGCAGCAGGTCGCGGGAGTCCGCGTGACCGTACCGCTTCCACCACGCGTCGGCGTCGCGTGCCGTGCGTGCCTCGTCCGTATGGACCGTCAGGGGCACCCCGCCGGTCAGCCGGCGGCGCAGCCGGGGCCACGCGCTCACCCGCAGGCCCAGCGAGTGGTGGACCAGGACGAGATCGACGCGGCCGCCGCCCGCCTCCAGATACGCCTCCTCGTCCAGGGGTACGCCGCCGCGCAGGGGGACGTGGACGACGGTATGGCGGGAGCAGGCCGCGAAGGAGAACAGCCCGGCCAGGGTCGAGAGCCCGCTGTGGTCGCCGACCAGGAAACCGTACATGGCCGGGTCGGTGAGCGCCGTGTGGCGCGGGGGATGCCACGGCTGCACGACGCGGTGCTCCACCGGGCCGGTGCGCGGGCGGAAGTGACGCAGCCTCAGGCGCATGCGGGATCCTCCATCCGCCCATCGTCGCCGTGCCGCCGCGGCCGGGGCAACGCGATTTCGCATCTCGTCGCATACAGACCCACACACCCGTTTCGTGGCATATTGTGAGCGTTCGCCGTACGGGGATGCGGAGGAGGCGCCTTCGTCCCCGTCGATGGAGAGCAGCGGTATTGCCACCGTGGGTGACCGGTCATACGTTTCCACCATGGCGGGGTCTACGTGCGTAGAGCCTTTCCGGCATGGCATCGAGGTTTCCGGGGACCCCGCCCCTCAGCCATGGGAAGGAGTGGGAGCATGAGCCGCATCGTCATCCGGGGCGGACTGGTCGTCACCGCCGCGGACGAGGTCCACGCCGACGTCCTCGTCGAGGGGGGCCGGGTCGCCGCCCTCGCGTCGCACGACTCCGACCCGGCGCAGGGCTGGACCGCGTCC
>NZ_JBYIQW010000037.1:0-78248 GCF_057707815.1 Actinacidiphila sp. bgisy160
GGACGCGGTGAGCTCCGCGATCTGCTGCAGTGTGGCGCCGATGTCGGCCGTGACGGTGGTGGTCATGGACTGGACGGAGACCGGGGCGTCGCCGCCGACCGCGACCGATCCGACCTGGATCTGGCGGCTCTTGCGTCGGTCGGCGAGCTTGATCGGAACGGACGGCATCCCGAGCGAAATCGCGGTCATGTGCGTGGCATCCCCAAAGTACGCGGATCGAGGTCCCGGCGGCGTGGGCGGGCTCCGGTGAACGAGACTACGTCACCCCGCCCACGCCTCCGACATCGCGCCTAGGTCAAGCGCACCGGATTGATCAGATCGGCGGCCATGACCAGCGCCGTGAAGCAGATGAAGATCCCCGCGACGACGTAGGCGGCGGGCATCAGCTTCGCCACGTCGAAGGGACCGGGGTCGGCCCGGCGGAGGACCTTGGCGATCCGCCGGCGGACGGACTCCCACAGGGCGCCCGCGATGTGGCCGCCGTCGAGCGGGAGCAGCGGGAGCATGTTGAACAGGAAGAGGGCCAGATTGACCCCCGCGAGCACGTTCACCATCGTGGCGACCTTCTGCGTGGCCGGCAGCGGCAGGGCGAAGATGTCGCCGCCGAGACGCGCCGCGCCGATCATGCCGACCGGGGAGTCGGGCTGCCGCTCGGCGCCGCTGAAGACCGCGTTCCACAGTCCGGGGATCTTGCCGGGGAGCGCCACGAGGGAGCGGGCACCCTCCTCGGCCGTGGTGGCCATATGGTCGATGGACTGCCCGAAGTCGAACTTGACCACGCCCTCCGCGGGCGTGAAGCCGAGGAACCCGGCCTGGACGTACTGGTCCTTGACGATGCCCCCGTGCCCGTCGGTCTTGACGACCGTGTTCGCGATCAGGGTCGCGTGCAGGTCGACGGTTTTGCCGTCGCGCACGACGGTGATCGTGGCGGGGCCGATGGTCTTGCGGATCTCCTGCTGCAGCACCGTCCACTGACTGTCGTCGACCTTCACCCCGTTGAAGGCCACGATCCGGTCGCGCTGCCGCAGCCCGGCCGCCTTGGCGGGAGCGTCCGGGTAGTCCCCGAGGGCACAGGGGTTCTTGGCCTTGAGGGCCTTGGTGTCGGAGGCGGGGACGACGCAGTCCGAGACCGAGCCGACCGTCGTGGTCTGGGTCGGGATGCCGAAGCCCATGAAGAGCGCCAGGAAGAGCCCGAAGGCCAGGATCAGGTTCATGAACGGGCCGGCGAACATGACGATCACGCGCTTCCAGGGTTTGCGCGTGTAGAACATCCGGGTTTCGTCGCCGGGCTTGAGTTCCTCGTACGCCGCCGAGCGGGCGTCCTCGATCATCCCCCGGAAGGGCGAGGTGGAGCGGGCCGCGATCCGGCCGTCGTCGCCGGGCGGGAACATGCCGATCATGCGGATGTAGCCGCCGAGGGGGATCGCCTTGACGCCGTACTCGGTCTCACCCTTGTGGCGGGACCAGATGGTCGGCCCGAAGCCGACCATGTACTGCGGCACCCGGATCTTGAACAGCTTGGCCGTCGAGAGGTGGCCGAGCTCGTGCCAGGCGATGGAGAAGAGGAGACCGACCAAGAAGACGGCGATTCCCAGTCCCCACATGAGTCCCGTCATACGTGTGCAGCCTCCGTCGTCGCCTGTTCCGCAGCCAGTTCCCGGGCGCGGGACCGCGCCCAGTTCTCCGCCTCGAGGACGTCCTCCACGGTGAGGGAGGTTCCCTCGGCGGGAGTGCCGTGCTCCTCGACCACCCGTGCGACGGTGTCCACGATGCCCGTGAAGGGCAGCGTGCCCGCGAGGAACGCGGCCACGCACTCCTCGTTGGCCGCGTTGAACACCGCGGGGGCGGTACCCCCGAGGCTACCGACGCGGCGGGCGAGCGCCACCGCCGGGAACGCCTCGTCGTCGAGCGGGAAGAAGGTCCACGTGGCCGCCTTGGTCCAGTCGCAGCCGGGCGCGGCGTCGGGCACCCGCTCGGGCCAGCCGAGGCCCAGCGAGATCGGCATCCGCATGTCGGGCGGGCTGACCTGGGCCAGCGTGGAGCCGTCCGTGAATTCCACCATCGAGTGGATATACGACTGCGGGTGGACGACGACCTCAATGCGGTCGAAGGGAATGTCGAAGAGCAGGTGGGCCTCGATGACCTCCAGGCCCTTGTTCACCAGGGTGGCCGAGTTGATGGTCACCACCGGGCCCATGTCCCAGGTGGGGTGGGCCAGCGCCTGCTCGGGGGTGACCCCGGCCAGCTCCTCCTTGTCCCGGCCGCGGAAGGGGCCGCCGGAGGCGGTCACGACGAGCTTGCGGACCTCGGCGCGGGAGCCGCCCATGAGGGCCTGGAAGAGCGCGGAGTGCTCGGAGTCGACCGGCACGATCTGGCCCGGCCTGGCCGCGGCCTTCACCAGGGGGCCGCCGACGATCAGCGACTCCTTGTTGGCGAGGATCAGCGTCCGGCCCGCCTCCAGGGCGGCCAGTGTGGGGCGCAGCCCGATCGAGCCGGTGATGCCGTTGAGGACGGAGTGGCACGGACGGCCGGCCAGCTCGGTCGCTGCGTCCGGGCCGACCAGGATCTCCGGCAGGGGCTCGGTGCCGTAGCGCTCTGTGAGCGCCTGCCGCAGCGGGCCTTCCGCGTTCTCGTCCGCGACGGCGACCGCGAAGACGCCGAGCTGCAGCGCCTGGTCGGCGAGGAGCTCCACCCGGCCGCCGGCGGCGGACAGGGCCACCACCCGGAAGCGGTCGGGGTTGCGCAGGACGACGTCGATGGCCTGGGTGCCGATCGATCCGGTCGAACCCAGGATCACGATGTCGCGGGGGCCTTCGTGGGCGGCGGTGGCCGCGTCCGGTCCGGGCAGCCGCAGGTGCGGGTCGGCGAGAGAGTCCGTCATCCCCCCATTGTGTCCGGTCGCCACGACGGCGACGGCACCGCCTCCGGGGAGGCGGTGCCGTGTGCACGGGGGACGCGGCCCCGGTCCGCTCAGCGGATCGGCCGGTGGACGTTCTCCTTGGCGGAGGCGCCCGGGGTGGTGTCGGCGATCCACGGGCCGTCGCTGGAGGGGTCGACGATGCCGGACTCGAGCCAGGTGTAGGCGCCGCCCAGGACCCCGTCGACGACCTTGCGGTCGATGGCGTCGGTGTTGGTCCACAGGCGCCCGAAGAGCTCCTCGACGCGGATCCGCGAATGGCGGCAGAAGGCGTCGGCGAGCTGGTAGGCCTCGCGTCCGTTCTCGCCCCGGTTGCGGAGCATCTCGGCGCGGACGCAGGCGGCGCTCATGGCGAACAGTTCGGCGCCGATGTCGACGACGCGGCCCAGGAAGCCCTGCTTGGTCTCCATCCGGCCCTGCCAGCGCGACATGGCGTAGAAGGTGGAGCGGGCGAGCTTGCGGGCGCCTCGCTCGACGTAGCGCAGGTGCGCGGCGAGGTCGGGGTGGCCCGCCGGGTGGAAGGCGGCGTACGTGCCGGGGATCTGGCCGGGGCCGGCCACCAGCTTCGGCAGCCATCGGGCGTAGAAGCCGCCGGCCTTCATGCCGGCCCTGGCCTTGTCGCCGAGCGCCTTGTCGGGGTCGATGAGGTCCCCGGCGACCGACAGGTGGGCGTCGACGGCCTCGCGGGCGATCAGCAGGTGCATGATCTCCGTGGAGCCCTCGAAGATCCGGTTGATCCGCAGGTCGCGCAGCAACTGCTCAGCCGGCACGCCCCGTTCGCCGCGGGCGGCGAGGGACTGCGCGGTCTCGAAGCCGCGGCCGCCGCGGATCTGGATCAGTTCGTCGGCCATGGTCCAGCTCATCTCGGACGCGAAGAGCTTGGCCAGCGCGCCCTCGATGCGGATGTCGTTGCGGTCCTCGTCGGCCATCTGGCTGGAGAGCTCCATGACCGCCTCGAGGGCGAAGGTGGTCGCCGCGATGAAGGAGATCTTCGCGCCGACGGACTCGTGCCGGGCGACCGGCCTGCCCCACTGCTCGCGGGCGGCCGACCACTCGCGGGCGATCTTCAGGCACCACTTGCCGGCCGCGACGCAGGAGGCGGGCAGCGACAGGCGCCCGGTGTTGAGGGTGGTGAGGGCGATCTTCAGCCCGGCGCCCTCGGGGCCGACGCGGTTCTCGGCGGGGACGCGCACCTGGTGGAAGCGGGTGACGCCGTTCTCGATGCCGCGCAGCCCCATGAAGGAGTTGCGGTTCTCCACGGTGATGCCCTCGGAGCCGGCCTCGACCACGAAGGCGGTGATGCCGCCCTTGTGGCCCTCGCTCTTCGGTACCCGCGCCATGACGACCAGCAGGTCGGCGACGACGCCGTTGGTGGTCCACAGCTTCACGCCGTCGAGGACGTAGGAGTCCCCGTCGGGGACCGCCGTGGTCGCCAGGCGCGCGGGGTCGGACCCCACGTCGGGCTCGGTGAGCAGGAAGGCCGAGATGTCGGTGCGGGCGCAGCGCGGCAGGAACCGCTCCTTCTGCTCCGGCGTGCCGAACAGCTTCAGCGGCTGGGGCACGCCGATCGACTGGTGCGCGGAGAGCAGCACGCCGATCGCGGGGCTGGCGGAGCCGACGAGGGCCAGCGCCTTGTTGTAGTACACCTGGGTGAGGCCGAGGCCGCCGTACTTGGGGTCGATCTTCATGCCGAGGGCGCCGAGCTCCTTCAGCCCGGTGATGACCTCGTCGGGGATCCTCGCCTCACGCTCGATCAGGGCCCCGTCCACCTTCGTCTCGACGAAGTCGCGCAGCTTGGCCAGGAACTCCTCGCCGCGCTGGACCTGCTCGGTCGATGGTGTGGGGTGGGGATGGATCAGGTCGAGCCGGAAGCGGCCCAGGAACAGTTCCTTGGCGAAGCTCGGCTTTCGCCATTCCTGTTCGCGGGCGGCCTCTGCGACCTGGCGCGCTTCGCGTTCGGAAACGGTGGGGCGGGCGGATGCTGCGGACATGGGGGCGTCACCTCGCGTCGGTTACCGACCGGTGCTACTTGTTCGTTAGTACCCCGGTTCCGGCTTGGTCACCAGCCCTCGCGCACGGGGCGCGGAGGGCCGGTGACCTTTCCGACGGCGGTTCAGGCCGACGCGAGCAGCTTGCGCAGCGGCGCGGTGTCCGGGGCGGGACCGCCCTCGGTGACGGGGTCGGCGAGGGCGTCGACGGCGGCGCCGAACTCCGCCTCGTCGGTGCCGTCGGCCAGCACCAGCCGGACACCCTGATCCCAGGTCAGTTCCCAGTGCGCCGCGCCGGATTCGGCGAGGGCGAGGCCGGCCAGGGCGGCGACGCCGGTATGCAGCGCGCCCTCGGGCAGCCCCTGCGCCAGGGCCGGGAGGCGGCCCTGGTCTGCGGCGTCGAGCAGGGCCGTCACGGTCGGCTCGGTGCCCGCGGCCGACAGCGCGACGCGCAGCGGCGCGGCGTTCTCGGCGAGCAGCAGACGCACCGCCGGATCCGCGAGGGCGCTCCACTCCACTCGGGTGAATGCCTGGCTCTCCGGGCTGAGGGTGGCCGCCTCCAGGGCGATCAGCACCTGGTCCCGGTCGTGCAGCAGCTCCAGGGCCGGGCGGTCCTGCCCGGCGGGCGCCGCGCCCGGCCCGTCGGCGGGCGCCGCCTCGACGAGGCGGACGCGCTCGGCGATCGGGGGATGCGAGTCATACGGGGAGCGCTGCTCGCGCGGCAGCCGGGCGCGCAGCCGGTCCAGCTCCGCGTGGCGGGCGGGGTCGGTCAGGAAGCGACGCAGGCCGCCGTAGACCTCTCCGGCGGGCGGCAGCAGCCGGGCCGGGGCGCCGAAGGCGGCGTACTGCCGCATGTAGTGGTCGAAGGCGGCGTCAAGGACCGGGATCTCGCGCAGCGCGGAGGCGGTGGCGTCGCGCCCGGCGAGCCGTACGGCGGCCTGGTCGGCGGCGAGTTCCTGGGCGCGGCCGACGCTGTGCGAGGCGCGCAGGTAGAACTTGGCGTAGGCCGTGTAGATCGCCGCCATGGCGCGGTAGGTGACGCCGGCGCTTGAGGCGTCGACGTCCTTGGCCTTGCGGCCCTTGGCCAGTGCCTTGGCGGCCCGCTCCTCCTGCTTGACCTGTTCCTTGCCCTGGGCGCGGGCGGCGCGCTCCTCGAAGTGGGCGATGGTGCGCAGCATGCGCTCCTGGCCGCGCAGGGTGATCGCGGACAGCCGTGTGTCGCTGTTGCCGTAGTGGCCGAGCTCATGGGTGAGGACGGCGTGCAGCTGGCGCTCGGTCAGCCCGGCGAGCAGGGGCACGCCGATGTACATGCGGCGGCGCCCGCCGATCAGGCCGAGGAGGCGGGACTTCTCGGACACGGCGGCGTTGACCTCGCCGACGAGGACGATCTCGTCCGGCGCCCGGGTGCCGTAGCGGGCGGCGAGGTCGCGGACGGCCGCCCACAGCTCGGGCTGCTGCTGCTCGGTGACGGGGACCCCCGAGGAACCGCCGTCCTCGGGACGCCGCAGCATGAACATGCCGCGGACGATGGGGACGGCCAGGACGGCGCTGACGACGACGACCTTGCCGGTGAGTGCGCCCGAGCCCCACGAGGCGACCAGGACGTCGATTCCCGCCAGCACCGCGAGCAGCACCACGCCCAGCAGGTAGAAGCCGGCGAGCAGCATCAGGGCACGCACGGCGCGCGCCGTCGAGCTGCTGGCCGCGGCCGGCCCGGCGCCTTCCGGCGGCGCGGCCTCGACGCGTACCGAGCCGTCCGGGACGCCCGCGTCCGCGACGCCGTCCGGGGAGGCGAGCGAGGAGGCGCCGACCGTCTCGGCCGGGACCCCGAGTGCCGCGCACACCCGGCGCAGCAGCTCCTCCGTGTCCGGCTTGGCCTCGCCGGGGCGCGGGTCGTTGCGGACCTCCGCGAGGGCAGCGGCCGCCTCGGGGCGCCCGAACCACTGCGCGCAGCGGGCGGCCTGGGCGTCCCACTGAGCGCGGTGCTCCGCGTATTCCTGGGGGTCGGTGGGCGGCTCCCAGTCCGCGGCCCACACCATGCTCTGGCTGCCCTCGCCGTCCGGGCGCACGAACACCGCGTACGCGACCTGCGGCGTCGCCACCAGCACCAGGGCCGGTACGTCCAGCCGCCGTGCCAGCTCGCGCCCCGCCGGCACCACGTCAGCGATACCGATGCCCTCGCCCTCGGTCACCGGCGCGTCGAACAGCACTCCGGTGCCGCCGCCGCCCCCGGCCACCCAGCCGCCGACCGGTCCCCCAGCCACGGCCTCCGCGGTCGCCCCGGCCTCCGCCGCGCAGATCACCGCATACGTTGCCACCTTGTGTTTCCCCTCCCTGGCGCCTCTCTGGCGCCGTCCATGACAGCGTCACTTTACGTGCTCATGCCGACAGCGCGCACAGCGCGGCCGGGGCGCACCGCACATGCGCCCCGGCCGCTGGAAGGGGTGGCTTCTCCTGCCCTGGGGACTACAGGGCGAGACCGGTCAGGACCAGGACCCGCTCGTAGGTGTAGTCCTCCATGGCGTACTTGACGCCCTCGCGGCCCACGCCGGAGTCCTTGACGCCGCCGTAGGGCATCTGGTCCGCGCGATAGGAGGGGGCGTCGCCGATAACGACACCGCCGACCTCCAGCTCGCGGTGGGCACGGAAGGCGGTCTGCAGGTCGTGGGTGAACACACCGCACTGCAGGCCGAACCGGGAGTCGTTGACGAGCGCGAAGGCCTCGTCGGTGCCGTCCACCCTGTGCAGGGACAGCACCGGCCCGAAGGCCTCCTCGGTGGACAGGACCGCGTCCGCGGGGAGCTCGGCCAGCACGGTCGGCTCGTAGGCGGCGCCCTCGCGCTTGCCGCCGGTCAGCAGCTTGGCGCCCTTGGCGAGGGCGTCCTCGACCCAGGACTCGACACGCACGGCGGCGTTCTCGTCGACGAGCGGGCCGACGTCGGTCGCGTCGTCCGAGGGGTCGCCGGTCACCTGTCCCCGGACCTTGGCGACGACCTTCTCCACCAGCCGGTCGTACACGGAGGCGTCGGCGACGACCCGCTGCACCGAGATGCAGGACTGGCCGCCCTGGTAGTTGGCGAAGGTGGCGATGCGGCCCGCCGCCCACTCCAGGTCCTCCTCGGAGGACCAGTCGGCCAGCACGACGGCGGCGGCGTTGCCGCCCAGCTCCAAGGTGGTGTGCTTGCGCGGTACCGAGTCCATGATCTGGTAGCCGACCCGGTCGGAGCCGGTGAAGGAGATGACCGGCAGCCGCTCGTCCTGCACCAGGGCGGACATGTGGTCGTTCGGGACGGTCAGGACGCTCCACGAGCCGGCCGGCAGGTCGGTCTCGGCAAGGATCTCGCCGAGGACGAGCGCGGACAGCGGGGTCGCCGGGGCCGGCTTGAGGATGATCGGCGTGCCCACCGCGATCGCCGGGGCCACCTTGTGGGCCACCAGGTTCAGCGGGAAGTTGAACGGCGCGATGCCGAGCACGCTTCCGCGCGGGAAGCGCCGGGTCAGCGCGAGACGGCCCACGCCGCCCGCGTCGGTGTCCAGGCGCTGGGCGTCACCGCTGTTGAAGCGGCGCGCCTCCTCCGCCGCCCAGCGGAAGACGGACACGGCACGGCCGACCTCGCCGCGGGCCCACTTGACGGGCTTGCCGTTCTCCGCGGTGATCAGCCGGGCGATCTCCTCGGCCCGCTCGGCCAGCCGCTTCGACACATGGTCCAGGGCCGCGGCCCGCACGTGGGCGGGGGTCGCGGCGAACTCCGCCTCGACGGCCTCGGCGGCGGCGACGGCCTCCTCCACCTGGGCGGCGGTCGGCACGCCGACGGAGGCCACGACGCTGCCGTCGTACGGGTTCACGACATCGAAGGTGTCCTCGCCGGTGACGGGGCGGCCGGCGAGCCAGAACGCGGTGGGGGTGCTCATGCGGACCACGGTAGGGCGGACGGCACCCGGTCGGTCTTGTCCAGTGCGTCCTGCGGGCGTCGCCCGATGCGACGTTTTGGCAGGCCACATTCAGCCGCAGGACTTGAGGGCCAGCCACAGCTCCATGCGCACGTCGGGGTCGTCCAGCGAGCGCCCGAGGATCTCCTCCACCCGCCGCATCCGGTAGCGCAGCGTGTGCCGGTGCACCCCGAGGTCCGCCGCGGCGGCGTCCCACTGCCCGTGCCGGGACAGCCACGCCCGCAGCGAGGCGACCAGATCGCCGCGGGCGGTGGCGTCGTGCTCCCGCAACGGCCGCAACAGGCCGTCGGAGAAGGCGCGTACGGCGTCGTCGCTCAGCAGCGGCAGCACCGAGCCGGCACCGACCTCGTCGTGCTCGACGAGGCTGCGGCCACGCCGCCGGGCGACCGCCAGCGCGCGCTCGGCCTGCTCGTGCGCGCCCGGAACACCCGCGGCGGCCACCGCGGCTGACAGCCCGGCCACCAGGTCGTCGCTCCCGTCGACCGCCGCCACGCAGGCCGGCATCACGTCGCCGTTCGCGGCCGCGAGCACCGTAAGCCGGTCCTCGTCCCGCACCGCCAGCACGGGCTCCGCGGCACGCATCCCGGCCGCCTCCACCCGTTCGGCCAGCAGCCCCACCGCGTCCCCGGCGGCCTGCGCGCGCTCCGCGACCAGCACGCGCACGTGGGCGTCGAACAGCCCGCCGTACAGCCGGCCTGCCACGGTGCGCGCGTGCTCGGGCTCGCCGACCAGCAGCATCCGCAGTAGCGCGGCACCCAGGCGCTGCTGCGTGTCCTGCAGCGCGCGGGACTGCTCCAGGGACAGCGTCAGCAGCGCGACGGCGGCGTGCACGAGGTACCGGGCGGAGGTGTCCGGCCGCTCCTCCGTGCCGACGGCGAGGAAGCCGCGCGGGCGCCGGCCGGTGCCCAGCGACTGCAGCTCGACGCGGTCCTCCGTGCCGGCCGGTCCTGCGACCGCTGCGCTGGCCGGGGCGGGCCTGCCGCGCAGCCGCTCCACCTCGCCGGCGAGCCGCGCCGCCCGCCGCCCCGCCCACTCCGGCGCCGCGGCCACCACCGCGCCCGACGCGTCGTACAGCGCCGCCCAGCCGTTCAGATGCGCCGCCAGCCGGGACAGCAGTGCCGCCGTCCCGTCCGGCGCGAGCGCCGCCCGCGTCAGCTCCCGTTGCGCCTCGAACCCGGCGGTCACCGCCTTGTACCGGTCGGCGGCGATCTCCGCGGAGACGGCCTTGCTGATCGCGATGAACGGGGTCTTGTGCGGCACCTCCAGCAACGGCAGCCGGTGCGCGGCCGCCGCGTCCACGAGCGCCTGCGGCACGGCGTCGTGGCTCACCCCCACGCCGAACCCGAGACCCACGACGCCGGCCTCGGCCAGGCGGGCCACGTACTGGCCGAGGGCCTCGGGCGAGCCGACGTCCAGCTTGAGGCCCGTGGTCAGCAAGAGCTCGCCGCCCTCCAGGTACGGCGCCGGGTCGTCCAGCTCGCTGGTGTGTACCCAGCGCACGGCGGCCTCCCCCAGGCGGTCGCCTCCGGCGAGGACGACCAGCTTCAGTGCGGGGTTCCGCAGCAACGAGGCGAGCGTGGGGGGCACGGGCTTTTTCTCCAACTCGGAGTGCGTTCACTTCCGATTCTGCCTCACCGTATACCTGCGGTGCGGCGCGTCTGGAGTGTGCGCGTGCGTCGTGGTTGCTGTTGTGGTTTCTCCCCCCCCCTCGCCCGCCCGATTGCCCGGCGCGGTCAGCGACCACCTCGCTGCGTGCGTTGTGGGGCACATGGTGCAGGCCCGCACCAATCGCGCCGGATGGGGGTCGCCCGGCCTTCGGCGGGGGAGGGCGGGCGGGGGGAACCGCCCGCCGCTGGCGCAACGCACCCGCACACGCGGGATCAGGCGCGCAGATCGACCAGCACCGGCGGCGCCGGCTCCCCGTCCACCGACGTCAGCGACACGACCGCGTGCCCCGCAGGGACCGCGTGCGCGAGGTCGGACGCGGACCACCGCTCGCGCTCGACCCGCCGCACGGTGACCGACTCCGCCGTGACCGCCTTCCCCGTCACCAGGCGCCGCACCGTGTGCAACACGCGCGTGAGCGGCTCGTCCGCGATGATCTGGCGGTTCGTGACGTCGTGGACGTCCACCCACTCCTTGCCCCAGACCTCCGCGAACCGCGCGCCGTCCCAGGCGGTGACCCCGGCGAGGGCCGCCCGGCAGCCGACGGCGCCGAGCAGGGCGCCGCGCAGGGCCTCCGGGACGTCGTCGAGCGTCCGCAGGGTGAGCACCGCGCCCGCGTTGGCGGAGCGCATGCGCTGCAGGCCGCGCACGGATTCCGCGGTCACCGTGTGGGAGGCGTCGTCCAGGACGAGGCAGGCGAACAGCGAGCGGTCCTGCCGGGCCGCGGCGCACTCGGCGAACTGGGCGAGGACGAGCCGCGCCAGCATCCGGGAGACCTCGGCGTGGCCCCGCTCCGGGAGGTCGATGCGGACCCGCAGCGGGTGCTCCAGGCCCCGCAGCGAGAAGGGGTGGCTGCCCCCCGTGGTGTCGAAGAACCCGGCGAACGCGGGCCGGTCGAGCAACGCGATGCGGTCGGCCAGGAGGGGGCCCGCGTCGCCGGCGCGGGCGGACTGCCGCTCCCGTGCGTCGAGCTCGCGCAGCTGCCCCTGGGCGGCGCCGCCGCGGCCCTGCAGGGCGGAACGGAGCGCGGCCAGCGCCGAGGGCGTGCCGTCGAGGAGTTCGCGCAGCTCGGGGACGGAGGGGAAGCGGTCGTGGGCGGCCTGGAAGGGCCCGAGGAGCTGGGCGAGGGCGGTGGCGGCGCGGCGGCTGTCGTTGCCGGGGAGTGCCGCGGCGAGGTCGCCGACGAGGGCCTCGGCGAGGAAACCTGCGGCCTCGTCGGGGTCCGCGGTGCCGCCGTACAGGTCGAGGTCGTAGGCGGAGTCGGGGTGGCCGATCTTGACGACGACGTCGAAGGACTCGTCCGGCGCGAGCCGTGCCCCCTCGGTGCCGACCACGACGACGGCCGCCCGCCCGGCGAGGGCCTGCAGGCACATGAGTTCCAGCGCGGGCCGCACCACGCGCACCGTCTTGCCGGAGCCGGGCGGCCCGACGGCCAGCAGGGACGTGCCGAGCACGGAGAGGTCCAGGGCGTAGCCGGCGCCGCGGTGGGAGCGGGGGTTGCGCTCGTCCTCGGGGGCGGCGCCGATGCGGACCTGGCCGGCGAGCAGGTCGTGCCGGGCAGTGCGGGTCGGCAGGTCGCGGGCGCCGGAGGGGTGGGCGCAGGCGGCGGCCCCGTACCGCAGGACGGTGTCGGTGAAGGCGGTCAGCCGGCCGGGCTCGGAGCGCACCGACTGCCAAGCGCGGGAGAGGCGGGCGAAGTCGACGTCGTTCATCAGCCCGGAGCGCGCGTCCTCGGCGAGCCGCTCCGCGGCGTCGGCGGCGCCGCCCTGGCGGAGCGCGGGGAAGGCCGCCGGGTCCTGGGCGGGGTCGGCCGGTTCGCTGCCGGTGGCCGTGCGCTCCTGCTCGCGGGACCGCTGGAGCGGGGCGGTGATGTAGCGGCGCCACAGTTCGGCCCAGCGTCCGATGCGGGCGAAGAAGACCAGGAGCGCGCCGCCGATGAGCGCGTAGTAGAGGTACGAGGCCCACAGGTAGGCGGTCTGGTTGCCGTCGGCCTGCCGCCAGGAGTCGGGGGTCAGGGCGAGCAGCGGCCACAGCCAGTAGCTGCCGAGGTAGCCGTTCCACAGCAGGGACCACAGCAGCCAGCCGCCGAGGAAGGAGATCAGGGCGCCGGCCACGAGCTGGCGGCCCGGCACGGCGTCCGGGTCGGCGGCGGGGCGGGGACGGTGCCCGAGGCGCCACACACCGGGGGCGGCGGCCGGGCGCGGGGCGCGCAGCCAGGCGAGGAAACCGGACCCGTCCGAGGTGGCGGTCGCCGCGGACTCCGCCGGGGCGTGCCACGAGCCGGCGCCGGGGCGGGTACCCGGCTGGGGCGGCGGTCCGGGGGGCAGCGGGGGCGTGGCCGGGACGGCCCTGGGTGCGCGGCCGGGGCCGGCGGGGCCCGGCCGGGCGCCGGGCACGGGCGGCGGTCCGGCGTGCGCGGGCGGGGTGCCCGGCATCGGCCGGGCACCGGGTACCGGCGGCGTGCCCGGTTGCGGGCCGGGGCCTCCGGGCGGAGGCGCCGCGGGCTTCTCGTGCGTACCGTCGCGTTCCATCGCGTGTGCCACCCCTCGCAGGTCCGCACTCAATGTAGTCGAGCGGCCACCGCAGTCTGAAGGATCTTGGCACGCTCATGTCCGCCACGTCGAAGAGGCGTTCCGCAGTGCGCCCTATCGGAGTGTGCGGGGCTCCGCCGTACGGGCTTAGCCTGCGAGAAAAGACCACGGTTCGAAGGAGTACGTCCGCCATGACCGATCTGGCCCAGGAGCGCCGACTCGTCACCCCGATCCCCGGCCCCAAGTCGCAGGAGCTGCTGGCGCGCAAGACGGCGGCGGTCGCGAACGGTGTCGGCGTGACCCTGCCCGTCTTCGTCACCCGCGCCGGCGGCGGCGTGCTGGAGGACGTGGACGGCAACTCCCTGATCGACTTCGGCTCCGGCATCGCGGTGACCTCGGTCGGCAACAGCGCCGAGGCGGTCGTACGCCGTGCGTCGGCACAGCTGGCCGACTTCACCCACACCTGTTTCATGGTGACGCCGTACGAGGGTTACGTGGAGGTCGCCGAGGCCCTCAACGAGCTGACCCCGGGCGACCACGAGAAGCGCACCGCGCTGTTCAACTCCGGTGCCGAGGCAGTCGAGAACGCGGTGAAGATCGCCCGCGCGTACACCAAGCGGCAGGCCGTCGTCGTCTTCGACCACGGGTACCACGGCCGCACCAACCTCACGATGGCGCTGACGGCGAAGAACATGCCGTACAAGCACTCGTTCGGCCCGTTCGCGCCCGAGGTCTACCGGATGCCGCTGGCCTACCCCTACCGCTGGCTGACCGGCGCGGAGAACTGCGCGCAGGAGGCGGCGGCCCAGGCGATCGACATGATCACCAAGCAGGTCGGGCCCGAGAACGTGGCCGCGATCGTGATCGAGCCGATCCAGGGCGAGGGCGGCTTCATCGAGCCCGCCAAGGGCTTCCTGCCGAAGCTGGTGGAGTTCGCCCGGGCGAACGGCATCGTCTTCGTCGCGGACGAGATCCAGACCGGCTTCTGCCGCACCGGCCAGTGGTTCGCCTGCGAGGACGAGGGCATCGTCCCGGACCTGATCACCACCGCCAAGGGCATCGCGGGCGGTCTGCCGCTGGCCGCGGTGACCGGCCGCGCCGAGATCATGGACGCCGCGCACTCCGGCGGTCTGGGCGGCACCTACGGCGGCAACCCGGTGGCGTGCGCCGGTGCGCTCGGCGCCATCGAGACGATGAAGGAGCAGGATCTCAACGCCAAGGCGCGCCGCATCGGCGAGATCATGCTCGGCCGGCTGCGCGGCATGCAGGAGAAGTTCGAGATCATCGGCGATGTCCGCGGCCGCGGCGCCATGATCGCGATCGAGCTGGTGGAGCCGGGCGGCAAGACCCCCAACGCCGCGGCGACCGCCGCCGTGGCCAAGGCCTGCCACGCCGAGGGCCTGGTGGTCCTGACCTGTGGCACATACGGCAACGTGCTGCGCTTCCTGCCGCCGCTGGTCATCGGGGAGGACCTGCTGAACGAGGGTCTGGACATCATCGAGGGCGCGTTCGCCCGGCTGTGACCAGGCGCTTCGCCCGTGACCGAGCGTGCACGACACACAGCGTGAAGAAGGTGTGCGGGCCTGATGGCGGGAGGGTGCAACCCCTGCCCGGCGGGCCCCCGGTGACGTACGGTTTCCGCAGATGGATGAAACACCCCGTCTGCGGAAGTCCGCGGGCGACACTTTGCCGGTGACTCCCCATCATCGGCACAGCAGTGCCCTCGCGCACAGCGCCGAAGCCGAAGGCTCCGGCAATCCTCGCCGATCGGTCGGCCGCTTGCCCCAAACCCCCCGGGGCGGGCGGTACGGCGATCGTTCTGGCCGCCCCGGAACTCTCCCCCCTGTTCCGGGGCGGCCAACTTCTCTGGTGGCCGTGGTGTGCACGGCGCTCTTCGGACTGCTGACCTGGCAGGAGGCACTACGAGGGCGCCTGCTGGCCCTCGACGGGCCGGTGCGCGCCACCTTTGCGGGATCCTCCCCCCACCCCGCAGACCGCTCCGCCGTGCCGCAGTTCCTCGCCGACCTGGGCAACTGGCAGGTCGCCGTGCCCGTGCTGCTGCTGACGATGGTCTGCACCACCTGGCGCGCCCGCCGGTACGGGCTGCCCCGCCCCTGGCTGCCGCCGCTGGCGTACGCGCTCGTGATGGCCGCCGCGCCCCTGCTGGTCGCGCTGGTGAAGCCGCTGATCGGCCGGGCCGGCCCCGGTTCGCTGACCCTCTCCCCCGGCTATCCCGGGCTCTACCCCTCCGGACACACCGCCACGGCGGCCGCCGCCTACGGCGGCGCCGCGCTCCTGCTGCTGCCGTGGCTGGCACGCAGGGCGGCACGGCGGCTGCTGGTCGCGGCCGCCTTGCTGCTCAACGGTGCGGTGGGGGTCGCCCTGGTCCACTGCGGCTACCACTGGCCGCTCGACGTCGTGGGGAGCTGGCTGCTGTGCGGCGCCCTGCTCGCGGGAGCCGCCCTGGCGGTCGGTTGCCGGTCGGGGCGTCATCACCCTGCGCGCTGAGCCGCGCTTCGCCTTGCCCGGGGCGCCCGCCCGTGGTGGTCACTTCCCCTCGCAGGAGAGCAGCAGCATGCGGACCCGGCGCGGACAGACGAGACCCGCTGACCGCATAAGCGCAGGTCAACGGGTTTCGGGGTGGGGGTGTCAGTTGTTGGTCGGGAAACCGAGGTTGATGCCGCCGTGGCTCGGGTCGAGCCACCGCTGGGTGACGGCCTTGCCGCGGGTGAAGAATTGGACGCCGTCCGGGCCGTAGGCGTGGGTGTCGCCGAACAGCGAGGCCTTCCAGCCGCCGAAGGAGTAGTACGCCACCGGCACCGGGATCGGCACGTTGATGCCGACCATGCCGACCTCGACGTCGTGCTGGAAGCGGCGGGCGGCGCCGCCGTCGTTGGTGAAGATGGCCGTGCCGTTGCCGTACGGGTTGGAGTTGATCAGCTCCAGGCCCTCGTCGTACGAGCCCACGCGGACCACGGACAGCACCGGGCCGAAGATCTCGTCGTTGTAGACGGACATGCCGGGCTTGACGTCGTCGAAGAGGGTCGGGCCGAGCCAGAAGCCGTCCTCGGTGTCCTCGCCCGTGACGGCGTGCGTACGGCCGTCCACGGCGAGGGTCGCGCCGTCCGCGAGGCCCGCGTCGAGGTAGGACGTCACCTTGTCGCGGTGGGCGCCGGTGACCAGCGGGCCCATCTCGGAGGCGGCGTTGCAGCCGGGGCCGACCGTGAGGGTGGCCATCCGCTCCTTGATCTTCTCGACCAGCGTGTCGCCGATCGGGTCGACCGCGACCAGCACGGACACGGCCATGCACCGCTCGCCGGCCGCGCCGAACCCGGCGTTGACGGCGGCGTCGGCGGCGAGGTCCAGGTCCGCGTCCGGCAGCACCAGCATGTGGTTCTTGGCGCCGCCCAGGGCCTGGACGCGCTTGCCGTAGCGGGTGCCGGTCTCGTAGACGTAGCGGGCGATCGGGGTGGAGCCGACGAAGGAGACGGACTTGACGTCCGGGTGCTCCAGGAGGCGGTCGACGGCGACCTTGTCGCCGTGCACGACGTTGAAGACGCCGTCCGGCAGGCCGGCCTGCTTCCACAGCCGCGCGAGGAAGTCGGCGGCGGACGGGTCCTTCTCGGAGGGCTTGACGACGACGGTGTTGCCCGCGGCGATGGCGATGGGGAAGAACCACATCGGCACCATCGCCGGGAAGTTGAAGGGCGAGATGATCGCGACCGGGCCGAGCGGCTGGCGGATCGAGTAGACGTCGATGCCGGTCGAGGCCTGCTCGGTGAAACCGCCCTTGATCAGCTGCGGGATGCCGCAGGCGTACTCGACGACCTCCAGGCCGCGGGCGATCTCGCCGAGCGCGTCCGAGTGCACCTTGCCGTGCTCGGAGACGATGATCGCGGCCAGTTCCTCGCGCTTGGCGTTGAGCAGTTCACGGAAGGCGAAGAGCACCGTGGTCCGCTTGGCCACCGAGGCGTGGCGCCACTCCTTGAACGCCGCGGCGGCCGCGCCGACGGCCTGGTCGACCTCGGCGATCGACGCGAAGTCCACCCGCCCGGTCACGGCCCCGGTCGCGGGGTCGTACACGTCCCCGTGCCGCTCCGTGGTGCCGGTCCACGCCTGTCCGGCGATCCAGTGCGTGATGTGCTTGTCGGTCACGGCGGACCTTCCTCTCCTCGTCTCCTGCCAGTGTCGTCAGTGGGCAGGACGGGCTCAAGCACCAAGGTGTCGGCGCCGGGGCGGGGAGCTTTACAGGTCGTACAGCTCGTCGGGGTGTTCCATGCCCTCCATGAGGTCCAGGCGGATGTCCTGTGCCCAGTCGAAGGCCCAGCGCTTGGCGTCGGCGACGGCCGCGGCGTCCAGTCCCTGGGCCGCGTACGCCGCGTCGTCGGCCTCGACGAGTTTGTCGAGGCGGTCGGCGAGCAGGCGCGGCTGGAGGTCCTCGTCGAGGTGGACCGCCATGGCCAGCAGCTCCCCTGGCGTGAACCAGGCGGTCAGGGCGTGGACGTCGACCAGGTCGCGCACCGTGGCGCGGTCGGCGACGGCGGCCACCTTCAGGGCGGCGCAGTCCTCCAGCGCCACCACGGGCACCGGCCTTGACAGGCCGAGGCCGACGCGGACGGGGGGACGGGACAGCGGCTGCTTGGCCACGTGGACGGTGTAGCCGGCGTCGCCCGGCGGCGTGGCGCCGAGGTGGGCGGCCAGCGGTGTGCCGGGCAGCGGGACCACGTCGTACCCGGCCCCGGTGTACGCGGCCGCGAGCGCGGCGCCGATGTCGCCGGCCGGAGTGGAGCTGAAGGTCACCAGGTCGAGATGGCGGGACGGGCGGCGGTCGAAGCCGTGCGCGATCAGCGCGAGACCGCCCGCCACGGCCAGGCCGTGGCGCCCGCAGACGGGCAGGGCGGTCTCGACGAGGTGGGCGAGGCCGGGCGTGAGGGCCATGTCAGCCCGCCGCGACGCGGGGCGCGGGAACGGGGGCGCGCCGTGGTGCGCCCGGGTGTCCGCGGCCGCTCCGGGGCCGGCCGCGGTCCGTCGGGATCATGGCACCAGTGTCGCGCACGAAGGCGTACGGCCGCCGGGCCCCCCGGCGCGGGGTCATTCACCCGGATCACGGCCGCGCCGTACCGCCACACGGGCCGCCGCCTCGTGCATGGCCAGCTCCAGGACGCCGGGGTCGGTGAGGATGCCGGTGCCGTCCGGTGGCACCAGCCAGCGGACGCCGCCGGTTGCGCGGCCGGGGTACGGGACCACGATCCAGGTGCCGGGGCCCGCGGTGCGTACACCGGTGCCGATCCACCGGGCGGCGGTGCCCGGGGGCACGAAGTAGCCCATGCGGGAGTCGCCGGAGTCGGCCAGGACCGGGCCGGGGCGGTCGGTGAGCCGGGTGAGGACGTCGAGCGTCGGGTGGCCCAGTTCGCCGGTGAGGATGAGGACGTCCCACAGCCTCCCGGCGGGCAGGAGCGTCACGCCGAGGGGATGGCGCTCCCATTCCCACCGGGTGGCGTCGGGGTCGGGTGCCACGGAAACCAGCCAATCGACCGCGCCCCGCGCGTCTGTGCCCACCATGCCGGTTCCTCCGTTCCGTGTGTGCGCTGTCGTGCTGTCACGCGGAGAGAGGGGGCCGGCGGCGGATCATTACGCGGGTTTCACCACGCCCGATGGGGTGATCCGGATCATGGGGCACCCGCGGGGTGCGGGGCCCGGTCAGCTGTCGAAGCCGAGGCCGAGCCGGTCCATCGCCTTGAGCCACAGGTTGCGGCGGCCGGCGTTGCGGTCGGCGCGGTCCAGGGACCACTTGGTGAGGCCGATGCCCGCCCACGCCAGGGGCTCGGGCGGGAAGGGCAGCGGCTTGGTGCGGACCATCCGCAGTTCGGTGCGCTCGGTGCGCTCGCCGGACAGCAGGTCGAGCATGACGTCCGCGCCGAAGCGGGTGGCGCCGACGCCGAGGCCGGTGTAGCCGGCGGCGTAGGCCACCTTCCCGTCGTGGGCGGTGCCGTAGAAGGCGGCGAAGCGGGAGCAGGTGTCGATCGCGCCGCCCCAGGAGTGGGTGAAGCGCACGCCCTCCAGCTGCGGGAAGCAGCGGAAGAAGTGTCCGGCGAGCTTCAGGTGGGTCTCCGGGCGTTCCTCACGGGCGGCGTCCAGGCGGCCGCCGTAGGGGTAGACGGCGTCGTAGCCGCCCCACAGGACGCGGTTGTCGGCGGTGAGCCGGAAGTAGTGGAACTGGTTGGCGCTGTCGCCCAGCCCCTGGCGCTTCTTCCAGCCGATCGCGCCGAGCTGCTGCGGCGTCAGCGGCTCGGTCACCAGCGCGTAGTCGTAGACGGGCACGATGTAGTGGCGCACCCGGCGCACCAGCGAGGGGAAGACGTTGGTGCCGAGCGCGACGTGCCGGGCGAAGACCCGCCCGTACGGGGTGCGCACGGCCATGCCGGAGCCGTTGTGGGCGAGCCGGGTGGCGCGGGTGTGCTCGTAGACGCGTACGCCCAGTTCCTCGCAGGCCCGCTTGAGCCCCCAGGCGAGTTTCGCCGGATGCAGCATGGCGACGCCGGTGCGGTCCCACAGGCCGCCGACGAAGGTCGGCGAGTCGACCTCGGCACGGACCTGGTCACGGTCGAGCAGCTCCAGTTCGATGTCGTGCCGGGCGGCCTCCTGCGCGGACGCCCTCAGGTCGTCGAGCTGGTAGGGCTCGGTGGCGACGTCGATCTCCCCCGAGCGTTCGAAGTCGCAGTCGATGGAGTAGCGGGCGATCGCCTCCTCGATGCCGTCGAGGTTGCGGTGGCCCAGCTCCTCCAGTCGCGCGAACTCCTCGGGCCAGCGGGCGAGTCCGTTGGCCAGGCCGTGGGTGAGGCTGGCGGCGCAGAAGCCGCCGTTGCGGCCGGACGCCGCCCAGCCCACCTCCTTGCCCTCGATCAGGACGACGTCGCGGCGCGGGTCACGCTCCTTGGCCCGCAGCGCCGTCCACAGCCCGGTGTAGCCGCCGCCGACCACCAGCAGGTCGCAGTGCTCGTCGCCGACGAGGGCGGAGCCGGCCCGCGGCCTGCCGGGGTCCTCCAGCCAGAACGGTGTCGGCTGCGCGTCAGCGAGCGAACGGGCTGGATCCATGGGGTCTCACACCTTTGCGGATGCGGTCGGCGGATCAACTATGGGCTTTCCTGCGGCGGCTGAGCAGCTGTCCGACGACGACGCAGAGCACCGCCACGACGAACATCAGCGTGCCGATGACGTTCACCTGGACGGGCAGGCCCTTCTGGGCCGCGCCCCAGACGAACATCGGGAAGGTCACGGTGGCCGGGCCGGCGTTGAACTGCGTGATGATGAAGTCGTCGATGGAGATCGCGAAGCTCAGCAGCGCTCCTGCCGCGATGCCGGGCGCGGCGATCGGGAAGGTGATCCGCCAGAACGTCGACCACGGGGTGGCGTACAGGTCCTGGGCGGCCTGCTCCAGTCGCGGGTCCATGCTCATCACGCGCGCCTTGACCGCCGTCACCACGAAGCTGAGGCAGAACATGATGTGCGCGATGAGGATGGTCCAGAAGCCGAACTGAATGCGCATGTTGAGGAACAGGGTGCCGAGCGAGGCGCCCATGACGATCTCGGGCATCGCCATCGGCAGCCAGATCAGGCCGGTCACCGGGCCGCGGCCGCGGAAGCGGTAGCGGCCGAGCGCGAAGGCGACCATGGTGCCGAGGACGGTGGCGCCGAGGGTGGCCAGGACGGCGATCTGCAGGGACAACGAGACCGAGTCGCACATGTCGCCGACGCCGCAGGGGTTCTTCCAGGCGTCGAGCGAGAAGTGGTTCCAGGAGTAGTTGAAGCGGCCCTTGGGCTGGTTGAAGGAGAAGACCAGGACGATCACGTTGGGGATCGTCATGTAGGCGAGTGCGGCCACGCCGGCGAAGACGACGAGGTGCCGTCGCACCCAGTTGAGCACGGGCATCAGACCAGCTCCTCCGTCCCCGCCTTGCGGATGTAGACGGACACGATCACCAGGATCGCGGCCATGAGCATGAAGGACAGTGCGGCGGCGGTCGGGTAGTCGAGCACCGTCAGGAACTTGGACTGGATGACGTTGCCGATCATCTGCTCGCTGGGGCTGCCCAGCAGCTCGGCGTTGATGTAGTCGCCGGAGGCGGGGATGAAGGTGAGCAGCGTGCCGGCCACGACACCGGGCAGCGAGATCGGGAAGGTCACCTTGCGGAAGGTGGTGAAGGGCCGGGCGTACAGGTCGCCCGCCGCCTCGTGCAGCCGCGGGTCGATGCGCTCCAGCGAGCTGTAGAGCGGCAGGATCATGAAGGGCAGGAAGTTGTACGTCAGGCCGCACACCACCGCCAGCGGGGTGGCCAGCACGCGGTCGTCGGTGGTGATGCCGAGGGACGCGGTGACGTTCAGGATGTGCAGTTTGTCGAGCGCGGTGACGACGTAGCCGTCGTCCGCGAGGATCGTCTTCCAGGCCAGGGTGCGGATCAGGAAGCTGGTGAAGAACGGCGCGATGACCATCACCAGCAGCACGTTCCGCCAGCGGCCCGCCTTGAAGGCGATGGTGTACGCCAGCGGGTAGCCGATCGCCAGGCACAGCGCGGTGGCGATGCCGGCATAGATCAGCGATCGCAGGTAGAAGACGTCGTACTCGGTGAACGCGTCCCAGTACGTCGCGAAGTGCCAGGTGACGCGGTAGCCGGTCTCCAGGGAGCCGGTCTGCACGGAGGTCGAGGCCTGGTAGACCATCGGGGCCGCGAAGAAGACCAGCAGCCACAGGATGCCGGGCAGCAGCAGCCAGTACGGAACGAGTCTGCGGCGCCGGGCGGCGGCGCCGGGCGGGACCGGCGGGGTCTCCGCCGGCGCCCCCGCGGGGGCGGTGGAGAGGGCGGCCATCACGCGTTGACCTCCCCGGCCTCGATGTCCTGCGCGGCGTCGAGACCGAAGGTGTGCGCGGGGCTCCAGTGCAGCACCACCTCGGCACCGGGGGCGAGGCGGCTGTCGCGCTCCACGTTCTGCGCGAAGACGGCCAGCTCCGGGCACCAGGGGCTGTTGACGACGTACTGCGTGGAGACGCCGATGAAGCTGGCGTCGACGATCCGTCCGGTGATCGTGTTGCGGCCCTCGGGGACATCGGCCGCGTCGTCGGCGTGGCCGATGGAGATCTTCTCCGGGCGCACCCCGGCGAGGAGCTTGTCGCCCGCCTGTACGGAGGGGACGCACCGCGCGGTGGGCATCGCCAGGCGGCCGTCGCCGACGCTGAGCAGCAGGTCGTCGCCGCTGGTGCCGGCGACCTCGGCCTCGATGAGGTTGGACTGGCCGAGGAAGTTGGCCACGAAGGTGGTGCGCGGGTTCTCGTACAGGTCGGTGGGGGCGCCGAGTTGCTCGATGCGGCCGGCATTCATCACGGCGATGGTGTCGGCCATGGTCATGGCCTCTTCCTGGTCGTGCGTGACGTGCACGAAGGTGATGCCGACCTCCGTCTGGATGCGCTTGAGCTCCAGCTGCATCTGACGGCGCAGCTTCAGGTCCAGGGCGCCCAGCGGCTCGTCGAGGAGCAGCACCTTGGGGTGGTTGATCAGGGCGCGGGCGACGGCGACGCGCTGCTGCTGGCCGCCGGAGAGCTGGTGCGGTTTGCGGCGGGCGAGGTGACCGAGCTCGACGAGGTCGAGCATCTCCTCGACCTGGCCCTTTACGGACTTGACGCCACGGCGGCGCAGGCCGAAGGCGACGTTCTCGTAGATGTCGAGGTGCGGGAAGAGCGCGTAGTTCTGGAAGACCGTGTTGACCGGGCGCTTGTACGGCGGCAGGCCGGTGACGTCCTGGTCGCCGATGCGGACGGTGCCGCTGCTGGGGTCCTCCAGGCCCGCGATCATGCGCAGGGTGGTGGTCTTTCCACAGCCGGAGGCGCCCAGGAGCGCGAAGAAGGAGCCCTCGGGGATGGTGAGGTCGAGCGGGTGGACGGCGGTGAAGTCGCCGTAGTCCTTGCCGATGCCGGAGAGGGTCACGGCGCCGCCCGCGGAGGCGGGGTTGTTGCTGCCGGCCGGCTCGTCGGTGAGCGGTGCGGTCTGCTGGGTCATGTCGTCAGATCCCTAACTGCGGTGGCCGGTCAGGCGCCGATGAGCTTGGCGAACTTGTCCTCGAAGGCGGTCTCCTCCTTGGAGGAGAGCGACCGGAAGGGGTGGGCCTTCGCCTTCATCTCCGCGTTGGGAATGATCAGCGGGTTGTTGGCCACATCCTTGTCGATCTTGAGGAGCTCCTCGTACACGCCTGAGCAGGGCGTGATGTAGTTGACCCATGCCGCGAGTTCGGCGGCGATCGCGGGCTGGTAGTACCAGTCGATGAGCCGCTCGGCGTTCTTGCGGTGCTTCGAGCCCGCCGGGACCAGCATGTTGTCGGTGGAGTAGATGTAGCCGGCGGGCGGGATCACGAACTTGATCTCGGGGTTGTCGGCCTGGAGCTGGACGAGGTCGCCGGCCCAGGCGACGCAGGCGGCGATGTTCCCCGAGGCGAGGCCGTCGGTGTACTCGTTGCCGGTGAACTGGCGGATCTGCTTGCTGTCCACGGCCTTCTGGACGCGGGCCACGGCGGCGTCGAAGTCGTCCGAGGTGAAGGACTCCGGCTGCTTGCCCATGTCGAGCAGGGTCATGCCTATGGTGTCGCGCATCTCGCTGAGCATCGCGACGCGGCCCTTGAGGTCGGGGTCGTCCAGCAGCTGGGAGACGCTGCCGACCTTCTTCCCCTTGGTCGCCTTCTCGTTGTAGGCGATGACGGTGGCGATGCCCTGCCACGGGTAGGAGTGGGCGCGCCCGGGGTCCCAGTCGGGGTTGCGGAAACGTTGCTCCAGGTTGGTGAAGGCGTGCGGCAGATACGTGGGGTCCAGCGGCTGGGCCCAGCCCAGGCGGATCATCCGGGCGGCCATCCAGTCGGTGAGGACGACCAGGTCACGGCCGGTGGACTGGCCGGCTGCCAGCTGCGGTTTGATCTTGGCGAAGAACTCGACATTGTCGGTGATGTCGTCGCTGTACTTGACCTTGATCCCGGTCTTCTTCTCGAAGGCCTCCAGGGTCGGCATGTGCTTCTCGTCGTCGCTCATGTCGATGTAGAGCTGCCAGTTCGAGAAGACCAGCGACTTGTCCTTGTCGGACAGGTCGTCGCTCCTGACACCGCCCTGGTTGTGGGTGGCGGCTGGGATGCCGCAGGCGGACAGCGCGCCGGCGCCCGCGACGCCGAGGCCCGCGCCGAGCACCCGGCGCCGGCTGAGGGACGCCCTCCCGTTGGTCAGGCTGCGCTCCCACGCTTTGCGTACGGGCTCGGACAGGCCCTCGAACATCTCCATTGCGGTGCGGCCTCCAGGGGCGGTGGTGCGTGGGACGGACGGACTGTCGGGCCGGTGGGGACGGTCCCGGAGGGGTGGGCGGCCAAGGGGTCAGCGGTCGCCGAAGACGGTGCGGTGCCAGTCCTTCCTGGCGACCGCGGTGTTGTCGTACATCACGTGCTTGACCTGCGTGTACTCCTCCAGGGAGTACGCCGACATGTCCTTGCCGTACCCGGAGGCCTTGAAGCCGCCGTGCGGCATCTCGCTGATGATCGGGATGTGGTCGTTCACCCAGACGCATCCAGCCTTGATCTCCCGGGTGGCACGGCCCGCGCGGAAGACGTCACGCGTCCACGCGGACGCGGCAAGACCGTACGGCGTGTCGTTGGCCAGGGCCAGACCTTCATCATCGCTGTCGAACGGCAGCACGACCAGTACCGGCCCGAAGATCTCGGACTGGACGATCTCACTGCCCTGCGCGGCGCCGGTGACCAGCGTGGGCCGGTAGTAGGCGCCCGGCGAGGCGGGGGCCTGTCCGCCGGTGACGACCGTGGCGTAGGAGCGGGCGCGCTCCACGAAACCGGCGACGCGGTCGCGCTGGGCGTGGGAGACGAGCGGGCCGAGGTCGGTCTTGGCGTCGAAGGGGTCGCCCACGTGGATGCCGGAGAAGAGGTCGGCGACACCGGCGACGAAGGCGTCGTAGAGGGGGCGCTGCACATAGGCGCGGGTGGCGGCGGTGCAGTCCTGCCCCGTGTTGATCAGGGCTCCGGCGACCGCACCGTGGACGGCCGCCTCCAGGTCCGCGTCGTCGAAGACGACGAAGGGCGCCTTGCCGCCGAGTTCCAGATGGAGCCGCTTGACGGTGGCGGTGGCGATCTCCGCGACGCGCTTGCCGACCGCGGTGGAGCCGGTGAAGGAGGTCATGGCGACGTCCGGGTGCCCCACCAGGTGCTCGCCCGCCTCCTTCCCCGAACCGGTGACGATGTTGACCACGCCCGCCGGGATACCCGCCTCGGTCGCCGCCTGCGCGAACATCAGCGAGGTCAGCGGGGTCAGCTCGGCCGGCTTGAGCACGAGGGTGTTGCCCGCGGCGATCGCCGGTAGGACCTTCCAGGCGGCCATCTGCAACGGGTAGTTCCACGGTGCGATGGAACCCACGACGCCGACGGGCTCGCGCCGCACGTAGGAGGTGTGGTCGCCGGAGTACTCCCCCGCCGCCCTGCCCTCCAGATGGCGGGCGGCGCCCGCGAAGAAGGCGGTGTTGTCGACCGTGCCCGGGACGTCGAACTCCGTGGTCAGCCGGAGCGGCTTGCCGCACTGCAACGACTCGGCGTAGGCGAACTCGGCGGCCCGCCCGGCGAGGACGGCGGCGAAGCGGTGCATGGCGTCGGAGCGCTCGCCGGGGGTGGCGCCGGCCCAGCCGGGCAGCGCCCGCGCGGCCGCGGCGACGGCGGCGTCCACGTCGGCGGTGCCGGCCAGTTCACAGGAGTACACGGTCTCGCCGGTGGCCGGGTCGACCACGGGGTGCGGCCGGCCGGAGGTGCCGCTGCGCAGGGTTCCGCCGATGAACTGGGCCCCCTCGGCGAAACGCTCCCGCACATCGAACTCGCCGTTCGCGCTGAGGTCCATCGTCTTCTCCTCGCACTCCGCTCGGCGGCGTGGCCAAAGCTGGGATTGGTGGACGATCCTGACAGAGTAGGCTCGCCCCAACAAGTGATTCCGTTGTTGCCTTTTGGTTACGCGACGAATTCTGTGTTCACCTGACAGCCCACCGCAGATCGTCACGGTGGACGATGCCGGGCGCCGGGCGCGCCGGGCAACCGACACATCGCATGTTGTGCGGCCGGGACCTTTACACCCTGGAGCTACGGTGGCACGACGTCGCACCCTGTTCCGCCCCGGAGGTCACCCGTGTTCCCCACCGTCGCCGAGGTCCTGGCACTGGACGTGCTCAGGCGGGGTTCGCCGCAGGTGGTCGCGGGCTCCGGCGGTCTGCAGCGCCCGGTGCGCTGGGTGCACATCAGCGAGCTGGCCGACATCGCGGGCATGCTCCACGGGGGCGAACTGGTCCTCACCACAGGCGTGATGCTGCCCGACGACAAGGAGTCGCTGGCGCGCTACATCGACGGCCTCGCCGACGTCGGAGCCGCCGGCCTCGTCGTCGAACTGGGCCGTCGCTACGCGGACGTCCTGCCCCGCCCCCTGGTCCGGGCCGCGGAACGGCGCGGACTGCCGCTGGTGGCCCTCCGTACCGAGGTGCGCTTCGTCGCCGTGACCGAGGCCGTGCACGCCCGCGTCGTCGACGGCCAGCTGACGCGACTGCGGGCGTCGGAGGCGGTGCATCAGATCTTCAACGAGCTGTCCGTCGAGGGCGCCGAGCCCGAGGAGGTCGTCCGCGAGGTGGCCCGGATGGCGGGCGCGCCCGTCGTACTGGAGAACCTCTCCCACCAGGTGCTCGCCTTCGACCCGGCGGGCCAGGACCCGGAGGCCCTGCTCGACGGCTGGGAACGGCGCAGCCGCGGCGTCCACCCGGCCGGCCGCACCGGCCACGACCCGCGCACCGGCTGGCTGGTCACCGCCGTGGGGGCGCGCGGCCGGGACTGGGGCAGGCTGGTGATCGTCGACGAGCCCGCGCCCGGCACGGGGCCGGAGCCGGGCGAACGCCCGCACCGCCACAGTGTGCTGCTGGAGCGGGGGGCGGCCACCCTCGCGCTCAACCGGCTGCTGGAGCGCGACCGGGAGTCCCTGGAACGGCAGACCCACAGGACCCTGCTCTCCGGCATCCTCACCCACGCCCTGACCGTCTCCGACGTGGCGTTGCGCGCCCGTGCGCTGGGCGTGCCGCTGGAGGGCCGGCGGCTGGTCGGCGTGATGCTGCGGCTGCGCGGGGGACCGGCCTCGGCAGCCCTGGAGGCGCAGGCCCGGCTGCGGGACTTCACCGAGACCGCGGGCCAGGCCGTGCGCGAGCGCGGCCTGACCGCGCTCACCGGCACCCTCGACGACGGCGGCGTCGGCGTGCTGGTCTCCCTCGGCCCGTCCGACCACGAGCACACCGCGCTGGAGGAATTCGCCGCCGCGCTCACCCGGCTGACCGAGCCCGCCCCCGACGGCGGTCCCGCCTTCGTCATGGCGGCCGGCTCCTCGGTCGGCTCGCTGCGCGACGCCCGCCGCACCCTGCTGGAGGCCGCGCAGGTCGCGGACGCCGCGATGCACGGGGGCCGCAAGGCGGGCACTTTCTACCGGCTGCCGGACGTCCGGCTGCGCGGCCTGCTGCACCTGCTGCGCGACGACGCACGGCTGCAGACGTACGTCGAGCGCGAGCTCGGCCCGCTGCTCGCGTTCGACGCCGAGCACGGCACGGACCTCGTCCGGATCCTCACCGTCTACCTGGACGCCGGCCGCAACAAGTCGGCCGCGGCCGACGCCGCGCACCTGTCGCGGCCCTCCTTCTACGACCGCCTGCACCGCGTCGAGCGCGTCCTCGGCATCGACCTGGACCAGGTCGAGTCCTGCCTCTCGCTGCACGTGGCCCTGCTGGCGCTGGACGCCGTGCGGCGCTGAGGCCCCGCGGCGCACCCGTTACGGGATGTCCAGGTGCCAGTAGGTGTAGTCGTAGTCGAAACCGGGCGCGACCTCGACCTGGAAGCTGCCGTCCTCGTCGTCCTTCGGCACGACGACGGTGATCTGCCTGGTCGCGCTCTCCCCCGGCGCCAGTTCGTCGGGCAGGCCGACACCGGTGGTCAGGTCGCGCAGGCTCTCCTCCTCGTAGTCCTCCCCGTAGGCCGAGACCTCACTCTCGCCCAGGTCGGCGGTCTCGTCGCCGGTGTTCTCCAACTCGATGGAGAAGGTGACGGGGGTGCCCTCCCCGACCAGGCCCGTCGGGAGGTCGGTCGCCGGGTGGACGTCCGAGATCGTGACGTGGACCCCGTCGTCGTAGAGCGCGGTGCCGTCGACGTCCAGCGGGTCCCCCCAGTCGCCGTTCCGCGAGGTGATGAGGTCGTCGCCCCGTCCGTCGAACCAGCCGTCGTCGATCCCGCCGATCAGCAGGGCGATCATGGCGCCCGACAGGAGGACGGAGATGATCCCGAGGATCAGACCGGTCATCGCCTGCGGCCGGTTGGTCGCCTCGCCCCGCCGGGCGATCCGCAGACCGACGATGCCGCAGGCGAGGGCCGCGATGCCGAGCGGGAGGCCGAGGAAGGACCCGAAGCAGGAGATGGCCAGGACGGCGCCCACGATGCCCAGGATCATCGCCGTCAGGCCGATGCCGTTGCGGGCGACGGGTGGTGCCCATCCGCCGTACGGGCCCATCGCGTAGCCGGGGTGGGCGGGGTATCCGGGTTGCGGCGGGTATCCGGGGTAGCCGGGGTACGCCGGGTACGTGGGGTAACCGGGCGGCCCGGGGGGTCCGGGGTGACCGGGGAAGGTGGCGTGGGGCGGCTGCGGGGGCACGGCCGCCGCCTCGTCCGGGGCGGGCGGCGCCCATGGATCGCGCGGCTGATCCTCCGGCCCGGGCGCGGGCGCGTCCTCGGGCACCGGGCGTTTGGTCAGCGTCACGTTCTCCTGCGGCGCCTGCGGGACGGGCGGCGCCCAGGGGTTGTACCCGGCCGGCACACCCGGCTGCCCGTACCCGGGAGCGACCGGCACCGGCGGCGCCCACGGATCCCGCGGCCCGGGCACCCCGGCGGGGGGCGCGGCGGCGGCCCCGGAAACGGGCCCGAAGCCGGCGACCGGCGCCTGGGCAGGCGCGGCATCCGCGGCCGGCGCGTCAGCAGGAGGCACGGCATCCGCGGGCGCCGCGTCTCCCGGCACCTTCGTGCCCCCGTCGTCCGCAGCCACTGCGGCGTCCCCGGCAAACGAGGCGCCGGGCTCGGTGTCCGCGACCGGTCCGTCGGCGGACGGCGCATCCTGGGCAGCCGGGGCATCGGCCGCGGCGTCCGCCGGCGCCACGGGCGCCGGGGTGGGCAGCTCGAAGCCGGGTGCGGGCCGTGCGTCCGCCGGGGCCGCCGAGGACGAGGGGGCCGCCGCTGCGGGGGTGTCGCTCGCGGCGTCGCGCGGCGTCGGGTTCTCGGGGTCGTGGGACATCGCTGCCTTCCTGGTGGCTACGTCGGGCAATGCTATGGCCTGCGAAGACACCGGGAGGCGGCAATTTCGCGTTTACGATGTCGGTTGCCGACCACCCCGCAGGAGGATCACCCCATGTCCGACACCGCGTCAGCCCTCGACGCCTTCATCGCGGGGCTCCCCAAGGCAGAGCTCCACGTGCACCACGTCGGCTCGGCCTCACCCCGCATCGTGGCGGAGCTGGCCGCGCGGCACCCGGATTCCAAGGTGCCCACCGACCCCGCCGCCCTCGCCGAGTACTTCAGCTTCCGGGACTTCGCCCACTTCATCGAGGTCTACCTCTCCGTCGTCGACCTGATCCGCGACGCGGAGGACGTGCGCCTGCTGACGTACGAGGTCGCCCGCGACATGGTGCGGCAGAACATCCGCTACGCCGAGCTGACCGTGACCCCGTACAGCTCGGTGCGCCGCGGCATCCCGGACCGGGCCTTCGTGGAGGCGATCGAGGACGCCCGCAAGGCGGCCGAGGCGGAGTTCGGCATCGTGCTGCGCTGGTGCTTCGACATCCCGGGCGAGGCCGGACTGACCTCCGCCGAGGAGACCGCGCGCATCGCCACCCAGCTGCAGCCCGACGGGCTGGTGAGCTTCGGTCTGGGCGGACCCGAGATCGGTGTGCCGCGGCCCCAGTTCAAGCCGTACTTCGAGCGCGCCCGCGCGATCGGCCTGCACAGCGTGCCGCACGCGGGTGAGACCACCGGCCCGCAGACGATCTGGGACGCCATCAACGAGCTGGGCGCCGAGCGCATCGGCCACGGCACCAGCGCCACCCAGGACCCGCGCCTGCTGGACCACCTGGGCGAGCACCGCGTCCCGCTGGAGGTCTGCCCGACCTCCAACATCGCCACCCGCGCCGTCGCCACGCTCGACGAGCACCCCCTCAAGGAGATGGTGGCCGCGGGACTCCTCGTCACCATCAGCAGCGACGACCCGCCGATGTTCGGCACCGACCTCAACACCGAGTACGCGGTGGCCGCGCGGCTGCTGCAGCTCGACGAGGGCGGCCTGGCGCAGCTCGCCAGGAACGCAGTCGAGGCCTCCTTCCTCGACGCACCCGGCAAGGCGAAGCTCACCGCCGAGATCGACTCCTACCTGGCGGGATGGCAGCGCTAGCGATCGCCCACCGCGGCGACCCGTACCGCCACAGCGAGAACACCCTGCCCTCGCTGCGCAGCGCGCTGCGCGCGGGGGCGGACGCGGTGGAGATGGACGTACGGCTGACCCGCGACGGGGTGCCGGTGCTGCTCCACGACCCCACGCTCAAGCGGCTGTGGGGTGTGGAGTCCGCCGTCGCGGACCTCGCGGCGGACCGGCTGCCGCCGGGCGTGCCGGCCCTCCACGAGGCGCTGGCCGCCGTGGACGGCTGCCGGGCCCTGGTCGACCTCACCCTGCCGGAGTCCGCGGGTCCCGTGCTGTCCGCGGTCCGGGACGCGGGCGCCGGGGACCGCACCTACTACTGCGGCGAGGCGGCCGCCGTGCTGGCGGTCCGGGACCGCGACCCGGCCGCCGAGATCGCGCTGACCTGGAAGACCTCAGCGCCCGTGCCCGCGCTGCTGCTGTCGGAACTGCGGCCGCGCTGGATCAACCTGCGGTTCGGGCTGGTGAGCGCGCCCCTGATGGGGTGGGCGCGCGGCGAGGGCCTGCTGGTCGGCGCGTGGACGGTGGATCTGCGCCGGACGATGCGACGGCTGGCGCGGCTCGGCGTGGACGCGGTCACGAGCAACCGCATCGACGTGCTGCGCGCGGAGTTCGGCGGCCGGTGAGCTTCTCCCGCCCGGCCGCGAGCACCGGGCGTTCCTCCGCGGTGATGCCGCGGGCGAAGAACAGCCCCCACCGATCACGGTGAGGCCCGCCAGGGCGCCGGGTGCGCCGAGGCCGTGCGGCGCCGTACGCCGGGTGCATCAGCCGTGCGCGCCAGGGAGACCGGGCGGCGGACGCCCGCGGCAACCGCCGGTCCGTCAGACGCCGGCCGGCACGGCTGACACTGTGTCAAAGCGCTCCAGCCGCTTGATCATCCCACGCAGGATCAGCAGCGGCACGATCCCGAAGACGCCGAAGGCCATGTCGACCGGCATCCACCACAGCGGCAGGCCGCGCAGCGGGATGCAGATCGCGGCGAGCGGGATGATCCCGATGCAGGCGATCATCGCCCACTCCACGACCCACACATTGCGCACAGGATCGCGCCAGACGCCGTAGAAGGCGACGGCGATCACCAGGTGGGCGAAGGCGAGCCAGTCCGTGCCGTAGAGCATGAACGGGTACTTCGCGTCGGTGGCGTCCAGCCCCTCCCGCACCTGGGAGATCCAGTCGCCGACGGCCCCGGGCAGACCCCAGCCGTCCACCCACCGCACCTCGTGCACGAGCGGGAACGCGGTCGCGCCGCTCAGCACCAGGCACACCACGAAGACAACGAGCCAGGCGCGTATGCGCCGTTCAAGAGATCTTCGATCCTTCATGGTCCGGAGCGTACGCGCACATGCCACGGCCCCGGACGCGGGGTCGCACCGGGGCCGTGACGTGGGCTCGCGCCCCGCGGCGTCAGCCGTCCAGGGACGTCATGACGTGCTTGATGCGCGTGTAGTCCTCGAAGCCGTAGGCGGAAAGGTCCTTGCCGTAGCCGGACTTCTTGAAGCCGCCGTGCGGCATCTCGGCGACCAGCGGGATGTGGGTGTTGATCCACACGCAGCCGAAGTCGAGGCGCTTGGACATGCGCATCGCGCGCGCGTGGTCCTTGGTCCACACCGAGGAGGCCAGGGCGTACTCGACGCCGTTCGCCCAATCGACGGCCTGGTCCTCGTCGGAGAAGGACTGGACGGTGATGACCGGGCCGAAGACCTCGTTCTGGATGATCTCGTCGTCCTGCTTGAGGCCGGAGACGACGGTCGGGGCGTAGAAGTAGCCCTGCTCCCCGACCCGGTGGCCGCCGGCCTCGACCTTGGCGTGCGCCGGGAGGCGCTCGATGAAGCCGGTGACCTGGGCGAGCTGGTTGGCGTTGTTCAGCGGGCCGTACAGCACGTCCTCGTCGTCCGGGGCGCCGGTCTTGGTCTCGGCGGCGGTCTTGGCGAGCTGGGCCACGAACTCGTCGTGGATCGACTCGTGGACCAGGACCCGGGTGGCGGCGGTGCAGTCCTGGCCGGCGTTGAAGTAGCCGGCGACGGCGATGTCCTCGACCGCCTTGGCGATGTCGGTGTCCGGGAAGACCACGACCGGTGCCTTGCCGCCGAGTTCGAGGTGGACCCGCTTGACGTCCTTGGCGGCGCTGCCGGCCACCTGGATGCCGGCCCGGACCGAGCCGGTGATGGAGGCCATCGCCGGGGTCGGGTGCTCGACCATCAGCCGACCCGTCTCGCGGTCGCCGCACACGACGTTGAAGACGCCCTTGGGCAGGATCTCGCCGATGATCTCGGCGATCAGCACGGTGGAGGCCGGGGTGGTGTCCGAGGGCTTGAGCACGACCGTGTTGCCCGCGGCGATCGCCGGGGCGAACTTCCACACGGCCATCATCATCGGGTAGTTCCACGGCGCGACCTGGGCGCAGACGCCGACCGGCTCGCGGCGGACGATCGAGGTCATGCCCTCCATGTACTCGCCGGCCGAGCGGCCCTCGAGCAGGCGGGCGGCACCCGCGAAGAAGCGGATCTGGTCGACCATCGGAGGGATCTCCTCGCTGGCGGTCAGACCGATCGGCTTGCCGGTGTTCTCGCTCTCGACGGCCACGAGCTCGTCCGCGCGCGCCTCGAAGGCGTCGGCGATCTTCAGCAGCGCCTTCTGGCGCTCGGAGGGCGTCGTGTCGCGCCAGGCCGGGAAGGCGGCCGCGGCGGCGGCCATGGCCGCGTCGACATCGGCGGCGGCGGAGAGCGGGGCGGTCGCGTAGACCTCGCCGGTGGCGGGGTTCACCACGTCGGTGGTGCGCCCGTCGGCGGCGTCGCGGAATTCTCCGTTGATGTGGTTGCGCAAGGTACGGAGCTCGCTCACTGCACCTCTCCCTGTTCCTGTCCGATGTGTGAGACGGACACCAGCCTACCGGCAGCACTGCCGTATTCGGCATAGCCGAAACTCCGAGACAATGGATTCCGTCAGTTTCGACCCCTCAAACCACGGATTTCATCGATCGGGGGTTGCGTGACGGCTGACCTCTCGTGCAGAGTGGGGGCGTGGCCACTCGTACTCCGGATCACAGGGGCTCCACCGGTGCCTCCGTGATCGATTCCGTCTCCAAGGCGATCATCGAACAGCTCCAGGAGGACGGCAGGCGTCCGTACGCCGCCATCGGCAAGGCCGTGGGCCTGTCCGAGGCGGCCGTACGGCAGCGCGTGCAGAAGCTGCTCGATCAGGGCGTCATGCAGATCGTCGCCGTCACCGACCCGCTCACCGTGGGGTTCCAGAGGCAGGCGATGGTCGGCATCAACGTCGAGGGCGACATCGAACACGTCGCCGACGCGCTCGCGGAGATGACGGAGGTCGAGTACGTCGTCGTGACCGCGGGCTCCTTCGATCTGCTGATCGAGATCGTCTGCGAGGACGACGACCATCTCCTGGAGACGATCAACAAGCGGATCCGCACGCTGCCCGGCGTGCGGTCCACCGAGAGCTTCGTCTACCTCAAGCTCCGGAAGCAGACCTACACCTGGGGAACCAGATAGCCATGAGCGCGGACCTTTCCAAGACCGCGTACGACCACCTGTGGATGCACTTCACCCGCATGTCGTCGTACGAGAACGCCCCTGTGCCGACCATCGTGCGCGGCGAGGGCACGTACATCTACGACGACAAGGGCAAGCGCTACATCGACGGCCTCGCGGGGCTGTTCGTGGTCAACGCCGGCCACGGCCGCGTGGAGCTCGCCGAGACCGCCTACAAGCAGGCCCAGGAGCTCGCCTTCTTCCCGGTGTGGAGCTACGCCCACCCCAAGGCCGTCGAGCTCGCCGACCGCCTGGCCGACTACGCCCCCGGCGACCTCAACAAGGTCTTCTTCACCACCGGCGGCGGCGAGGCCGTCGAGACCGCCTGGAAGCTCGCCAAGCAGTACTTCAAGCTCACCGGCAAGCCGACCAAGTACAAGGTCATCTCGCGCGCCGTCGCCTACCACGGCACCCCCCAGGGCGCCCTGTCCATCACCGGCCTGCCCGGCCTGAAGGCCCCCTTCGAGCCGCTGGTCCCCGGCGCCCACAAGGTGCCCAACACCAACATCTACCGCGCGCCGCTCTTCGGCGACGACCCCGAGGCCTTCGGCCGCTGGGCCGCGGACCAGATCGAGCAGCAGATCCTCTTCGAGGGCCCCGACACCGTCGCGGCCGTCTTCCTGGAGCCGGTGCAGAACGCCGGCGGCTGCTTCCCGCCCCCGCCCGGGTACTTCCAGCGGGTCCGCGAGATCTGCGACCGGTACGACGTGCTGCTCGTCTCCGACGAGGTCATCTGCGCCTTCGGCCGGCTCGGCACGATGTTCGGCTGCGACAAGTTCGGCTACGTCCCGGACATGATCACCTGCGCCAAGGGCATGACCTCGGGCTATTCCCCCATCGGCGCGTGCATCATCTCCGACCGCATCGCCGAGCCCTTCTACAAGGGCGACAACACCTTCCTGCACGGCTACACCTTCGGCGGCCACCCGGTGTCGTCGGCGGTCGCCCTGGCCAACCTCGACATCTTCGAGCGCGAGCAGCTCAACCAGCACGTGCTCGACAACGAGGGCGCCTTCCGCGCCACCCTGGACAAGCTCCACGACCTGCCGATCGTCGGCGACGTCCGCGGGAACGGTTTCTTCTACGGGATCGAACTGGTGAAGGACAAGGTCACCAAGGAGACCTTCACCGACGAGGAGACCGAGCGCGTCCTGTACGGCTTCCTCAGCAAGGCGCTCTTCGAGAACGGCCTCTACTGCCGCGCCGACGACCGCGGCGACCCGGTCGTCCAGCTCGCGCCGCCGCTGATCGCCGACCAGTCGACGTTCGACGAGATCGAGGGCGTCCTGCGTACCGTCCTCACGGAGGCCTGGACCAAGCTCTGACGGTCCCCGTCGACGTACGGCATCCAGCGGTCGGGGCCGCCCTCCGCCGTGAGGGCGGCCCCGACCGTTCGTCGGACCCCGCTCACTTCAGAGCGGCACGCCACCGGCCGCCACGGGCGCGACGCCGGTGGCGCCGGCGAACGCCCACCGCGGGACTGGCCTTGCGCGGGTTCGGGTGGTTCCGGCGCACGTCATATCGGCGCCCGGCCCGACCGGCACGTTGTGTCGCCTTGCCGTCGTGACGGTCGTGCCGGTGACCGCGATGCCGGCGGCGCGGGCAGCAGGCCCGGCGACCGCCAAAGGCACCGCCGCCACGTCCCGTCACAGCCGCACGACAAGCGGGTGAACGGATGACCTTCCCGGCGAACCCCTCTCCCGCTACGCCGCACGGGTGGGCGCGGGCCGGAAACACACCACGGTGACCGCGGGCGGGGGCCGTGGGGCACGTACGGTGCCGCAGTGACCCGGACTCCCCGCGTTCGTTAGAGGCCAACGTGAACCCACCCGACAACGACGTGCTGTGGGCCCGCGGCCTGCGCCACGCGCACGACCGCTCACCCGCTCTGCTCGGCGTGTCCCTCGGCGTACGGGAGGGCGAGATCCTCGGCGTCCTCGGACCGCACGGCGCGGGGAAGACCACCCTGTTGCGCTGCCTGTCCGGCGAACTGCTCCCCGAGCAGGGCGAGGTGTGGTTCAACAGCTCCCCCGTCC
The DNA here is from genome assembly GCF_057707815.1 of Actinacidiphila sp. bgisy160. Lineage (NCBI taxonomy): Bacteria > Bacillati > Actinomycetota > Actinomycetes > Kitasatosporales > Streptomycetaceae > Actinacidiphila > Actinacidiphila sp. bgisy160. The sequence continues at coordinate 36,182 of NZ_JBYIQW010000037.1, forward strand.
ACACCCTCGGCGCCACCGCCCGCGAGCGGCTGCGCCGTGAGCGCTTCGGCTGGATCGACAGCAGCCCGCAGCTGCTGCCCGAACTGACCGTCCGTGAGAACGCCGCGCTGCCGCTCCTGCTGTGCGGCGTCCCGTACCGCACGGCCCGCGCCGCCGCGCAGGAGTGGCTGGACCGGCTGGACATCGGCGGCGCGGCCCGCAAGCGTCCCGGCCGGCTGCTGCAGGCCGAGCGGCAGCGGGTGGCGATCGCCCGGGCCCTGGTCAACCGGCCCTCCGTGGTCTTCGCCGACGAACCGACCGCCCCGCTGCACCGCGCGGACCGCGCCCAGGTGCTGCGCATGCTGACCAGCGCCGCCCGCTCGCACGGCATCACCGTGGTGCTCGCCTCCAACGAGCCCGAGGTCGTCTCGCTCGCCGACCGGGTGGTCACCCTCGTCGACGGGCGCTTCGAGGCCGCCATGCCGCAACAGGACCGGGAGGACGCCGACTCGTGCTCAGCCTCCGTGTAGCCCTCGGCTCCCGGCCGGAGGTGCTGCTGCGCCGGCTGCTGGTCGTCGCCGCGGCCGCGGGCACGGGGTTCCTGCTGCTCGCCGTGCTCGGGCACGCCCTTGCCCACCCCGGGGACGCCCCGGACGGGCTGGTCCGGCTGCTCTGGTGCGCCGTGCCGTTCGCCGCCACCGTCCATCTGTCGGTGCTCGTGGCCCGAACGGAACCGAGCGGACGGCTGCACGCGGGCCTGGCCGCGGCCGGACTCGGCCGGCACGGGCTGCCCCTGCTGGCCGCGGCGAGCTCCGCCCTGAACTGCGGCCTGGGCGTCCTGATCGCGCTCCTGGGCTTCCTCTGCCTCCGCGGTGACCTGCCCGGCCCACACCTCAGCGGTGCCGCGGGGGCGCTGGGCGCGGAGCGCGAACTCCCGCTCGCCGGGGCGCTGACCCTGCCGGCCACGCTGCCCCTGGCCGCGGCGGTCTCGGCCGCGATCGTGCTGCGGCCGCGCCGGTCCCGTGGGGGCGAACCCGCCGCCCTCGCGGGCGGCACACCGCCCGGCCTGCCGTGGGGTGCCGCCCTCATCGCGATCGGCCTGGCCGTACAGGTCTCCACGGCCGGGAAGGCCGGTGCCCCGGGACCCGGCGGCACGCTCCCGCTGCCGGGCGGTCTCGGCCAGGTCGCGCCCGCCGTCGTCGGCGGCTGGCTGCTGGCCGCCACGGGCATGGTGCTGGCCATGCCGGGCCTCGTCCATCTGTGCGGACGGCTGCTGGCGGCGTACCGGCCGAGTGCCCTGCGGCTCCTCGCGGGCCGGGCCCTCCAGGAGGAGGCGGCGCTCGTCGGCCGCCCGCTGGGCGCGCTGTGCGCGGTGGCCGCCACCGCCCTCGCCGGCAGCGACCGGTTCGGCGCCGCGGCGCACCCCGTAGGACCGCTCACCGTGCTCGGCGCTGTCCTGGTCGTCCTGTCGGCGGCCGCGACCGCCCTCACCGCGACCGTGGACGCCAAGCGCGCCCGCCGTCCGGCCACCGCCGCCCTCAGCCGGCTCGGCGCGCCCGCCGCCCTGCTGCGCAACGCGGCCGCCGTGCGGGCCCTCGTGGTCCTCGGCGCGGTGCTGCCGCTGACCCTGCTCATCGCCCACCTGGGCACAGTGCCGCTGCCGTAGCGCCGTGCGCGGGGTGCGGAACCCCGCGGCGGCGGCTCCCGCCGCGGGCGCTAGGGTGGCGGGCGTGCTGTCGCCGAACGATCACGAGATAGAGACCCTCGAGGAGTTCGACCGCATCGCCGCGTCGGGCTCGCTGCGCGGACACCGCGTCCAGTCGGTCGACCTGACGTCCCGTACGCCCGCCCTGTTGTCCGCCGACACGACCGAGGCCGTGTTCCTGGGCTGCCCCATGGAGCCGGAGGCGGCCGCCCACGTCCGCGCCGGCGGCGCCATGGTCTTCCCCCCGGTCCCGGACCTGCCCTTCGACCCTTACCGGGGTTCGCTCTACGGCCCGGACGCCCTGTTCGAGGGCCTCGGCGAGGGTTACGAGGCGACGCCGGACGCCCGCGCCTACCAGTGGTTCCTGCGTACCCGGGGCAGCGGCGACATCTACGCGTCGATGCTCCGCAGCATCCACGACGACGCGGTCTCCGACGCCTTCGACGAACTCGTCGCGGACTCCCGCGTCGTGGGCGTCATGGGCGGTCACGCCATGGAGCGCGGCACCGACGCGTACGCGGGCGCCGCCCGCCTCGGCCGGGCGCTGGCCCGCGAGGGTCTGACCGTGGCCACGGGCGGCGGACCCGGCGCCATGGAGGCGGCCAACCTCGGCGCCTACGCCGCGCCCTTCGACGACACGATGCTCGTCCAGGCCCTGGAGGCGGTGGCCAAGGTCCCCTCCTTCCGCCCGTCGGTCACGGACTGGGCGCGCGTCGCCTTCGACGTGCGCGACCGCTGGCCCGGCGGCGGTGCCTCCATCGGCGTGCCGACGTGGTTCTACGGCCACGAGCCGCCGAACGCCTTCGCCGCGCACATCGCCAAGTACTTCGCCAACGCCACCCGCGAGGACGGCCTGCTCGCCCGCTGCACCGCCGGGGTCGTCTTCCTGCCGGGGGCCGCGGGCACCGTCCAGGAGATCTTCGACAACAGCACGCCGAACTACTACGAGTCCAACGGCACTCCCCGCCCCATGGTGCTGGTCGACCGCGACCACTGGACCCGGCGCCTCCCGGCGTGGCCCCTGCTCCAGGCGCTCGCCGAAGACCGCCCCATGGAGCCTCGCATCGCGCTCGTCGACTCCGTCGAGGACGCCCCGCAGGCCCTGGCACGCCTGACGCGGGGTTGACGCGGGGTTGACGCGGGCTCCGGGGCCCGTACGACCAGGGCCGGGCCCGCAACAAGGTTCGGCCGTCCTGGCCTCCCGCGGGCGGGGCGGCCGGCGGGACGAGGTCTACCCGCCCAGGACGACGACCTCGTCCACCGCGAAGGAGACGCCCACCGTGTCGCCCTCGGCCGGGGCGTCGCGCAGGGCGCAGCCGGCCTCCAGCGGTGGGCCTTCCTCGGGGCGCAGGAGGAGGGTGACCTGGTCGCCGCGGAAGGTGCGCGCGAGCACGTGGCAGCGCAGCCCGTCCTCGGCCGGGACGAGCCGCACGCCGCCGGGCCGGACGAGCAGCCGTCCGGCGCCCTGTGCGGAGCCCGGGGGGACGGGGACCTTGCCCCAGACGGTGTCGGCGGCGTCGCCGGTGACGGTCGCGGCCACCACGTTGTCGAAGCCGAGGAAGCGCGCGACGAACTCCGAGGCGGGCCGATGCCACACCTGCAGCGGGGTGCCGATCTGCTCGACGCGTCCGTCCCGCATGACGACAACGCGGTCGGCCAGCGCGAAGGCCTCGCTCTGGTCGTGCGTGACGGCCAGCACCGTGGTGTCCAGCCGACGGAACAGCCCGCGCAGCTCGACCACCAGCCGCTCGCGCAGGCCCCGGTCGAGCTGGCCGAGCGGCTCGTCGAGCATGAGCACCCGTGGCCCCGGTGCCAGGGCCCGGGCCAGGGCGACGCGCTGCTGCTCACCGCCGGACAGGGACGCCACGGCGCGCCGCTGCGTGCCGGGCAGGCCGACAAGCTCCAGCAACTCACCGACGGTGCGCTCCCGTTCGGCACGACCGGCGCCGCGCATGCGCAGGCCGAAGTCGACGTTCCCGGCGACGTCGCGCTGCGGGAAGAGCTGGTGGTCCTGGAACATCAGGCCCACGCCGCGCCGGTGCGCGGGAACACCCGCCTGGTCGCGGCCGGCCAGCAGGACGCGCCCGGCGTCCAGCGGCTGCAGCCCGGCGACGACCCGCAGCAGCGTGGACTTGCCGCTGCCGCTGGGCCCGAGCACACAGACCGTCTCGTGCTCGGCGACCTCCAGGCCCACGGCGTCCAGGGCGGTGTGGCCGCCGAAGCGCACGGTGGCGCCGTCCAGTCGCAGCAGCGACATCAGAACTCCCCCGACCTGTCGATGCGGATACGTTCCAGCGCCAGCAGCGCACCCGCGCACACCAGCATCAGCACGGTGCTGAGCGCCATCGCCTGGCCGTAGTTGAGCTCCCCGGCCCGCCCGAGGAAGCGGGCGACCGCGACCGGGAGGGTGGGGTTGTCGGGGCGCGCGATGAAGACGGTGGCGCCGAACTCGCCCAGGGACACGGCGAAGGCGAAGCCGGCCGCCACCAGCAGCGCCCGCCGCACCAGCGGAAGATCGACCTCGCGCCACACCCGCAGCGGGGAGGCGCCGAGCACCGCCGCCGCCTCGCGCAGCCGGTCGTCCACGGCACGCAGCACGGGAAGCATGGTGCGCACCACGAAGGGCACCCCGACCAGCGCCTGGGCGAGCGGCACGAGGATCCAGGAGGAGCGCAGGTCCAGCGGCGGCTCGTCGAGGGTGATGAGGAAGCCGAAGCCGATGGTCACGGCCGAGGTGCCGAGCGGCAGCATGAGCAGGGCGTCGAAGCCCCGTACGAGACGCCCGGCCCGCCGGGTGAGGGCGGCCGCGGCCAGCCCGCCGACGACCAGGGCGATCGCGGTGGCGGCGGCCGCGTACTGGAGCGAGTTCCAGACCGCGGCGACCGGCGCCACCAGGAAGGTCCCGCCGCTGCCCGCCACCGAGCCCAGCGCCCGGTAGTAGCCGAGGCCGTAACCGTCGGGTCCGTGCAGCGAGCGCTCGGCCAGCACGCCCAGCGGCAGCAGGATCAGCAGCGCGGCCACACCGAGCACGCCCGCGAGCAGCCCCCACTCGCCGGCGCCGCGCGGCCGCCGCGCGGTGCGGGCCGGGTCCACCAGCCGCAGCGCGCTCTCCCTGCGCCGCACGGTCCCGGCGTGCACCGCGAGGATCGCCGCGACGGCGGCGAACTGGACGATCGTCAGCACGGCCGCCGTCGGCAGGTCCAGCAACTGCGCGGTCTCCCGGTAGATCTCCACCTCCAAGGTGGAGAAGGCGGGGCCGCCGAGGATCTGGATGACGCCGAAGGAGGTGAAGGTGAACAGGAAGACCATGAGCGCGGCCGCGGCGACGGCCGGCGCGAGGGCGGGCAGCGTCACCTTGCGCCAGGCCGCGAGGCGTCCCGCGCCGAGGACCCGCGCGGCCTCCTCCTGCCTCGGGTCGAGCTGTGCCCACAGCCCGCCCACGGTCCGTACGACCACGGCGTAGTTGAAGAAGACGTGCGCGAGGAGGATCGCCCAGACCGTGGTGTCCAGGCGCACCCCCCACAGCTCGTCGAGCAGCCCGCCGCGCCCCAGCAGGGCGAGGAAGGCCGAACCGACGACCACCGTCGGCAGCACGAAGGGCACGGTCACCACCGCCCGCAGCACCTGCTTGGCGGGGAAGTCGAAACGGGCGAAGACGTACGCGCCGGGCAGCGCGATCGCCAGGGTGAGCGCGGTGGAGGCGGCCGCCTGCCAGCAGGTGAACCACAGCACGTGCAGGATGTCGGGCTCGCCCAGGACCTCCGCGAACCGGCCGAACCGCCACCGCCCGCCCTCGCGGAGCCCGCGGGCGACGATGGCGGCGACCGGGTAGCCGAAGAACAGCCCGAAGAACACGACCGGGACGGCCATCAGGCCGAGCCGTACGGCGAGCGGCCGGACGGCCGTCGCCCCGGCGCGCGTCCCCTCGGCGGACTTGGTTACTTCAGCACGAGCGAGGACCACGACTTGACCCACTGCTCCCGGTTGTCGGCGATCTTCTCCGGGGCGACGGTGGCCGGGTCGCTGATCACCGGCGCGTACTTGGTGAAGACCTCGGGCAGCTTCGCGTCGTCGCGCGCGGGGTTGACGAACATGTTGAGCGGCATGTCCTCCTGGAAGGCGCGGCTCAGCAGGAAGTCGACGAGCGCCTTGCCGCCCTCGGTGTTCTTCGCGCCCTTCAGCAGGCCGGCGAACTCCACCTGCCGGAAGCAGGTGCCGGTCGCGACACCGGTCGGCCCCTGCTCGGGCTGCGTCTTCAGGCCGAGCACCTCGGCGGGCGGGCTGGAGGCGTACGAGACGACCAGCGGCTTGTCGCCCTTGCCGCCGCCCGCCCCGGAGAAGGTGTCGTAGTACGCCTGCTCCCAGCCGTCGACGACCTGGACGCCGTTCGCCTTGAGCTTCTTCCAGTAGTCCTCCCAGCCCCCGTCACCGTACGCGGCGGTGGTGGCGAGGAGGAAGGCGAGCCCAGGTGAGGAGGTGGCGGCGTTCTCGGTGACCAGCAGGTCCTTGTACTCCGGCTTGACGAGGTCGTCGAGGCCTTCCGGCACGGGCAGTTTGTGCTCGGTGAAGTACTTCCGGTCGTAGTTGACGCAGACGTCGCCGAAGTCGATCGGGGTGACGCGGTGCTTGCCGGCGTCCAGTTGGAGCGCGGCGGGCACCTTGCCGAGGTCCTTGGCCTCGTACGGCTCGAACAGGTCGTTGTCGAGGGCCCGGGACAGCAGGGTGTTGTCGACGCCGAAGAAGACGTCACCCTGCGGGTTGCCCTTGGACAGCACGGCCTGGTTGACCGCGGCGCCGGCGTCGCCGCCGCGCAGCACCTTGACGGTGTAGCCGGTCTGCTTCGTGAACGCCTTCAGCACGTCCTTGGACGCGGCGAAGGAGTCGTGGCTGACCAGGGTGACGGTCTTGGAGGCGGTGCCGCCCTCGCCCTTGGCGGTGTCGTCGCTGCCGCAGGCGGCGAGCGCGCTCGCGCCGAGCGCGACGGCCAGTGCGGTGCCGGCCACACGCCGACGGGTGGTGCTCATGTGGTGACTCCCTACGCCGGTATGACCCGGATCAGGTCCGAGGGTCTGCGGCCGTGCCGCACTCTCAGCGCTCTGCGCGCTCCCCTGTCGGATGTTCTTTTGTGTGATGTGCGTGACGTCGCGGCAAACAGCCGCAAACGACCGTCACCATAGCAAGCGCAGTTCAGCGCTCGGAAGCCGCCAGCTGCCCGCAGGCGCCGTCGATCTCCTGCCCCCGGGTGTCCCGGACGGTCACCGGCACGCCGTGCGCCTCCAGCGCCGCCACGAACGCCCGCTCGTCCTCGGGACGCGAGGCCGTCCACTTCGAGCCGGGGGTCGGATTGAGCGGGATAAGGTTGACGTGCACGCGGCGACCCTTGAGCAGCCGGCCCAGCAGGTCGGCCCGCCACGCCTGGTCGTTGATGTCCCGGATCAGCGCGTACTCGATCGAGACCCGGCGCCCGGACACGTCCGCGTAGTGCCACGCGGCATCCAGCACCTCGCGCACCTTCCAGCGGGTGTTCACCGGCACCAGGGTGTCGCGCAGCTCGTCGTCGGGCGCGTGCAGCGACACCGCGAGCCGGCACTTGAAGCGCTCGTCGGCGAAGCGCAGCATCGCCGGGACCAGGCCCACCGTCGACACGGTGATGCCCCGCTGGGACAACCCCAGCCCGTCCGGCTCCGGGTCGGTCAGCCGGCGGATGGCGCCGACGACACGCTTGTAGTTCGCGAGCGGCTCGCCCATGCCCATGAACACGATGTTCGACAGCCGCGCCGGACCGCCCGGGATCTCCCCGTCCCGCAGCGAGCGCATGCCCGCCACGATCTGGTGCACGATCTCCCCGGTGGACAGGTTCCGGTCCAGGCCCGCCTGGCCGGTCGCGCAGAACGGGCAGTTCATGCCGCAGCCCGCCTGCGAGCTGATGCACATCGTCACCCGGTCCGGGTAGCGCATCAGGACCGACTCGACCAGCGTCCCGTCGAACAGCCGCCACAGCGTCTTGCGCGTCGTGTCGTTGTCGGTGCTGCTGTGCCTCACCACCGACATCAGGTCCGGCAGCAGCCGCTCCGCCAGCTTCCCCCGCGCCGCCGCCGGGATGTCCGTCCACGCGGCCGGGTCATCGGCGTAGCGCGCGAAGTAGTGCTGCGACAGCTGCTTGGCGCGGAACGGCTTCTCCCCCAGCTCCGCGACCGCCTCCCGGCGCTCCTCGGGCGAGAGATCGGCAAGGTGCCGCGGGGGCTTCTTGGCTCCGCGCGGCGCGACGAATGTGAGTTCTCCGGGTGCAGGCATGGTGCTACCAGTGTCGCAGATCGATTCGGCGCCCCCAGGTCAGACGGGTGAGGGTCCTGTCACCTTCCGGCGGCCCTTTCACGGCCCAGGGCGGCCCAGACAAGGCCCTGCAGTCGCCGACCGCCTGCGGGACGGCTTCGGGAGCCCGCAGTCGCATCGGCCCTGCGGATCCGCGCGTCCGCGGCATCGAGCTGGATCTGTGGATACAGCGCCGGATCACCCGCAGGCGTTCCAAGCCCCGGAAGGATTCACACATCCGTTCGATACGATCGGGGTCGCCACCGCCCTCGACACCGAGGCTGCGCAGGAGGGACGCGACATCACGAATGCCGGGCGGCTATGACCCGAACTTCGTCCATTGCCCTTCGGAGACCACCTCGACGGAGCCGTCGACCACCTTGATCGCCGTCTGTTCGTCGATGGCGTAAGCCGGGACGCCGATGTCTGCGGCCCAGCGCTCTGCGTCAGCCAGGGTGTTCTGCGGGAAAGCGTCCAGGTGCGGGAAGATCGAGAAGTCGACGACCCCCAGAGTGCGGTCGTCCGGCGCGGACGGCCACTCGACGAAGTACGCCCCGATCCGGGGCGTCATCACCATGCTTCCGGCGCTCACTCCCACCCAGACCATCTCGGGCAGCGAAGGCAGCAGATCGGCCAGCCCGGACTCCCGCATCCAATGGCACAGATACGTCGCGTCGCCGCCGTCGACCAGGAGCACGTCGGCTTCCCGGACCCAGGGGACCCATCGCTCCGCGCCGATGGTGGGCAGTGCGGTGAGCTCGAGGACACCGAGAGACGCCCAGCCCAGGCCGGACAGGTACTGCCACGTGGGCTCGGCGGCCGCCAAGCCCCGCACCGATACCGGACCGCACATCGGGTGACCCCACTGAGCTGTCGGGACGCAGAGGGCACGGCACTCGGCGACCGGCTTGCCGAGGAGCTGCACAAGTGCCGAGTGAATGCTCGGGTTCGTGACGCCGCCTGATGTGAGCAAGAGCTTCACGGTGCCTCCACATTCGCGCGCGGAAAAGGGGTGTACCTGAAAGACCCGGGACCGTGCCGAAACTCATCGCGTACCAGTCCGGGCTCCCGGGCAGCCAGAAGTTCGGGGCTTGCGCCCGCCACTTCGGCCGGCACGGTGAACCGAACACCGTCGTCTTGACCGCCGTCCGGGAACGTGGACGTGTCCCAGCGCACACCAGCCCGGGCGGGGCCTCCGGCTGCGTTCGCGGATCGCATGGCAGCGACCCTACGATCGGGCGCACGCAGCCGAAAGACCCGCGCCCGGAAGTGAACGAGCCGGACACCCGCCCCACTCCTCGGCGTCACTCGTCCCGATGGCCCGTGCGGCCTTGGGAACGGCTACGCCGGCCCGGCACCTTCCCTGGGCACGCCGGCGGTAGCGTCTGCGTCATGTCTGACGCGCTCGACGTGGCGATGGCCCTGCGTGGCGGGGTGACCGGCCGCTCCCAGGCCTGGGATTTCGTGCGCCGCTTCGCCGACGAGTGGACGGGCCGTCCCTTGCGGCCCGAGGACGGCTGCACGGCCGTGGAACTGGACGCTACCGAGGCCGAGTTGGGCTTCGAGCTCCCCGCCGCCCTGCGGGAGGGCCACGCGCTGGTCGGCCGCCGTGACGACCTGACCCGGCAGCAGGATCCCCTGGTCCCGCCGATGGGGCTCCATGTGGTCGACGGCTGCGGCGGCATCCTGGTCTTCCGCGTCGAGAACCAGGGCTGCGCCGCATGGGGCATCCCTCTGGACCGGGTCGAGGAGGACGATCCGCCCGTGGTGGTGGAGTCGCACGAGGGATGGGTGCCCTTCCTCGACCGGATGTCCGTGGCCTGGGTGGAGCTGGTGCTGAGCGAGTCGCTGCTCGGGGTGGGAAGCCTGTACGACGCCTGCGAGTTGCCGGAAACGCTCCTGCCGGACCTCGAAGCTCACTACACGCGAGTCGACCTGCCCGACCATCCGATGTGGGCCGGCGCGGAGGACTCGCCCCTGCGCTGGTACGCGGCCCCGGGCCGCCTGCTGCGCCGCGACGGCGTGCTCGACCACTGCTGGCTCCACGCACGCGGACGCACGGCCGCGGATCTCGAGCGGATCCGCGGCGACCTGCCGGCCCGATGGGTCGCCTGATCGCTGGTTCGGTGAGCGTCCCGTCGCGGCGCGGCGTTCGCGGCGGCTCAGCCTCCTCGACGCTCCCCTCGCCGGCCGGCTCGTCCGTCGAGGCGTCCGCCACCTCAGCCACCTCGTCTGCGCTTAGGTCCCGGCCAGGCCTCATCCGTTTCCACAGCTGCGTCATGAATGGTGCCCGGCCTGCATCTTGGGGCCTGGTGCCGTCTGCCCCGCGAACGTTGGCCAGCGCCGTACGGCCCACGGACTGTCAGGTTCTGTCGAGGCACGGGGTGTCGATCGGGTGACTACGGCCCGATGGCCGGGAACGGGCTGCGCCACTGGGATGACCTTGGCGCCGGACGCCGGTGGGCGCGGGTACGGATCCCATCGACAGGGGCCCGAGCCGTGCCGGAAGGCCCTCCGGTTCGGTGCCGGCCGCAGATCGACGAGGAGTGTCCCCATGAGCCCTGCAGACAGGACCCCGCCGCCCTCCAGGTGGTCCCTTCGACGGTACGGACGGCTCGCGGGCGCGGTCGTGCCGGCGGCCCTGATCGCCGCCACGATATCCGCGGCCTCCCTGACGACGGCTCAGGCCGCCGACACGGACGACGCGGCCACGCCCGCGGCCTCGGCGCCGGGCTTCCCGTGGCCCGACCCGTACGGCGACCACCGTTATCCGTACCCCGACGAAGACCCCGGCCCCGGTCCGGGACCCGGCCGCGACCCGCTCCTCGGCCCCGGCCGCGGTCCGCTCCTCGACGACGGTCTCCTCCTCGACCTCGCCGGTCCCCTGATCGGCCCGGGGCGCGGGCCCTTCGTGGCGGCCCCCTACCCCGGCCCCGGCAGGCTCTCCGGGTGCGACATCGACTCGATCGGCGTGGCCAATGCGACCGACGACCGCGATTTCTCCGTCGCCGTGGTCCGCGGCCGGACGTTCGTCGGGCAGCGCGACACCGCCTGGGTGGGCGGCGCCTACACCTGGCAGGACCTCACCAGGCTCCCTGGATACCCGGTCACCGGCGTGTGCGGGGCGAGCGTGAGCGCCTCCTCGCCGACGGACCTGTCGGTCAAGGTCATCACCTTCCGCGGCGACGTGGCGGAGAGCCGCTGCACCACCGCCGGCACTCTCCCGGTCTGCACCTCCTGGAATCCGCTGCAGGGCCCCTTGCAGGCGCCGCCCCCGATCTCCGTCCCCTGAGCGGGGCGGGCTGACGGCCCGTCGCAGTGGTGGCCCGCCGAACGACGGGGACCGCTGTGGCCGGTCGTACGAGGAGCACTCGTCCTCGGGTGGGTCCCGCCCCTGAGGCGGAGGGCGGGACCCGGCCGCGCACCTGACGCGCCAGGCGACCGTCACGTCCGCTGATGGGTAGGAAGCACGTCGATGGGGCCCGAACCGGGCGGGAATTCCCTCCGGTCCGGTTCGGGCCCGGCGTCGATGAGGAGTCTCCCCATGAGCCCCGCAGTCAGGACCGCTCCGCCCGCCGGGCGGCTCTCCCGGTGGTGCCGACGGCTCACCGGCATGGTCGTGCCCGTGGCCCTCGCCGCCACGGCGATATCCGTCACCGCCCCCGCCCCCGCCCAGGCCGCCGGCACGAACCGGGAGCCCGCGGCCGATCCGGCCGCGATCCGTGAGTGGAACACCATCGCCGCGGACGTCATCGGCACCAACCTCGGCCCGACCCGGCCCTCCGGGCAGGCCGTCGTCTGGCACGGGTTCGTCTCGGTCGCCGTCTACAACGCCGTGGTCGGCATCGAGGGCCGCTACGCCCCCTACAAGTGGCACGCGCGCGGACCCGCCGGCGCGTCACCGGAGGCGGCAGCCGTGACCGCCGCGCACGACGTCCTGCTCTGCGACTTCCCCGCGTCCCGGACGTTGCTGGACGCCGCGTACGCCGGCTCCCTCGCGAGGATCCCCGACGGCAACGCCAAGCGGCAGGGCGTCGCCTTCGGGGCCCGCGCCGCCGACCGCGTCATCCAGCTCCGGCAGGGTGACGGCCGGTTCGCGACGGTGGAGTTCACCACCGCGCCCGCGCCCGCGCCCGGCGTCTGGCGTGCCACCCCACCGGGGAACCTGCCCTTCATCGACACCTGGCTCGCCCGGCTGCGCCCGCTCCTGCTCACCTCACCGTCCCAGTTCCGGCCCGGCCCCCCGCCCACCCTCACCTCGGACCGATACGCCCAGGACGTGAACGAGGTGCGGACGATGGGCGCGAGGACGGGTTCGTCCCGCACCGCGCAGCAGACCGAGACCGCGCTGTTCTTCGGGGGCAACCTGGCCGTGCAGCTCCAGGCCGCGTTCCGCGACCACAGCGCCCGCCACCGCCTGGACATCGCCGACACGGCCCGGCTGTTCGCCGCGGCCAACTCCGCGGCGACCGACGCCGTGATCACCACGTGGGACGCCAAGCTCCACTACGGATCCTGGCGGCCGCTCACCGCCGTCCAACTGGCCGGGACCGACGGCAATCCGGCGACCGAGCCGGATCCGCAGTGGCAGCCGCTGCTCGTCACGCCGCCGCACCCCGATCACATCAGCGGGCACGCCGCGGTCGCCGGCGCCGTGGCCCAGACCTTGACCGGGCTCTTCGGCACGCCGCGCCTCGACCTCACCTTCCCGTCCGACGCGACGGGCACCACACGGCACTACGACGACGCCGTGCGGTTCAACCAGGACATGATCGACGCCCGTGTCTGGGCCGGCATCCACACCCGCACGGCGGACACCGAGGGGTGCCTCGCGGGCGCCCGCGTCGGCCTCTGGGCACTGGCGCACTACTTCCGGCCGCTCCACCCGGCGCACCCCGGCTCACCGCGGCCCGTCCCGCCGACCTGTCCGCCTGGCACCTCCGGTTGAGCGCGGCCGGGGCCGTCTGTGCCGACGCGGCGCCCCGAGCGGTTCCGGGCACTGGAGTGCCCGGAACCGCCGGCCCGGGAGCCGGATCCCGGCGGAAGAAGGGGAGGACCGGTTACGACGGTAAGACGTGACTGTCCGTCATGCGCGCTCGGCAGCAGCACACGACTTCGCGTCGTCACGGGGTGCGCCCCGATTCCGGGCGGCAGACCTCGCAGGGTGCGACTTCCGGCATGCCGAGGGCAACCTCGAACTCCTGCCGGTTCAGCCGGCCGCCACCGGGGACACGACAGTCGTCGCGGTGGAGGACGCCCCGGCCCGCGCCGCCGCGCGGATCGGGCACGCTCTGCAGCCGCCAGGCGCGGGCGGGGGTGCGAGCGCGGCTTCCGGCCGGGACCCGCGGGGGATCGCCGGTCTCACCCTCCGCCCCCGCCGCGCCCACGGTCGCGGCCACGGTCGCGGAACCGGATTCCGCCTCCTGGATCTTGGCGTCGACTGCGGCGATCTGCATCTGCAGATAGAGGCGTATCACCCGCAGGCGCTGCGGATCCGGAGGAAGCTCGTACACACGTTCGAGTGTAAGCGGCGGACGGACCACGGACCAGCGTCGCGCGCCGCCTCACCCTGCGATCGCCGTCACGGCGCGCGGCGCCGGCGCAGGTCAGTGCGGGGTGTCGGCAGCGGGCCCGCACAGCGGCGGCGCCGCGGGCACGGCCGGCTTCCCGGCCCGGCCGGGCTGCGCCAGGATGGGCCGGTGAACACGATCATCAGCGCCGCGGAACTCGCCGCCGCCCTGCGCGAAGGACCCGCTCCCGTGCTCCTGGACGTCCGCTACGAGCGCGGAGGACCGTCCGGCCGCGCGGCGTACGAGGCGGGCCACATCAAGGGCGCGGTGTACGTGGACCTGGAAGCGGAACTCGCGGGACCGGCGGGCCCGGGCGGCCGGCATCCGCTGCCCGACGCCGGGTTGTTCATGGAGGCGATGCGGCGGGCCGGGGTGCGCGGGGACAGCCGCGTCGTGGTCCACGACGGCGGTCAGGGCTGGGCCGCGGCACGGGCCTGGTGGACCCTGCGCTGGGCGGGGCACAGGAACGTACGCGTGCTGGACGGCGGACTGCCCGCCTGGACGGCCGCGGGAGGCGCACTGACCACGGGGGGCGCGGCGCCGGAGCCCGGCGACTTCGAGGCCGTACCGGGCGCGCTGCCGGTGCTCAGCGCGGACGACGCGGCGGCCCTGGCCCGTACGGGGGTGCTGCTCGACGCGCGGGCGGCCGAGCGCTACCGGGGGGAGGTCGAGCCGCTCGATCCGGTGGGCGGCCACATCCCGGGGGCCGTGTCGGCGCCCACCGCCGGCAACGTCACCGCCGACGGCACCTTCCGCCCCGCCCGCGAACTGGCCGGCCGTTTCGCCGCTCTGGGGGTCACCGCGGACGGCGGCAGGGTCGGCGTGTACTGCGGATCGGGGGTCTCGGCCGCACAGCAGGTGCTGGCCCTGGCGGTCGCGGGGATCGACGCAGCGCTGTACGTCGGCTCGTGGAGCGAGTGGAGCGCGGACCCCGCCAGACCGGTGGCGAGAGGGCCGCAGCCGGGCTGAACGCCTGGGGGCCGGGCCCGGACGGGCCGGTCGAGGCTCAGCCCGAGCCGACGAAGACGACCAGCAGCAGCCACACCACGGGGGCGGTCGGCAGCAGCGAGTCGAGGCGGTCCATGATGCCGCCGTGACCGGGCAGCAGCTTGCCCATGTCCTTGATGCCGAGGTCCCGCTTGATCATGGACTCGCCCAGGTCGCCGAGGGTGGCGCTGACGGCCACGGCGAGGCCCAGCAGCAGGCCCTGCCACCACTTGCCGTCGTCGATCAGGAACTGCAGGGACAGCGCGCCCGCGGTCATCGCGAAGGCGATCGCGCCGAGCAGGCCCTCGCGGGTCTTGCCGGGGCTGATGCGGGGAGCGAGCTTGTGCGTGCCGAAGCGCCAGCCGACGGCGTAGGCACCGGTGTCGCTGATCACCGTGAGGAGCAGGAACACGAACACCCGCCACGGGCCGTCGTGCGCCGCCAGCATCATCACCACGAACGTGGCCAGGAAGGGTACGTAGAAAGCTGCGAAGACACCCGCCGTGACATCGCGCAGGTAGTTCTCCGGGGGTTCCGTCATGCGCCACACCAGGACGGCGAGCGCGGTGAGCGCCATCGCCACCCATGCGCCCTCCGCACCGCGCACGTAACCCGCGACGACCATGGCGGCGCCGCCGACGGCGAGCGGCACAAGGGGAGCCCGGATCTCCTTGCGCTCGGCCAGGCGCGAGGTCAGCTCCCACAGGCCCACCACGACCGCCGCGGCGACGACGCCCACGAAGACGTACTTGACGATGAAGAGCGAGGCGATGATGACGACGCCGAGGCCGACGCCGACCCCTATCGCGGCGCGTAGGTTGCGGCCCGCGCTCTTCTTCGCCCGGCCGCCGTTCCCGCCCGCCGCCGAAGGCTGCGGCACGGAACGGTCGGGCCGGGCGGAGTGCCGCTCGGGTTCGGGGGTGTCTTCGCGGAACAAGGGGCCGCCCACCCGGGTGCCCACCTCATCCTCGCCTCCCCAGGAACCGGCGTGTGGCGAGGGCCCCCAAGAAGAGTCGTTCACGGAGTTTCGCCTCGCGTTTTCGTCCGGTCCGGGTGGGTCGGATGGGTGGTCGGGTGGATGGGTGGCTCAGCCGCGGACGGACCGGGCCGGGGAGCGAATCCGGCAGCGCGCCGGATCAGACCTCCAGCAGCTCGGATTCCTTGTGCTTGAGCAGCTCGTCGACCTGTGCCACGTACTTGTGGGTCGTGTCGTCGAGCTCCTTCTCCGCGCGGCGCACCTCGTCCTCGCCCGTCTCGCCGTCCTTGACGAGCTTGTCGAGGGTCTCCTTGGCCTTGCGGCGCACGCTGCGGATCGAGATCCGCGCGTCCTCCGCCTTGCCGCGGGCGACCTTGATGTACTCCTTGCGCCGCTCCTCGGTGAGCTGCGGGAAGACCACCCGGATGATACGGCCGTCGTTGGTCGGGTTGACACCCAGGTCCGAGTCCCGGATCGCCTGCTCGATGTTGCGCAGCGCCGAGTTGTCGAACGGGGTGATCACGGCCATCCGCGCCTCGGGCACCGCGAAGGAGGCGAGCTGGTTGATCGGGGTCGGGGCGCCGTAGTAGTCCGCCACGATCTTGTTGAACATCGCCGGGTGGGCACGGCCGGTGCGGATCGCGGCGAAGTCCTCCTTGGCGACCACGACGGCCTTCTCCATCTTCTCCTCGGCTTCGAGGAGGGTCTCTTCAATCACCATGTGCTCCTGGTATTCAGAAGGCAGAGCCTCGGCCCTTGCGCGCGTCTTTCCTGCACGGTGTCCGACCGGCAGCGTCTTGTCCATCCCCGTTCCGGGCGGATCGCCGACCGGGTTGCGGCCGGCGCCTGCCGTCAGCGGGCGCCCGTGTCGTTGACGAGCGTGCCGATCTTCTCACCCTTCACGGCTCGCGCGATGTTGCCCTCCGCGAGCAGTTCGAAGACGAGGATCGGGAGCTTGTTGTCCTGGCACAGCGTGATCGCCGTCAGGTCCGCGACGCGCAGGTCGCGGGCGATGACGTCGGCGTACTCCAGGGCGTCGAACATCACCGCGTCGGGGTTCGAGCGGGGGTCGGAGTCGTAGACCCCGTCGACCCCGTTCTTGCCCATCAGCAGCGCCTCGGCGTGGATCTCCAGGGCGCGCTGGGCGGCGGTGGTGTCGGTGGAGAAGTACGGCATGCCCATACCGGCGCCGAAGATCACCACACGGCCCTTCTCCAGGTGGCGCACGGCGCGCAGCGGGATGTAGGGCTCGGCGACCTGGCCCATGGTGATCGCCGTCTGCACGCGCGACTGGATGCCCTCCTTCTCCAGGAAGTCCTGGAGGGCGAGGCAGTTCATGACCGTGCCGAGCATGCCCATGTAGTCGGAACGGGCCCGGTCCATGCCGCGCTGCTGGAGCTGGGCACCACGGAAGAAGTTGCCGCCGCCGATGACGACGGCGATCTCGTAGCCGTCGCGGACGACCGCGGCGATCTCACGGGCCATCGTGTGCACGACGTCGGGGTCGACTCCGAGTCCCCCTCCGCCGGCGAAGGCCTCGCCGGAGAGCTTGAGCAGGTACCGGCCCTTGTGCGTGCTGCCGGTCTCGGTGGGTGCCTTGTCGGCGTCCTGTTCCATGGAGGTCTCCTCGTGCACGTACGAAGAAGGCCATTGCCGAGGGTCCGTGATGGTTCCCTGTGGGCAATGGCCTCCTCGTCACAACTGCGGCCTGCCGGTGAGCGGCCGGCTGCGTACGACCCTATCGGGGCCGTCGGTCTGTCGCTTGCGCGGTGGTCGCTCAGACGCCGACGCGGAAGCGGGCGAAGCGCTTCAGCGAGACGCCGGCCTCGTCGAGCACCTTCTGGACGGACTTCTTGTTGTCCTTGGCGAAGGCCTGCTCGAGAACGACGTTCTCCTTGAAGAAGCCGTTGACGCGACCCTCGACGATCTTCGTGAGGGCGGCCTCGGGCTTGCCCTCCTCGCGGGCGGTGGCCTCGGCGACGCGACGCTCGTTCTCGACGGTCTCGGCGGGCACCTCCTCGCGGGACAGGAAGGTGGGGGCGAAGGCGGCGATGTGCTGCGCGACGTCCTTGGCGACCTGGGCGTCGGCCTTGTCCAGCTCGACCAGGACACCGACCTGCGGGGGCAGGTCGGGGCTGGTGCGGTGCAGGTAGGAGGCGACGTAGCCGTCGGTGAACTGCGCGAAGCGGTCCAGGACGATCTTCTCGCCGAGGGTGGCGTTGGCCTCGTCGACGAAGGCCTGGACGGTCTGGCCGTCCTTGATCTCGGAGGCGAGCAGCGTCTCCAGGTCGGCCGGCTTGCTGGCGGCGACGTGGGCCGCGATGGCGTCGGCGGCGGCGATGAACTTGTCGCCCTTGGCGACGAAGTCGGTCTCGCACTTGAGCTCGACGAGGACACCCTCGCTGTTGTCACCGGCGATCAGGGACACGACGGCGCCGTTGGAGGCGGAGCGGCCCTCGCGCTTGGTGACGCCCTTCTGGCCCTTGACGCGGAGGATCTCGACGGCCTTGTCCAGGTCGCCCTCGGCCTCCTCGAGCGCCTTCTTGCAGTCCATCATGCCCGCGGCGGTCAGCTCGCGGAGCTTCTTGACGTCGGCGGCGGTGAAGTTCGCCATGGTCTGTCAGTCTCTTCTCGGAAGTCGGTGGATCCGGTGAGCGGTGGTTCTACGGACGAACGGCGGGGGCCGGAGCCCCCGCCGTCCTCACACGCATCGGAAGGCGGGCTGAGGCTCAGGCCTGCTCGGCGTCGGCGGCGGGCGCCTCGGCGGTCTCGGCGGCGGGCGCCTCGGCAGGGGTCTCAGCCGGAGCGGCCTCGGCCGGAGCAGCCTCGGCGGCGGTCTCCTCGGCCTTCGCCTTGTCGCCCTCGAGCAGCTCGCGCTCCCAGGCGGCGAGCGGCTCACCCTCGGCCTTGTCACCGGCGGTGGCGGCACCGGAGCGGGCGATGAGGCCCTCGGCGACGGCGTCGGCGATCACACGGGTCAGCAGGGTGACGGAGCGGATCGCGTCATCGTTGCCCGGGATCTTGTAGTCGACCTCGTCGGGGTCGCAGTTGGTGTCGAGGATCGCGACGACCGGGATGCGGAGCTTGCGCGCCTCACCGACGGCGATGTGCTCCTTCTTGGTGTCCACGATCCAGACGGCGCTCGGCACCTTCTGCATCTCGCGGATGCCGCCCAGGGTCTTCTCCAGCTTCTCCTTCTCACGGGAGAGAACCAGGAGCTCCTTCTTGGTGAGGCCGGAGGCGGCCACGTCCTCGAAGTCGATCTCCTCGAGCTCCTTCAGGCGCTGCAGGCGCTTGTAGACGGTCGAGAAGTTGGTGAGCATGCCGCCCAGCCAGCGCTGGTTGACGTAGGGCATGCCGACACGGGTCGCCTGCTCGGCGATGGCCTCCTGGGCCTGCTTCTTCGTACCGACGAAGAGGATGGTGCCGCCGTGCGCGACGGTCTCCTTGACGAACTCGTAGGCGCGGTCGATGTACGACAGCGACTGGAGCAGGTCGATGATGTAGATGCCGTTGCGCTCGGTGAAGATGAAGCGCTTCATCTTCGGGTTCCAGCGGCGGGTCTGGTGCCCGAAGTGGACGCCGCTTTCCAGCAGCTCCCGCATCGTGACGACGGCCATGGCCGTACTCCTAGAGATACTCGGTTTTCGCGGCCGCCGGACGGCGGCCACGCCTGACGCCCCGAACGCGCCGTGCCACGAGGGACCGAGGAGCGCGTCCACCGCTCGCTGTAGGGCAGTGGCGGGGCGTGCGAAGTCGACCCGGTGACCCGGATCGCCATGGAAAGTGTACGGGACCGCCGGAGCGGCGGGCGACATCGTGCCTGGGGGCGGGGGCCGTCCGGGGTTGTCCACAGGCCGGTTCCATGATCGTCCCGATGTGGCGGAACACGTCATCGTTGGAGCATGAGGACATACGTGGTTGTGGTGTTGGCGGTGCTGTCGTGGCTGGCGGGGCTCGTGCACCCGGTGGGGGCGGCTGTTCGGACACCGGTCGTCCCGGCCGGCGGGGACGCGGAGCGGGCCTGGCCCGTGGCGCCGTCCGGCGGACAGCGGCGACCGGTCGTGGAGCGGGGCTTC
This sequence comes from Actinacidiphila sp. bgisy160, assembly GCF_057707815.1. NCBI lineage: Bacteria > Bacillati > Actinomycetota > Actinomycetes > Kitasatosporales > Streptomycetaceae > Actinacidiphila > Actinacidiphila sp. bgisy160. The sequence continues at coordinate 55,790 of NZ_JBYIQW010000037.1, forward strand.
GATCCGCCGGCGGTGCCGTGGGCTGCGGGGCACCGCGGGGTGGACCTGCGTGCGGGACCGGGCGCACCGGTGCGCGCGGCGGCGCCAGGCAAGGTGTCGTACGCCGGGCAGGTGGCGGGGCGCCAAGTGGTGGCGATCGAGCTCGCGGGTGGCCTGCGCATCACGTACCAGCCGGTGCGCGCCTCGGTCGCGGTGGGCGACAGGGTCGGCGCGGGGCAGGTGGTGGGAGTGCTCACCGAGGGCCCGTGGCACTGCACCGGCGGGTGCCTGCACTGGGGGCTGCTGCGCGGGGAGGTCTACCTCGACCCGTTGTCGCTGCTGCCGGAGCGGCTGCTGCGCGGTGGGCCGTCGCGGCTGCTGCCGGTCTTCGAGGTGCCCTTGCCCGACAGCCTGGGCGGGGCGGTGGGGCCGGCCGGAGCCCTCGGAGCGATACGGCCGGTCAGCCCAGGACTCCGCGCAGGGCCATGGTGACGGCCGCGTCGGCGATGGTGTCCGGCTCCTCGGCGGCGCCGAGCTCGATCCGGCGGACAGCGGAGTCGACGATGCCCTGGAGCAGCATCGCGGTGAGCCTCGGCTCGCGGTGGCCCAGCGAGGCGAGGGCCGCGACGACCATGGTGACCAGACCGCCGTGGGCGGCACGGATCTTCTCGCGGGCGCCGACGTCGAGTTCGCCCGCTGAGATCGCGACCACGGCGCGGTGCCGGCGGTCACCCACGAGCGCGAGCTGGCTGCGGACGTAGGCCTCGATCTTGGCCTCGCCGGTGGGGGCGGCCTCCATGGCCGCCTCGACCTCGGCCGCCCAGACGGGGAAGTCGACGGCGCACAGCTCCTCGACGACGGCGGCCCGGGAACGGAAGTACTCGTAGACGGAGGACCGGGCCAGCCCGGTGCGCTCCGCCAGGGCGGGGAAGGTCAGGGCTTCCGTCCCGCCCTCGGAGAGCAGACTGCGTGCGGCGTCCAGCAGGGCGTCGCGTTGCATCGACCGGTGCTCGGCCACCGAGGCCGCTCGAATCTTGGGCACCTCACCACTGTACGGAAGCGGTCCGCCCACCGGGCGCACCCGTCGGCAAAGCGGGGTCAACGGCCCACGTCGGCCAGTTTCGCGCGCAATTGCAGAACGGATTTGGTGTGGATCTGGCTGACCCTGCTCTCGGTGACCCCGAGCACCTGACCGATCTCCGCCAGGGTCAGCCCCTCGTAGTAGTAGAGGGTGACCACGGTCTTCTCGCGCTCGGGCAGCGTGTTGACGGCACGGGCCAGCAGCCGGCGCAGCTCGCGGTCCTCGGCGACCTCGACGGGGTTGTCGGCGCCGGTGTCCTCCAGGGTGTCGACCAGGGTGAGCCGGTCGCCGCCCTCGGTGCCCGCGTGGAGCAGTTCCTCCAGGGCGACGACGTTGGCCAGGGAGAGCTGGCTGAAGACGCCGTGCAGCTCCTCCAGGGCGATACCCATCTCGGCGGCGACCTCCGACTCGCTCGGGGTCCGCCGCAGGGAGGCCTCGAGCGTGGCGTACGCGCGCTCGACGGCGCGGGCCTTCTGGCGCACCGAGCGCGGGATCCAGTCCAGGGCGCGCAGCTCGTCGATCATGGCACCGCGGATCCGGGTGATCGCATAGGTCTCGAACTTGATCGCGCGCTCCGGGTCGAACTTCTCGATGGCGTCGATGAGCCCGAAGACGCCGGAGGAGACGAAGTCCGCCTGTTCCACGTTGGCGGGCAGACCGACGCTCACACGTCCCGCCACGTACTTCACCAGGGGTGAGTAGTGCAGGATCAGCTGCTCGCGCAGGCGTGCGTCCCCCGTGGACTTGTAGGTCCGCCACAGCGCGTCGAGCGAGGTGGGGGCGGGCGGCCGGGGGTTTCCGGTGACGGCGGTCGCCGCCGTGCTGCCTTCGTGCCCGGGAGTGTGCCGGTGCATGCGTCGATCTGAGCCGTTCTGCGTGACCTGAGGGACGGGCGGGACTCGAACCTCCTTGAGCGTAGCGTGACGATACCGTCGCTCAGGGCGACGTTCGGGCGTCCCCATAACCTCGCCATCCTGGAGGTCCCAGGTCAAGAACCGTCCTGTCACCTGATGGTGTGTTCACCGGGAGAGCGTGTCGGCTTGGCTGCGTCCTCCCGTCGTGGGAGCCGACTCGCCGCCGGGCGTCAGCTTCCAGCGCGGTCCGTCCCGTTCGACGAAGCCGAGGGCGTGCAGCTCATGGAGCCTGGTGAGGGTCTCATCGGGGGCGCCGCCCGCGGCGACCGCGAGCTCCGCAACGCCGGCACCGCCCTGGCCGGGCAGAGCCTCCAGCACCCTGGCGGCCGCGGGTGGCAGCAGATCCCTCGGCAGGACCGGCCCCCGGCGCTCGGGCGCGAGGTCCTCACCGATGCGGCCGACGTGCTCGATGACCTCGGCGGCGCCGGTGACCAGGACCCCGTCCGCGCGCAGCAGCTCATGGACCCCCTGGGACAGCGCCGAGGTGCAGGGACCCGGCACGCCCATGACGAAACGGCCCAGCTTGCGGGCCCTGCGGGCGGTGATCAGGGAACCGCTGCGGTACTGCGCCTCGACGACGACGGTGCCCCGGGTGAGGGCGGCGATCACGCGGTTGCGCAGGACGAAGCGGCTGCGGGTGGGATGCGACCCGGGCGGCAATTCACCGATGAGCAGGCCCTGTTCGGCGATGCGTCCGATCAACTCGGCATGACCCGGCGGATACGGCACGTCCACTCCGGAGGCGACGACCCCGACGGTCGCCCCCGTCGCCGACAGCGCGCCCCGGTGCGCGGCGCCGTCGATGCCGTAGGCCGCACCGGAGACGGTGACCCAGCCGGCCTCCGCCAGGTCGGCGCCCAGGGACGCTGCCATGTGGGAGCCGTAGTCGGTGCAGGCGCGGGCGCCCACGACGGAGACCGACCGCAGCGCCCACATCCTCAGCGAGGCGCCGCCGCGCACCCACAGCCCGTACGGACGCTCGCCGCCCAGGTCGTCGAGCTGCCGCGGCCAGTCCGGATCGCCGGGGCACACGAAGCGGGCACCCATGGCCCGGGCCGCCGCCAGATCCCGCTCCGGCTGCGCCCTGCGGGCCCGCAGGGCGTAGCCGGCAGTCCGCCGCACCCCCGCCCCGGGCAGTTCCTCGCCGGCGGTCAGCGCCCGCACGGTCTCGACGGGGCCGAGCTCCCGGAGCCAGCTGTCGACGAGCCGGTCGCCGGGGTCTGCGATACGCGTCACGGCGGCGCGGGCCTGGCGCTCCTGCGGGGTCGGGGGAGGCTCCTCCTCCGGGCCCTCCGGGGCCGGCTCGTACTCCCCGTCCATGCCGGGCAGCATCTGCGTCATCGCGCTTCCCCCGTCGCCGCCATGCCGCGGCGCACACCTGTGCGCATCTCCAGGGCGCGCTCCATGTCGACGCCCGCGGGCCGGTCACGGCCCGCGAGGTCGGCGACCGTCCAGGCCACGCGCAGGACCCGGTCGAGCCCCCGCGCGGTGAGCAGTCCGCGCTCCATGTCCCGCTCGGCGGAGCGCAGCGCCCCGGGCGCCACGGCCCAGCGGGTGCGCAGCTCATGGCCGGGCACCTGGCTGTTGAGCCGCCACGGTGTGTCCGCGTACCGGGCGGCGGCTCGTTCGCGGGCCTCCCGCACCCGCGCGGCGACCACCGCGGTGGACTCCGCGGAGCCGGCGCCGCCGATCAGCTCGGAGCGGCTGACGGCCTCCACCTCCACCCGCAGGTCGACCCGGTCCAGGAGCGGCCCGGACAGCCGCCCCTGGTAGCGGCGGATCATGCTGGGCGTGCAGTCGCACATGCCGCCGGGTGAGCCGTACCGCCCACAGGGGCAGGGGTTCGCGGCGAGGACGAGCAGGAACCGCGCGGGGAGGCGGACGACTCCGGCGGCCCTGGCGATCACCACATGGCCGGACTCCAGGGGCTGCCTCAGCGCGTCGAGGGCCTGACCGTTGAATTCGGGTGCTTCGTCCAGGAAAAGCACACCCTTGTGGGAGAGGGAGACGGCCCCCGGCCGGGGCAGCCCGTTCCCGCCGCCGACAAGGGACTGCATGGTCGCCGAGTGGTGGGGTGCGCAGTAGGGCGGGTGGTCCACCATGTGCCGGTCCGGCGGCAGCATCCCGGCGACCGAGTGCACGGCGGTGACCTCCATCGCCTCCTGCCTGGTGAGGGGCGGCAGGAGCCCGGGCAGCCGCTCGGCCAGCATCGTCTTGCCCGCGCCGGGCGGCCCCTTGAGGTAGACGTGGTGGCCGCCCGCGGCCGCGACCTCCAGGGCGGTCCTGGCGGCGCCCTGTCCCGCGACCTCGGCCAGATCCGGGGCGCCGGTGCCGGTGTCGGCGAGTCCGCTGCCGAGCCCGGCGCCAGGCAGGGTGAGGCCGGCCAGCATCGGGTCGGGCCGCCCGTCGGCCGGCTCCTCTTCCTCCTCCGGGGCGAGCTCGTCGTTGAGCAGTGCGATCAGCTGCCGCAGGCTGCGGACCCCGAGCACGGAGACCCCCGGCACGAGCGAGGCCTCGGCGACCGTGCGCTCGGGCACCACGACGTGGCGGTACCCGGCGTCGGCGGCGGCGAGGACCGCGGGCAGCACCCCTCGGACCGGGCGGACCCGGCCGTCGAGACCGAGCTCGCCGATCATCATCAGGTCGGCGATGTCGCGCGGGGCGACGCGGTCGTTCGCGGCGAGGACGGCGCACGCGACCGCCAGGTCGAAGCCGCTGCCGCCCTTGGGGACCGAGGCCGGGCTGAGACCGACCGTCAGCTTCTTCTGCGGCCAGGTCTCACCACTGTTCACGATGGCGGCGCGGACCCGGTCACGGCTCTCACTGAGGCTCTTGTCCGGCAGCCCCACCAGCGTGAACGTGGCCACCCCGGCCTCCAGGTCCGCCTGGACCTCGACGACGACGCCCTCCACACCCAGCAGCGCCACAGAGCACGTACGGGCGAAGCCCATCACTCCACCCCCCGCACATGTTCGACGCGGGCGGCGCCTCGGGCCGGCAGCACCACACCCACCACGTCGATCCGCACCCCGCCCGGGGGCGGTCCGCCGTGATCGGCGAGCCAGCAATCGGCCAGCCGCCGCAGCCGCTCGGCCTTGCGCCGGGTGACGGCGGCCATCGGGTGCTCACCGCAGGCCTCGGTGCGCGACTTCACCTCGCACACCACGACCGCGTCCCCGTCCGCCGCCACGATGTCGATCTCGCCGTGGCGTTCGCGGTGCCGGCACCGCCAGTTCCGCTCCAGCACGATCATCCCGGCCTCGGTCAGTGACCGTGCCGCCAGTTCCTCGCCGTAGCGTCCGAAAGCCCCTCGGGCATTCATCCGTACCACCTCCGTCACTCACTGTGAGGGAGATGGCGCCCGAGAGATGATCTTGATGAGGGCCTGTGGACAACCCGCCGGCCCCGGCCGGCTCAGCCGTTGAAGCCGGAGTCGTCCGAGGGCAGGTCGAGGTCGGCCTTGTTCAGCTCCTCGATGTTCACGTCCTTGAAGGTCAGCACGCGCACCTGCTTCACGAAGCGCGCCGGCCGGTACATGTCCCACACCCACGCGTCGGCCATGGAGACCTCGAAGAACACCTCGCCCTGGACCGAGTGCACCTGCATCTCGTAGTCGTTGGTGAGGTAGAAACGACGCTCCGTCTCGATCACGTACTTGAACAGGCCGACGACGTCCCGGTACTCCCTGTAGAGCTTCAGCTCCATCTCGGTCTCGTACTTCTCGAGGTCCTCGGCGCTCATGGCATGTTCCCCTTCAGCCGTACGTCCCCCCATTGTGCGTCAGTCACGCTCCGTCCCCAGGTGAATCGGGGACAATGGCGGACCTTCGTCGAGCAGGTTGCGCAGCAGCTCGGCGAGCCTGGTCGGATACACCGTCTCATGCGAGGCGAGCAGTTCCTCGCAGGTCCACCATCGCAGGCCGTCGACGCTGCGCTGTTCGAGCTCCGTGAGCCCGCCCGTGTGCACCCGGACGTCGTCGGTGCGGGCCAGGTAGTACCACTCGTCCTGCTCCCAGCGCCGGCCGTCGAAGTCGAAGGCGCACGAGCGCTCCCACAGCACCGGCCCGAGCAGTGCCGTGGTGATGCCGGTCTCCTCCGCCAGCTCGCGGCGCGCGGCGACGTCCAGGCTCTCGCCCTCCTCCACGCCGCCGCCCGGGGTGAACCACCAGGTGACGGAGGGGTCGCCCGGCTCGTACCCGTGCAGCAACAGGATCCGGTCGGAGGGGTCGAGCAGGACGACCCGGGCCGCGCGCCGTCGCATCGCTATCGCGCCGCCCTCCGGCGCCGGGCCCGGTCCGCGACCGGGCCGTAGGCCGCACCCGCGAAGATCAGGACCACTCCGGCCGCGACCGCCACGCCCACCGTGCGCAGCGGACCGGGACTGGAGGGCCCGTCACCCGGCAGGGCGGTGAAGGCGCCCGTCCGGTCGACCATGCCGACGCGGCCTGGCGGCCAGGCGACGCCGTCGACCCGCGCGGACACCGTGCCGCGCGGCACGGAGCCGTTGTCGGCGTCGCCGAGGCGGAAGCGGGAGTCCTCGGACGTCGCCCGGTTGTCGCCCATCATGAACAGGTTGTCCCGGGGCACGGTGGCCGAGAAGGAGGCCGGCGAGGCCGGGCCCTCGGTGTCGAGGCGGTACGGCTCGTCGACCGGCTTTCCGTCGACCGTGAGCCGCCCCTGCTTGTCGCAGCAGGCCACCTTGTCACCGCCGACCGCCACGACCCGCTTCACCATGGGAACGTCCCCCCACAGCGGGTCGGTGAAGACCACGATGTCCCCGCGCCGCACCTGCGAGCCGTCGATCCGCTGGGCGAGGATCTTGTCGCCCGCGTCGACGGTCGGGGTCATCGACCCGGTGGGTACGGTGTACGGCCGGTAGACCAGCGCTCCCCAGACGAAGCCGCCGAGGAACAGCACGCAGCCAAGGGCGACGGCCAGACCGGAGACTATTCGTCCGGTCCGTCCGCCGCCCTGTTCGCCCGCTCGCCCCGTCGTCGTCCGCGCGCCCGTGCCCGTGCGTGTGCTCGTGCTCATGCGTCCGCACCTTACCCGGGGGTACGGACCCGGGGCAGCCCTCTCACCCGGCCTGGTTGATCAGACGGCGCCGCCGCCACAGCACCAGCGGGACCGCACCGGCCAGCCCGCCCGTGACCGGCAGGCCCGCGGCCGCCGCGTTGATGCCGGGCTGGTCGAAGGTGCTGGGGACGGGGAGGGTGGACCAGTTGCCGATCGGCCAGGCCACGACGACCGCGCGGCCGACGACCTCGTCCACGGAGACCGTGCCGTTGCCCGGCAGGTTCTGGTGGTACCGGGAGTCCAGGGAGTCCTGCCGGTGGTCACCCATCACCCAGATGCGTCCCTGCGGGACTTTGATCGGGCCGAAGGGACGGTCACCGCAGGGGGTGTTCCCCGGGTAGATGTACGGCTCGTCCAGTGCCTTGCCGTTCACCTTGACCGGGCCGGTGCCCTTGCACTCCACCGTGTCGCCGCCGACCGCGATGACCCGCTTGATCAGGTCCTTCTCCTCCGCGGACGGCATGAGGCCGACGAAGCTCAGGCCCTTTTGGATCGCGTTCGTCACCGGGTTGGTGTCCACCGGGACGGTCTCGCCGAGCCAGCCGCCCGGGTCGTGGAAGACCACGACCTCACCGCGTTCGGGCTCGGAGCCGAACCAGGGCGTGAGCTTGTCGACCAGGACCCGGTCGCCGATCCTGAGGGTGTTCTCCATCGACGCCGAGGGGATCGAGAACGCCTGCAGCAGAAAGGTCTTGATCAGCCAGGCCAGCGCGAGCGCGATGACGATCAGCAGCGGCAGTTCCTTCCAGAACGAACGCTGCTTCTTGTCCGCGCCGCCGTCACGGTCCTTCGTGTCGCTCGCCTCTTCGGAGGTTTCCGCGCCCGCGTCCGAGTTCTTCTTTCCGACCGGCGCCTCGCCGTTGCCCGCCGAGCCGCCCGACGTGGGGTCCCGATCCTCCGGCTCTCCGCGTCCGGACCTTGCGCCGACCACCAGGTCCCCCACATCCACTCCTTACTCCGCTTGCTGCGCGCTGCCGCCCGCGCCATATGCGCCGCAGGCTCACCACTCCCATAACGAGCGGAAGTTCCGCAGGAGTCGGGAGCGGAGTCATTCCTTGCCAATTGTTGGATGTTGCCACTCCCGGACCCGCCCTGGCGGCAGACGCGCCCGAACCCCCCGCGGCGGCGACGCCGGAATACGTCGCCGGTTCCTTCAGTCCCGCCCAGTGCCCCATCGGCCAGGCCACGGCGAAGGCCCTGCCCACCACCAGGCTCTCCGGCACGGTGCCGTTGCCGGCGTCCTTGAGGTGGAAGCGGGAGTCCGCGGAGTTGGAGCGGTGGTCGCCCATCACGAAGAGACGGTTGGGCGGGACCTTGACCGTGAACTTGATCTCCGAGGGCGGATTGCCCGGATGGATGTAGGGCTCGTTCAGGGGGGTCCCGTTGACGGTGACCCTCCCCTGGGCGTCGCAGCACTTCACCGTGTCGCCGCCGACCGCGACCACCCGCTTGATCAGGTCCTGCTCGTCCGCGGACGGCAGCAGCCCGATGAAGGTGAAGAACTCCTTGACCTGCTTGACGACCACCGGGTCCTCGCCGGACTGGGCCTGCTCGCCCTCCAGCCAGTTGCCGGGGTCCTTGAACACCACCACGTCACCGCGCTGCGGCCGGGAGCCGAACCACGGCGTGAGCTTGTCGACGACCACACGGTCGCCGATCCTGATCGTCTGCTCCATGGAGCCCGACGGGATGACGAAGGCCTGCAGCAGGAAGGTCTTGAGCACCAGCGCGATCAGCAGTGCGACGCCGATGAGCAGGGGTATCTCCTTGGCCGCGGAACGGCGCCGCCGGCGCTTGACCTTCCGCGCCAGCTTGCGCCGATCGGCACGGCCGCCGCCCCTGCGCGGACCGGCCGGCTCCTCACCCAGCAGGTACTCGGCACGGCTCGGCCGGCCAGGGCGCGCCCGGCCGCGGCTACCCATGGGCGCCGTCCAGGGACCGGCGGCGGCCCAGCGGCCATATGGTCGCCTCGGCCCGGCCGATCACCTTGTCCACCGGAACGGTGCCCCCGCCGGGGTCGCCGAGATGATCACGGGAATCCCGGCTGTCGGCACGGTGGTCGCCCATCACCCACAGCCTCCCCTTCGGAACCTCGATGTCGAACGCTACCCGGGACGGCGTGTCCCCGGGGTAAATATAGGTCTCGTCCAGCGGGCGCCCGTTGACGGTGATCCTGCCCGCCTCGTCGCAGCAGGTCACCCGGTCTCCGCCGACACCGACGACGCGCTTGACGAAGTCGGCCCCTCCGGAGTCCTGCACGAACGACCCCTTGCCGTCGAACACCACGATGTCGCCCCTGGCCGGCGTACTGCCGAAACGGTACGCCAGTTTGTTGACGAGTACCCGGTCCCCGGCCCGCAGGGTGTTCTCCATCGACCCGCTGGGGATCTCGAAGGGCTGCGCCACGAAGACGTTGACCAGCGCGACCACGGCGGCGGCCGCCACGACGAGCAGCGCATACCGCGGTGTACGTACGCCGAAGCGCGACCGCTCATCCCGCCGTTCGGCGGCATCGGCGCGGTCGCGCTCCGGAAGGTGTACCTCTGTGTCCATCGAGCGCAGAGCCTATAGGGCTCCGCATCATGCCCGGCAGGCTCAGCGCTCGCGCTTCTCCTTGATCTTCGCGGCCTTGCCGCGCAGCTCACGGAGGTAGTACAGCTTGGCGCGACGCACGTCACCGCGGGTCACGAGCTCGATCTTCTCGAAGATCGGGCTGTGCACCGGGAAGGTACGCTCGACGCCGACGCTGAAGGAGACCTTGCGCACCGTGAAGGTCTCACGGACGCCGGAACCCTGGCGGCGGATGACAACGCCCTTGAACTGCTGGATGCGGGAGCGGTTGCCCTCGATCACGCGGACGTGGACGTTGACGGTGTCACCCGGGCGGAAGGCCGGGACGTCGCTGCGCAGCGACGCGGCGTCGACGGAGTCGAGCAGGTGAGACATGTTCGTCTGCTTTCTTCGCCCATGCCACAGGTCATCGGCGGATTGTGGTGGTGATACGAATGCCGCGGCGTCGGACGGTCGTCATGTCCCCCTGTGGCAGGGGCGCACGCCGGACGCACAGCGGCAACGGCCTATTCTTCCACGGACTCCGGCACGCGCCCAAATCGCCCGTCCTCGCCGACGACCCAGCCGAGTGCGGCCAGCATCGACCGGTCCTTCTTGTCCAGGCTCGCCGGGTCGCAGCGTTCGATCAGGTCGGGGCGGTTCTCCGACGTACGGCGGAAGGCCTCGTCGCGGCGCCATCGGGCCACCTTGCCGTGGTGGCCGCTGAGCAGCACCTCCGGCACCCCGCGGTCGCGCCAGACCGGGGGCTTGGTGAAGACCGGGCCCTCCAGCAGGTCGGCCATGGCACCGGGGGCGAAGGAGTCGTCGCGGTGGGACTCGGCGTTGCCGAGCACGCCCGGCAGCAGACGGGCGACCGCCTCCACCATCACCAGGACCGGGGCCTCGCCGCCGGCCAGCACGTAGTCGCCGATGGAGACCTCGCGGACGTCGAGCCGCTCGCCGTACTCCTCGATGACCCGGCGGTCGATGCCCTCGTAGCGGGCCGGGGTGAAGACCAGCCAGGGCTTCCCGGACAGCTCGACCGCGAGCTCCTGGGTGAAGGGGCGGCCGCTCGGGGTGGGGACCACCAGCACGGGCGAGCCCTCGCCCGACTCCAGGACCGCGTCCAGGGCCTCACCCCACGGCTCGGGCTTCATGACCATGCCGGGCCCCCCGCCGTACGGGGTGTCGTCGACCGTGTTGTGCCGGTCGTGGGTCCACTGGCGCAGGTCGTGGACACGCACGTCCAGCTGCCCGCGCGCCCGGGCCTTGCCGACCAGGGAGACGTTCAGCGGCTCAAGATACTCGGGGAAGATCGTGACGACGTCGATGCGCATGGTCCTACTGCTCCTGCTGCTCCGTCTCGGCCTCGTCCAGCAGGCCGGGCGGGGGGGCGATGACCGCTCGCTGCCGCTCCAGGTCGATCTCGGGGACGATCTCGGCGACGAAGGGCACCATGACCTCGCTGCCGTCCGGCCGCTCGACGACCAGCAGGTCGTGGTACGGCAGGTGGGAGATCTCCTTGATCCGGCCGACCTCGGTGCCGTCGGCGGTGACCACGTCGAGGTCGACCAGCTGGTGGTCGTAGAACTCCTCGGGGTCCTCCGGCGTCTCGTCCGGGTCGACGTCGGCGATCAGCAGGACGTTGCGCAGCGCCTCGGCGCCGTTGCGGTCCTTGACCCCCGCGAAGCGCAGCATGAGCCGGCCGCTGTGCACCCGGCCGGCCTCCACGGTGAGCGGGCCGGCCGAGGCCGGGTCCGTGACGAGCACGGCGCCCGGGGCGAGCCGCAGTTCCGGCTCGTCTGTGCGCACCTCCACCGAGACCTCGCCCTTGATGCCATGGGCGCGGCCGATGCGTCCCACTACCAGCTGCACTTGTTCGCGCTCCTGTGCTCACGTGTCGGGTAAGGCCACGGGCCGGGGGCGGCCCAATTGCCACCCCCGGCCCGTGCCGGTGCTGCGTACCTCAGCGGACGTTGTCCACGTCGACGAGGTCGACGCGGACACCACGTCCACCGATCGCGCCCACGACAGTGCGCAGGGCGCGGGCGGTGCGGCCGTTGCGGCCGATCACCTTGCCGAGGTCGTCGGGGTGGACCCGGACCTCCAGGACCTTCCCTCGGCGCAGGGTACGCGCGGCGACCTGCACCTCGTCGGGATTGTCGACGATGCCCTTGACCAGGTGCTCGAGGGCCTCCTCGAGCACGATCAGGCCTCGGTCGACTCGGCCGCCTCGGCGGCCTCGTCCTTCTTGTCGGACTTCTTGGCCTTCTGGGTGATGGCCTCACCCTTGGGCTCGTCACCGGCGTCCTTTGCGGCGGCCTCGAAGAGGGCGCGCTTGTCGGCCTTGGGCTCGGCGACCAGGAGCGGGGCCGGAGCCGGCTCGCCCTTGAACTTCTGCCAGTCGCCGGTCTTCTTCAGGATGGCGAGCACGGGCTCGGTCGGCTGCGCGCCGACACCCAGCCAGTACGCGACGCGATCGGCGTTGACCTCGATGCGCGACGGGTTCTGGACGGGGTGGTACAGGCCGATCTCCTCGATGGCCCGGCCGTCACGGCGGGTACGGGAGTCGGCGACGACGATGCGGTAGTGAGGCGAACGGATCTTGCCCAGACGCTTCAGCTTGATCTTGACTGCCACGGGAGTGGGTTCTCCTGGTGTTGACGTGGTTGGGCAGGCCAGACCGCCACGTGGGGTTGTGGAGCCGGTTGCCCGACGGACGCGTCAGCCGAAGGAGAGAGGGGTCCTGCACGGCTGCCGAGTGCTCAGCTGACCATTCTGCCATACGGCGGGCATGCCACCGCACGCCGGTGACCCCACCGGCGCTGCCCCCGTGCGGTGCCGCCCCGTGCCGCGGCGGCGCTTCACGCGACCGCCGCGGCCTCCGGAATCCGGAACGGTGTGCCGCACGCCCCGCAGACGATCGGCGCCTGCGCGAGCACGGACGGCACGACCCGGACGTTGCGTCCGCAGTCGCAGACCGCCTTCACCCGTACGCCTCCGCCCGAGGACCCGTGCCGGGCGGCGGGCCCGCGGAAACTGCGGGCGGTGTCGGCGGCGGTCGCCGCGGTGTGCGCTCTGAGCGCGCGCTGCAGCCGGTCGATCGTCGCCCGGTAGCGCTTCTTGGTGTCCGGGCGCATCTGGACCAGGGAGAAGCCGCTGCTGGGGTGCGGCTCCTCGGAGTGGTCCAGGCCGAGCTCGTCGGCGATGGCCAGGAATCGACGGTTGTGGTAGCGCCCTGCCCGCGAGGTGTCCCGGACGCCACGCGCGGCGGCGACTCCGTGGACGGCCTCGTGCAGCAGGCGCTCGAAGGAGAGCTCCGTGCCGCACGCGGACGAGGACTCTCCGATCAGGGACTCGGGGGCGGCCAGGTCGGGCAGTTCGGGATGGTGCCGTTGAATGTCGGCCCATGCGACTGCCAGCTCGGCGGCGAGGACTGGTGGTGTCGTGCTCACGTCGTGACAACGAGCCGGGGGCGCCCTGTGTTCCGATACCGGGCCATCCCAAATATTTTGCACGTACTAGTCAGTTCCGGATGATGCGTACGGCTGAGGGCGGGTGCGGAGGACAGTGGAGAAGTCACGCACCCGCCTCAAGCATGGACGTACTGCCGATTACGTACGTCGCTTTTCAGTCAGTTGACGGTCAGTATGCCCGCGCGACGACCGCGACGGTACCCGGCGCGTCGTCCGCTTCCGGAACGCCCCCGTCCTCGGTGAGGAGGCAGCGCACCGACACGCCCTGTTCGGCCAGCTTGGCCTCGCCCTCCGGGCCGAGGTCCGCCCACGGGATGCGGCCCCAGCCGGTGGCCGCGGCCTCGGCGGCCTCGCCGATCGTCTTGACGTCCACGGTGCGGGACTCGCGCCGCTCACGGGACTGGCGCAGCAGCGTGGCCTGGTCCTCCTCCAGCGCCTTGGGCACCAGCGCGATCAGCTCGTCGATCGCCACCGGCTCCTTGCCCCCGGGGATGCGGCGGGCGAGCATCGCGGTGCCGTTCTCCAGGTCGCGCGGGCCGACCTCGACGCGGACGGGCACGCCCTTGAGCTCCCAGTCCACGGCGCGGCGGCCGAAGGGGGTGTCGGTGCGGACGTCGATCTGCACGCGCACGCCCGCGGCCTTGAGCCGGTCGCCGATCTCCCGGACCTTGGCCACGACCGCGTCGTCGCCCTTGATCGCCAGGATCACGGCCTGCACCGGCGCCAGGCGCGGCGGCACACGCAGTCCGTTGTCGTCGCCGTGGGACATGATCAGGCCGCCGACCATGCGGGTCGACACGCCCCAGGAGGTCTGCCAGACCAGCTCCTGCTGCCCCTCCTTCGACAGGTACGAGGTGTTGAAGGCCTTGGCGAAGTTGGTGCCCAGCTCGTGGCTGGTGCCCATCTGAAGCGCCTTGCCGTCGCCCATCATGCCCTCCAGGGTGAGGGTGTTGATGGCGCCGGCGAAGCGCTCGCGTGCGGTCTTGCGGCCCAGGACGACGTCGATGCCCAGGACGTCGATCATGAAGTCGCCGTACACGTCGCGGTGGATCATCGCGGCGTAGTCGCGGGCGTCCTCGTAGGTGGCGTGCGCGGTGTGGCCCTCCTGCCACAGGAACTCACTCGTACGGAGGAAGAGCCGCGAGCGCATCTCCCAACGGACCACGTTGGCCCACTGGTTGATGAGCAGGGGCAGGTCGCGGTAGCTCTGCACCCACTTGGAGAAGTACTCGTTGATGATCGTTTCGGAGGTGGGCCGGACGACGACCGGCTCCTCCAACTCCTTGCCGCCGCCGTGGGTGACCACGGCCAGCTCCGGCGCGAAGCCCTCGACGTGCTCGGCCTCCCGGGTCAGGTAGGACTGCGGGATGAAGAGCGGGAAGTACGCGTTCTGGGCGCCCGCCTCCTTGATCCGCGCGTCCATCTCCTGCTGCATCCGCTCCCACAGCGAGTACCCGTACGGCCGGATGACCATGGTGCCGCGCACCGGGCCGTTGTCGGCCAGCTCGGCCTTGTTGATCAGGTCCTGGTACCAGCGCGGGAAGTCGTCCGCCTGGGGCGTGAGTACGGGAGCCTTTGCCATGCCGCAGATGGTACGGGGACAGCGGCACCGGACGTGAATCGGCGGGGTCGTGAATCGGCCCGATCCTCACCTTCAAACCTATGGACTACGGCCCGGAAGGGGAGTTGGCTGGCTCCGGGGGCGTGCGTGGCGTGACGGACACGGTGCGCGGCGTAACCGGGGGGCGTACGAGGAAGGCTTTCGGCGAGACGGCGACGCGGCTGATTGGGGCGCTCGATGACACCTACGCTCGCACGGCACCCACGAACACACCGGACCGACGGCAGGGCGCGTGACTGGGCGGAGATCCAGGAGCGGATGCTCGTACCGCTCTACGAGGCGGTGCACGAGCGGCTGGAGGTCGGCCCCCGCACCCGGCTGCTCGGCATCGGCTGCGGATCGGGGCTCGCGCTGCTCATGGCCTCGGCCCGGGGCGCGGCGGTCACGGGGTGCGATCCGGACGACCGGCGTCTCGAACTGGCCCGGCAGCGGCTGCTGCCCGAGCCGCAGTGGGGCCCGCCGGTACGGTCAGGCGGGCGCACCCGGCTTGTGCCGGGCGGCCCTGAGGCGGTGCCCGTACCGGAAGGGGCACCGTTCACGATGGTCACCGCCCTGGACCCGGGGACGGCGCCGGCGGCGCTGGTCCCGGCGCTCAGGGCCGCCGCCGGCCTCGCCGAGCGGGGCAGCCCGGTCGTGCTGGCCGGCTGGGGACCGCCCGAGCGCTGCGCCACCGGACGGGTGCTTCGTGTCGCGGCCCGGCTGGCCGAGCCGCGCGGCGCCTCCCCCGCGGTCCGGCTCAGCGGCCGTGACGACCTGGAGGACCTGGCGCGGGGGGCGGGGCTGCGCCCGGACGGATCGGGACGGGTGTCCTGCCCGTTCGGCTACCCCGACATGGACAGCGCGGTGCGCGGCCTGGTGTCGACCGGGCTCTTCGACGCCGCCGTGGCGGCCACCGACGAGGACCAGGTGCGCAAGGAACTGCGCGAGGCGCTGCACGCGTACCGGCGCGCCGACGGCACGGTCCGGATGGAGAACGTGTTCCGGTACCTGGTGGCCCGGGTGTAGCCGGAACGTTCCGTCGACGACCGCGCGACCGCGCTGCGGCTACTCGGCGGCCTTCTCGAGCCGCGGGATGCCCGCCGCCTCGTAGGCCTCCCCCTCCTCCAGCGTCTCGGCCTCCAGCAGCCGTTCCGCGAGGGCGTCCAGTTGCTCACGGTGCCGGCTCAGCAGCCGGCAGGCCGTCCCGTAGCACTCGTCCACGATCCTGCGCATCTCGGCGTCGATCACGTCGAGGGTGGCGGGGGCGGCGGACAGTCCGTACGGCTGCTGGGAGTCGGCCGGGATCGCGGAGAGCGGGCCGACCTTCTCGCTCATGCCCCATCGGCCGACCATGCCCCGGACGACGCCCGTGACCTGCTCCAGGTCGTTCTCGGCGCCGGTGGTGATCACCCCGAAGACGACGTGTTCGGCGGCCATGCCGCCGAGCGCGCCGATGATCCGGCCGCGCAGGTACTCCTCGGTGTACGCGTAGCGGTCGGAGTCGGGGGTGGAGAGGGTGACCCCGAGGGCGCGGCCGCGCGGCACGATGGTGATCTTGCGTACGGGGTCGGCGCCCGGGTGCAGCATGCCGAGCAGGGCATGCCCGGACTCGTGGTAGGCGGTGCGCCGGCGCTCCTCGGCGGGTATGACGAGCGGGCGTGCCGCGCCCAGCTGCACCTTCTCCAGGGCGTCGGAGAGCTCGCTCTGCCCGACGGCGCCCTTGCCGCGCTTGACGGCCAGCAGCGCGGCCTCGTTGGCGAGGTTGGCGAGCTCCGCGCCCGTCATCCCGGGCGTCGCGCGGGCCACGGCGGTCAGGTCGATCCCGCCCGCCAGGGGGACTGGGCGCAGGTGGATACGGAGGATGGCCTCGCGGCCCGTGCGGTCGGGCGGGCTGACGTGGACGACACGGTCGAAGCGGCCGGGCCGGGTCAGGGCGGGGTCGAGGACGTCGGGCCGGTTGGTGGCGGCGATGACGACGACGCCCTCGGAGCCGGAGAAGCCGTCCATCTCGGTGAGGATCTGGTTGAGGGTCTGCTCCCGCTCGTCGTGGCCGCCGATGCCGCCCGCGGCGCCGCGGGCGCGGCCGATGGTGTCGATCTCGTCGATGAAGATGATCGCCGGGGCGACCTTGCGGGCCTCGGCGAACAGCTCGCGCACCCGGCCGGCGCCGACGCCCACGATCATCTCGATGAACTCGGAGGCGGAGGCGGAGAAGAACGGCACGTCGGCCTCGCCGGCCACGGCCCGGGCGAGCAGGGTCTTGCCGGTGCCCGGCGGTCCGGCGAGCAGCACGCCGCGCGGCATCCGCGCCCCGAGCGCCCGGTAGGCCTGGGGGCGCTTGAGGAAGTCGACGACCTCGCCCAGCTCGGCCTCCACCTCGTCGATGCCCGCCACGTCGGCGAAGGTGGTACGGCGGCCCGCCTCGGGGACGACCGGCCGCGGCGGGCCTCTGCGGCCGATGCCGCCCAGCCCGCCGAGCCCACCCGCGAGCTTGCTCATCCGGCGGGAGACGTAGAGCCACAGCACGACCAGCAGCAGCACGGGGGCGAGCGAGAGCAGCAGGTTGTAGAGCAGTCCGCGCTGCTGGACCACGGGTTCGGCGGTGACGGTGACCTCGTTCTTGGCCAGGGTCGCCCACAGGTCGTCGTCGGCGAAGACCGGCCGCTGGGTCTTGAACTGCGTGTACGTACCCTCGGCCGCGCCGGGGACCTCCTGCTTCTTCTTGAGCTGTCCCTCGATGGAGTCGCCCTTGGAGTAGATCTTCGAGATGTTGTCCGCGGCGAGCTGCCGGTCGAACTCGGTGTACGAGATCGTGGTCGGCCGGGGCCCGGTGAAGAACGAGAGCACCAGGTCGGTGATGAGGAAGACGACGAGCGCCGTCAGGATCATGCCGCCCCAGCCGCCCATGCGGCGCCGTCGCCGGGTGGGCGGCGAGGCCGGCGCGCCCTCCGTCCGCCATGGGTCGTCCGGATTCTGCCGGGGCGGTACGGGATTGCCCATATCCCGACAATAAGGACAGCTCCGCTCCGGCGCCCCTCAGGCCCCAGGCCACTCCTCGGCGGTGAGCGCGAAGCGCTCGTGGTCGCGCCAGGCGTCGTTCAGGTAGAGCATCCGGGGCGTGAAGCCCTCGTGACGGAAGCCGAGGCGCTTGGCCATGGCGACGGACCGTTCGTTCTCCGGCTGCACGTTGATCTCCAGCCGGTGCAGGCCCAGGCCCCGCGGTTCGGGGGCGAAGCAGCGGTCGACGACCAGCCGCATGCCCTCGCTCATCCGCCCGGTGCCGACGAAGGGCACGTAGCTGTCGTAGCCGAGGCTGGCGTTGCGGAAGCGTCCCATGACGATGTTGGCCACGTTGCACTTGCCGACGATCCCGCCGCTCTCCTCGTCGAGGATCAGGAACGTCCGCAGCACGGGCCCCTGGCGCCGCAGCAGTTCGGGCAGCCCGTCCGGTTCGACCGGGTTCCACCGGCCGATGTGCTCGGCGGAGCGCAGCACCGCCTCCCGGTAGGCGGGGGCGTCGGCCGGCTCCGGGGGGCGGATGTGTACGCGCATGGGTCCATGATGCATGCGCGGCGGCGGTGCGCCCTCCTCAGGAGGCACCGCCGCCGTACGCACATGGACCGGGGTCAGCCCATGAACTTCTTGAACTCGTCGGGCAGTTCGAAGTTCTGGCCGTCCTGGCCGGCCGGCATGCCGAAGGCGCCACCGGCCTGCTGCTCGCGACGTGCGGCCTCGGCCCTCTCCTGCTCGGCCCGCTTGAGCGGGTTGCCGCTCTGCCGCTTGCCCTTGGCCTTCTTCTGCTGCTTCTTCTGGCGGGCGCCACCGCCCATGCCCGGCATGCCGGGCATCCCGGGGATGCCGCCCTGGGCCATCCGCGACATCATCTTGCGCGCCTCGAAGAACCGCTCCACCAGGCTCTTCACGGCGCTGACGTCCACGCCGGAACCGCGGGCGATGCGGGCGCGGCGGGAGCCGTTGATGATCGTGGGGTCCTGGCGCTCGCCCGGGGTCATCGACTTGATGATCGCGGCGGTGCGGTCCACGTCGCGCTCGTCGAGGTTGTTGATCTGGTCCTTGATCTGGCCCATGCCCGGGAGCATGCCGAGCAGCTTGGAGATCGAGCCCATCTTGCGGACCTGCTCCATCTGCTGGAGGAAGTCGTCGAGGGTGAACTCCTTGGGACCCTTGGCCAGCTTCTCGGCCATCTTCTGGGCCTCGGCCTGGCTGAAGGTCTGCTCGGCCTTCTCGATCAGGCTGAGGACGTCGCCCATGCCCAGGATGCGCGAGGCCATCCGGTCGGGGTGGAAGGCGTCGAAGTCGTCCAGCTTCTCGCCGTTGGAGGCGAACATGATCTGGCGGCCGGTGACGTGCGCGATGGACAGCGCCGCACCACCGCGGGCGTCGCCGTCGAGCTTGGAGAGCACCACGCCGTCGAAGCCGACGCCGTCACGGAAGGCCTCGGCGGTGTTGACCGCGTCCTGGCCGATCATGGCGTCGACGACGAAGAGGATCTCGTCGGGCTGCACGGCGTCGCGGATGTCCGCGGCCTGCTGCATCATCTCGGCGTCGATGCCGAGGCGGCCGGCGGTGTCGACGATGACGACGTCGTACTGCTTGGTGCGGGCGTGCTCGATGGAGTCCTTGGCCACCTGGACCGGGTCGCCCACGCCGTTGCCGGGCTGCGGCGCGAAGACCGCGACGCCCGCCCGCTCCGCGACGACCTGGAGCTGGTTGACCGCGTTGGGACGCTGGAGATCGGCGGCGACCAGCAGCGGGGCGTGGCCCTGGCCCTTCAGCCAGCGGCCGAGCTTGCCGGCCAGGGTCGTCTTACCGGCACCCTGCAGACCGGCGAGCATGATCACGGTCGGCGGCTGCTTGGCGAAGCGCAGCCGGCGGGTCTCACCGCCGAGGATGCCGATCAGCTCGTCGTTGACGATCTTGATGACCTGCTGGGCGGGGTTGAGCGCCTGGGACACCTCGGCCCCGGCCGCCCGCTCCTTGACCTGCTTGATGAAGGCACGGACCACCGGCAGCGCGACGTCCGCCTCCAGCAGCGCGATGCGGATCTCGCGCGCCGTGGCGTCGATGTCCGCCTCGGACAGGCGGCCCTTGCCCCGGAGGTTCTTGAACGTCGCTGCGAGGCGGTCGGAAAGGGTGTCGAACACGTCGGTCGCGGATCCTCAGGTCGGGGGCGGGTGATAGGTCGTCCTCAAGGGTATCCGCCCGGCCCGCGAAAGGTCTCCACCGCGTCAGCGCAGGGCCCGCTCGACCTCGTCGGCGACCTCGGCCGCCGTGACGTCGGGAAGCGGATCCCCGGCGGTGTCGGTGACGTAGAAGGCGTCCACGGCGTTGGCTCCGAGCGTACTGATCCGGGCGGACCTGACGTTCACGCCGGTGGACTCCAGGGCCCGGCCGATGCGGTGCAGCAGCCCCGGGGCGTCGTGGGCGCGGACCTCGATGACGGTGGCGGCGCTGGAACTGCCGGCGGCCACGGTCACGCGGGGCGGTGGGGGCGTGACGCCGCGGCGGCGGGGATACGCGGACTCGCGCTCCGCCAGCCGCGCCTCGATGTCGAGGGAGCCGGCGAAGGCCCGGGCGAAGTCGTTGCGCAGCCGTGCCGCCTCGGGCAGCGAGCCGTATTCGGCGGCCACCCGCCAGCGCAGGAGGGTCACCGGGCCCTGCCCGATGGGGTCGACCGCGCGCAGGTCGGCGGCGCGGACGGTGAGCCGGTGCAGGGCGAGCACGCCCGCCGCCGCCGCGAGCAGCCCGGGGCGGTCGGGGACGGCGAGCAGCAGCTCCACGCCGACGGGCTCGGGTTCGTCCCCCGCGGTCCTCGGGGCGGCCCCGTCGGGGTCGGGCTCGGCGTGGGCGTGCAGCGCGATGACCGGGCCCTGGGTGCGCGCCGCCTCGACGGCCAGCCGCTCCTCCTCGGCGGTGGGCTCGGGGTCGGCGGGCTCGGGCACCGCCCCGCTCGCCAGGACGGCGGCGACCCGCTTGACCAGGTCGCCGACGAGCGAGGACCGCCAGGCGCTCCAGGCGGCCGGACCGGTGGCGAGGGCGTCCGCCTCGGTCAGCGCGTGGAGCAGGTCCAGTGTCTCGGAGTCGCGGACGGCCTCGGCGACGCTCTGCACGGTGGCGGGGTCGTCCAGGTCGCGCCGGGTCGCGGTCTCGATCAGCAGCAGATGGTGGCGCACCAGCAGGGCCAGTGTCTCCACATCGGCGCGGCCGAAGCCGAAGCGGGCCGCGACGTCGCGGGCGATGACCTCGCCGGCCTCTGAGTGGTCGCCGGGCCAGCCCTTGCCGATGTCGTGCAGCAGGGCGGCGATGAGCAGCAGGTCGGGGCGGCCGACCCGGCGGGTCAGGCGCGAGGCCCGCACCGCGCACTCGATGAGGTGCCGGTCGACGGTCCAGATGTGCACGGCGTTGCGCTGCGGGCGGCAGCGGACCCGCTCCCAGTCCGGGAGCAGCCGCGTGATCATGCCCTCCGCCTCCAGGGCCTCCCACACCTGCACGGTCGACTCCCCCGCGCCGAGCAGCGTGACGAGCTGTTCGCGGGCCTCGGCGGGCCAGGGCACCGGCAGCGGCCGGCCGGCCTGGGCCACGCTCAGCCGGCGGACCGCGTGCAGCGACAGTGGTACGCCGTGCTCGGCCGCGGCCGCCGCGGCGCGCAGCGGCAGCACGGGGTCGCGCTCGGGCCTGGCGGTGAGCGCGAGGACGGCCTCGCCCTCGTGCTCCACGACGCCGTCGGCCAGCGGGGTGCGCTGGGGCGCGTCCCCGCTCTGCCCGGGACGCGAGCGGCCGAGCAGCCCGCGTCGGCGGGGCCGCATCTGGCGGGAGCGCAGGACCCTGCCGACCTCGCGCCAGGTGACGTCGAAGGCGTAGCTGACGGTCCGGGCGGCCTCGTACACCTGGCGCAACAGCGCGTCGGCGTCCAGCAGGCCGAGCGCGGTGGCCACCTGGTCCTGCTCCTGCAGGGCCAGCCGGTCGGTGGCACGGCCGGTCACCAGATGGAGGGTGTCCCGGGCGTCGAGCAGGCGGGTCCTGGCGTCCTCCAGGCCCTCGCGTGGCGCGTCCGCGAGCCAGGAGGCGGCGACGGCGCGCAGGGCGGTGGCGTCGCGCAGCCCGCCGCGGGCCTCCTTGAGGTCGGGTTCCAGCAGGTACGAGAGCTCGCCGTGACGTTCTGCGCGCTCCAGGCACAGTTCGTGGAGCGCGGGGAGTCGCTTGGGGGCCTGGTTGCGCCAGTCGGCGAGGACGGCGGCGCGCAGGGAGGCGGTGAGGGCGGTGTCGCCCGCGATGTGGCGGGCGTCGAGGAGGCCGAGCTGGACCTTGAGGTCCTCCGCGGCGGTCTTGCGGACCTCGGCGGGGGTGCGGACGGAATGGTCGAGGGCGACGCCCAGGTCCCAGACCGGGTACCAGATCCCGTCGGCGAGGCCGGCGACGTCCGTGGGCCCGGCGGAGCCGTCGTGGAGCAGCAGTAGGTCGAGGTCGCTGCGCGGGGAGAGCTCGCCCCTGCCGTAGCCGCCGACCGCGACCAGCGACCAGCCCCGGGCCCCGGTCCGGCAGGCCGCGCCGCGGGCGAGGTCGGCGAGCCAGGCGTCGGTCAGGGCGGCCAGCGCCTTGCGCCGCGGCGCCCCTGAGGGGCCCTCACCGTTCAGGAGGGCCAGCCGGGCCGCCGCATAGCCTGCGGGGGCGTGTCCGTCGTGGGCTTTCGCGTCGACGTTCTCCGTCACACTGTCTCCAGTCGCGGGCCGTGCGGTGGAACCGCTCGGGTCGGGGGTGCGAAG